>NZ_JCAFTW010000006.1:0-299082 GCF_059370655.1 Stenotrophomonas sp. YJH_SMC_133 | reverse complement strand
TCGCGCTTCGGGTAGTGCCGGCCGCTGGCCGGCAACCCCATTGAACCGGGCATCGAGAGCAGCCGGCCAGCGGCCGGCTCTACCAGGGCTTGTCCCCGACCTGGATTCGCGCTTCGGGTAGTGCCGGCCGCTGGCCGGCAACCTCTTTGAACCAGGCATCGAGAGCAGCCGGCCAGCGGCCGGCTCTACCAGGGCTTGTCCCCGGCCTGGATTCGCGCTTCGGGTAGTGCCGGCCGCTGGCCGGCAACCTCATTGAATCCAGCATCGAGAGCAGCCGGCCAGCGGCCGGCTCTACCAGGGCTTGTTCCCGACCTGGATTCGCGCTTCGGGTAGTGCCGGCCGCTGGCCGGCAACCCATTGAACCGGGCATCGAGAGCAGCCGGCCAGCGGCCGGCTCTGCCAGGGCTTGTCCCCGACCGGATTCGCGCTTCGGGTAGTGCCGGCCGCTGGCCGGCAACCCCTTTGAGCCAGGCATCGAGAGCAGCCGGCCAGCGGCCGGCTCTACCAGACGGGATCGTTACCGCAGCGGGCGATCCTCGCCGCCATCGCCGCTCTCCGCAGGCGCCGGACCGGCGTTGCTGCGACGCTGCTCCTCATAGGTGCGGAATGCCTGGTGGATGTGCTTGCGCAGCTCATCGTCGTTCCACGGTTTGGTCAGGAAGCGATAGATCGCGCCGCGGTTGATCGCGTCGGTCACCGTGTTCAGATCGGTGTAACCGGACAGCACCAGGCGGATCGTATCCGGGTACAGCATCTTCACCCGGCCCAGGAACTCGGTGCCGCTCATGTCGCTCATGCGCTGGTCGGACAGGATCACCTGCACGTCGTTGATCGCCAGCAGGTCGAATGCATCGCGCACGTTGCCGGCGGCCAGGATGCGGTAGCCATCGCGGCGGAACAGGCGCACCAGCGAGCGCAGCACGTTCTCCTCGTCGTCCAGCAGCAGCAGCGTGCGGTCCGGGCGGGTCTCGGCGAAGGCTTCCGGGCGCAGGTAGCGGCGGCGCAGGGTCATGCCGGCGGCATCGGCCGACATCGGTTCGCCGAACAGGTAGCCCTGGAACACGTCGCAGTCGTTGCGGCGCAGGAAGCCCAGCTGCGCCTGCGATTCCACGCCGTTGGCAATGACCGTCATGCCCAGCTGGTGGCCCATGGCGATGATCGCGCGTGCGATGGCCGCTTCGCGGTTGCCGGCTGGTGCACTCTTGATGAAACTGCGGTCGATCTTCAGCTTGTCCACCGGGTAACGCACCAGCGCACTGAGGCTGGAATCGCCGGTGCCGAAGTTGTCCAGGCTCAGGCTGATGCCTTCGTTGCGCAGGTTGGCCAGTGTCTCGTGCACGAAATTGACATTGTTGGTCAGCGCGCTTTCGTTGATCTCCAGCGTCAGCATCTGTGCCGGCACGCCCGCGGCCTGGATCAGGCCCATCACTTCAGCGAAGAAGTTCGGCCGCAGCAGCTGCAGGGTGGAGACGTTCACGGCAATGGTGAAGTCGTCGAAGCCCTGGTCGCGCCACAGGCGGGCCTGCTTGAGCGCGCCCTCCAGCACCCAGGTGCCGATCTGCACGATGATGCCCAGTCGCTCGGCGGTGCGCATGAAGCGCTCCGGCACCAGCATGCCCAGCGTGGGGGACTGCCAGCGCAGCAGCGCCTCCATGCCCACCACATGGCCGTCGCGGGCACTGACCAGCGGCTGGTAGCGAAGCTTCAGCTCACCGTTGGGGATCGCGTCGACGATCTGGCGCGCGATGATGCTCTCGCTGTGCGCGCTCGGCGGGGTATCCACTGCATGGATGCGCACCGCGTTTCCACCTTCGCGGGCTGCCTGGTACAGCGCATCCTCGGCGTGGTCGAGCAGTCGCGAGGCGTTACTGGCGTGTTCCGGGCACAGGCTCACCCCCAGCTTGCCGGTCATGAACAGCGTGTACGGCAGCACCGACAGGGGCAACTCCATCTGTTGCCGGATCTCCTCGGCGAAGTCCTCCGGCAGCGGCACGTCGGCGTTGCGCGGGACCGCGATCAGGAACTCGTCGCTGCCATGCCGCCACAGTTTGCCGCGACCGCGCAGGTAGGACTGCAGCCGCTGCGCCACCAGCACCAGCGCCTGGTCACCCACCTCGGCGCTCATGTTCTCGTTGACTGAAGCGAAGTGGTCGATGTCCACGTGCATCAGCATCAGCGCGGTGCCGCCGGAGGCCGCTTCGGCGACCATCGCCTGCAGCTCGGGGTTGCCGGCACCGAGGCGATCGGGTGCATCATCGATGCTGACCGGCGGCTGGTTGGGATTCCACATAGGCTCAGTATTCCGGTGACTCAACGGCGGCCATGCTGGCCGCCTGGTAGGGGAGGTGAACGTCGATCAGGGTGCCTTCGCCATGTGCGGACTCGATACGCACATGGCCGCCGACACTCTGCGCGCGCTCGCGCATCACGATCAGGCCCAGGCCGCGCGGGCCGTCCGGGTCGAAACCTTCGCCGTCGTCGCGGATCTGCAGGTGCAGGCTGCGCTTGCCGATGTCGCGCAGTTGCAGGTGTACCTGGCTCGCGCGCGCGTGCCGCAGCACGTTGGTCAGGCTCTCCTGTGCGATGCGGAAGCAGGCCTGTTCGATGCTGTTGTCGGGGCGATGCGGCAGGGGCTCGATCTCGGCCAGCAGCTCCACCTGCGAAGAACGGAACAGCACCCGTGCCTGCCAGCTGAGGGCCGCTTCCAGGCCCAGCGCGTCCAGCTGCGGAGGGCGCAGCAGGGTGGAGATGTCGCGCAGCTTGGCTACCGTGGTGTCGGCCAGGCTGACGATCTGTGCCAGGTCCTCGGCGCGGCGTTGCGGATCGTGCTCGTCCTGCGCGGCATGGGCGGACAATTTGATCGCCGTGATCGCCTGGCCGATGTCGTCGTGCAGATCGCGCGAGATCGCGCGGCGCTCGTCTTCCTGCAGGGAGAACAGGCGGCCGGCCATCGCCTGCAGTTCGCGGTTGCTGGTTTCCAGTGCACTGCGCGTCCGTTCGGAATCACTGAGGTCGCGCACGATCAGCAGCTTGCAGTCGCGGCCACCATAGCGAACCTCGCCCACCGCCAGGCCGGCATGGAAGCTGCGGCCGTCGGCGCGCTGCATGGCCACCACGCTGCTGTGGCCGGGGCCCAGGTGTGGCTGCCCTGCACGCAGCTGGCCGCGGACGCGGGCCAGATCACCGGCAGCGACCAGCGCCGACAGCGGCTCACCCAGCAGGGTATGGCTGCCATAGCCGAACAGGCTGGCCGCCCAGGCGTTGGTGTACAGCACGTGCTCGTCGGAGAGGATCACCACGCCATCGGGCAGCACCCGCACCAGTTCGCGGAACTGCTCCTCGCGCTCGCGTAGCAGGCGCCGCGATTGCTCCCGCTCGGTCACGTCCTGCAGGGTGCCCAGCACGCGGCTGCGGCCGGACTCATCGACACCACTGGCGGCACGCAGGTGCACCATCAGGGCGCGTCCGTCCATCGACAGCAGGGGCAGCAGTACGTCCACCTGCACCGGATCACCCGAGCAGAGGTCGGCCAGCAGCTGTTCGGTCTGGGTGGCGGTGGCAGGGTCGGCGGGAACCAGCAGCTCGTCGAAGCGGTGCCAGCGGCGGGCTTCCGGCGGCCGGCGGCCAAGCAGGCGGTAGACCTGGTTGGAATAGCGGCCCATGCCGGTGGACGGGTCCAGTTCCCAGGCGCCGATGCGCGCCAGTTCGTGGGCTTCTTCCACCCGCGCAAGCGCCTGGTCACGGCGCAGCTGGGCCAGGTCTTCGGCAGTGCGGTCGATGGCAATCAACAAGCGGGCGTTGTGGCCGTCATAGCTGATGGCGTTGGAGCGCAGTTCCATCTGCCGCAGCGAGCCGTCACGCAGCTGCAGCTGGGCACGCAGGATGCACAGTTCCTCCGGCGCCTCGCGGATCGCCTCCAGCTTGGTCTGCAGCGCCTGGTCCTGGCCTGGCGGCCACAACGCGTCGATGGTCTGCTCCAGCAGTTCGTCACGCTCCCAGCCGAAGGCGATACAGGCAGCCGGATTCGCATCGAGGATCGCCAGCGTGTCCAGGTCGTAGACCAGGATCGGGCCGGGGTTGCCCTCGAACATCTGCCGCAGGCGCAGCTCCGAGGCCTGCTGGCGCGCATGGGTGTGCAGCACATGCTCGGCCAGCGGCCGCAACAGCAGATACAGCAGGCCGGCACTGGCCAGTGCGAAGAACGAGCCCTTCACGCTCTGCCACATCGCCGCCTGCTGCGGATCCGGCACCAGCGCCTGCACGGCACTGTCGGAAGCGATCATCCAGGCCAATGCCATCACCAGGTAGCTCAGGACCACCCGTCGCCGGTCGCGGCTCAGCGCCTGCGCCATCCGCGGATCGGGTACAAGGGCGGTGCCGGTCGGTTCTGCAGGCATGGACGGGCTGGTTGAAAGGGGCGCCGGCCATCTTACCGCGCAGGTGCGCCCAGACCACTCAATTATCCGCCGCAGGCGCCGTTAACCACTGCGTGCCCCGCTGACGGGCGTGTCATCCGGAGCAAGATCGCGTGGACCAAGGGATCATCGCCAGCCTGCTGCAGCACCCGCTTGCGTCGGCGCTGGTCATCGTCGACCGCACGGGTCGCCCGCTGGCGGCCAATCCGGCTGCGCGCGAGCATGGCCTGCCGGCCACCGTGGCTGCGTATGCGCCGATGCTGGAAGATCTGCGCCTGATGGCTGCCGATGGCGGCATCGTGGCCTGCACGCTGCCGGGTGGCCCGCACGGGCACTACGATGGCCACCTGCGCGCCGTGCACGATGGCGCCGGCAACCTGCTGGCCTTCACGTTGAGCATTCCCGAACCGGTGCCGCTCGGCGGCGGTGGGCGCTGGGAGCTGGCGCTGGACAGTGCCGGCCACAGCCTGTGGGACTGGGACATTCCCAGTGACCGTGTGGTGCGCACCCCGGCAGTGGGCGATGAAACCGCCACCGAGATGCTGGCCCGCGTGCACGGCGAGGACATCGCCCAGGTGCGGGCCGCACTGGAAGAGCATCTGCGTGGCTTGAGCGAGCAGTACAGCGCGCAGTTCCGTTTCCGCCAGGCCGATGGCCAGTGGCGCTGGGTACTGGACCGGGGCCGCGTGGTCGCGCGCACCGCCGATGGCCAGCCGCTGCGCATGGTCGGTACCCATACCGATATCGAACAGCAGAAGCAGCTGGAAGGGCTGCTGCAGGAACAGCAGCTGCACCTGAGTGAGGCCCAGCGCATCGCCAGCATGGGCAGCTGGTCGTTCGACCCCAACAGTGGTCATTTCTGGTGGTCGCCGGAGCTGCGTTCGATGCTTGCGCTGGAGCAGGGCGCCGTGCCCGGCCAGCGGCGCTGGCTGAAGCAGCTGCACCCACGTTCACGTGGCGCATTGCGTGCGGCGTGGCGGCGGTTGTGGCGCGATGGCCGTGCCGCCAATCTCGAACTGGAACTGACCCGGGGCAACGAGCCGTCGCAGCATCTGCGGCTGTGGATGCAGCCGTTGCTGGACATGGACGGACAGCCCAAGCGACTGCTTGGACAGGTGCAGAACATCACCGAGCAGCACCAGACCGACGCGTTGATCCGCTGGCGCACCGAGTTGCTCAACCGCGTCTCCGCGCTGGGCCGCATCGGCGGCTGCGAGATCGAGGTGAAGACCCGGCACATGCAGTGGACCGAGGAATGCTATCGCATTCACGGCCTGCGCAAGGAACCGATCACCCTCGACCAGGCGCTGGCGTTGTACACCGAGGACTCACGCAACGCCTTCGAAGCGGCGTTGGCGCGCATCGCCAACGGCGGGCTGCCCGAGCAGCTGGACCTGTGCTTCTACCGCCAGTCCGGCCTGCGCGTCTGGGTGCAGGTGCTGATCGAGCTGGACCGCCGTGACGGCCTGCCGCCGCGCTTCGTGGTGCTGTTCCGTGACATCACCCGCGAGCGCGAGGCCAACGAGCGCATCGAACTGCTGGCCCACTACGATCTGCTGACCGGCCTGCCCAATCGCGTGCTGCTCGGCGAGCAGACGGCAGAGGCCATCGAGGAAGCACGTGACCGTGGCACATCGCTGGCGATGCTGTTCATCGACCTGGATGGCTTCAAGACCATCAACGACAGCTTCGGCCACGCCACCGGTGATGCACTGCTGAAGGCCGCCGCGACGCGCCTGCACCAGAACCTGCGCAACAACGATCTGTTTGGCCGCTTCAGTGGTGATGAATTCATCGTGGTACTGCGCGACCTGGCCGAGCCGGAAGACGCCGGCCACGTCGCGCGCAAGCTGATCGCTTCGCTGGCCGAACCGCTGCGGCGTGGCGAGACCACGTTGAAGGTCGGCGCCAGCGTCGGCATCGCGATGCTGGGCGATGCACAGACCGATTTCGATTCATTGCTGCGTGCCGCCGATGCCGCGATGTACGCGGCCAAGGAAGCGGGGCGCAACACCTACCAGTACTACAGCCAGGACGCATTGGCCCGCATCCAGCGCAAGCTGGAGCTGGAGCACGCCCTGCACGGCGCCATCGAACGCGAAGAGTTCAGCCTGGCCTACCAGCCGCTGCTGCACGCCCACCACGGCGAGCCGCCGGCGATCGAGGCACTGTTGCGCTGGCACCGCCCCGGGATCGGCTACTGCAGCCCGGCCGAGTTCATCCCCATTGCCGAAAAATGCGGCGAGATCGTGCGGATCGGCGACTGGGTGCTGAATGAGGCCTGCCGCCAGGCAACCGCCTGGGACCGTGCCGGACTGCGTTTCGACCGCATTGCGGTGAATGTTTCTGCGGTACAGCTGCGAGACCGCGGCTTTGCCGAGCGCGTGATCGAAATCTGCCACGCCCATGGCTGGCCACCGCAGCGGCTGGAGCTGGAACTGACCGAGTCGGCGTTGATCCGTGACACCGACATCCTGCGCCATTGCTTCGACGTGCTGGAACGGCACGGCGTGCCGCTGGCGGTGGATGACTTCGGTACCGGCTTCTCCAATCTCAACTACCTCAACCGCTTCCCGGTGGGGCGCCTGAAGATCGACCGCAGTTTCGTGCAGGGCATGCTGCACGATTCGGGTACGGCCGAAGTGACCCAGGCCATCGTGCACCTGGGGCATGCGCTGGGCATGAAGGTGGTGGCCGAGGGCGTGGAAACGCACCAGGAAGAGGACATGCTGCGCCGCCAGGGCTGCGACGAGATCCAGGGCTACCTGTACTCGCGCCCGCTCAGCCCGCGTGACCTGGCGCAGTGGCTGCGCCAGCCACAGCCGGTTTCGCTGCGCACCGATGCCAGTGGGGAAGTGATGCTGATGCGGTGATCAGCTGCACTGGTTGGAACTGACCCTGGCTGTTGTGCCTATCCACGCATGGCGTGGATCTACCGCAACCCGCTTTGGTGGGTGCCGACCGTTGGTCGGCACGGATGCCTGTGCCTGTCGATCATCCACGCATGGGGTGGATCTACCTTGGGAACTCCGCCTTCAACTGCATGCGCAGCGCTTCGACGATGGCCGCATAGCGCCGCTTCTGGACCAGATAGCTGGCCAGGAACAGCGGAAGCACCAGCAGCATCGGCGCCACCATCGGGCGCATCGCCACCAGCGGCAACAGCAACAGCGACAGGATGGCCACGAACCAGCTGCACAGTCCGATCACCCGCACCTCGTGCCGTCGCGCGTTGAGTACGATGCGACCGCGCATCACCGGGAAGTAGCGCAGGCCGAAGCTCGGCGCGAAGCTCTCGCGGAACGCCATGCTGCCATCGGGCAGCGCATGGAAGGCCAGTTGCAGCCACTTGTCCTGCGGCAGGTCACGTTCCAGGCTGCCCAGCGAGAGCCGGGCCTGCATGGCCGGTGACGCCGCGATGCGTTCGTTGAACAGGGTGATGCCCCAACTGAAATAACCGGCCACCCAGGCCATCAGAAGGACGGTCTCGATCAGCAGGAGTGCGATCAGGGTGATGGCCATCGGTCTTCCATGAACGGGATCGGTGGATCATGCCACAACGATTTCGCCACCCCGGTAGATCCACGCCATGCGTGGATGTTGCGGCGAGGGCCAGGCGTCACACCGGCGGATGAAAGCCGTCCACCCATGGCGTGGATCTACTTCAGCGCTTCCCCGTCCAACCCCAGGTCCCAGGCCAGTCCCAGCAGTGCCTCGTCCGCCCGCGACGGGGCGGGGCGCGCGTCCGCCAGCTGCTGCAGTTCGCGGATCTCTTCGCGGGCGACCTCTTCCAGCTGCTGCAGCTGCTCACGCACGCTCGCGTTGCGCGGGCGCTCGGTATCGGTGAGGGAGGGCAGGGCGCGGATCAGGGTCATGGTGCGGGTACAGGATGCATCCAACGGCGGGTCACAGGCAAAGGCCCCGGACGAACCGGGGCCTTGCGGGCTGCCGACGAGGGCAGCGGACATCAGGGTCAGAACAGCTCGACGGTGCCGGCGCCCATGCTCTGCTGGGCAACCGGCTTGTGCGGCGGGCGTTCCCACTCGCTGCGCAGTTCGCGCAGGCGGCTGCCGGTGCGCTGCAGGGCGGTGGCGATCTCTTCGTCGAATACGCCGCCATTGCGGTGCAGCAGTTCCTGCAGGGCCACCGCTTCGCGGTTGATCGCGGTCAGGCGGTCCAGGTGGGTGTGCACGCCGCCCAGCGCCTGGGTGGCGATGTCTTCGAACTGCAGGGCGCGCACGGCTTCGGCTACGCTGCCATCGATCGAACGGGCGCACTCGGACACTTCGCGCATGCCGTCACCCAGCGAGGCGTTGATCTGCGCGACGTTGTCGAGCATCGCCGCCGCTTCCTGGCGCGCTTCGCGGGAGCGGTCCATGTCACGCGAGGCCATGTGCGAGACCGTCTCGCGCACCTTGGCGATGGCGTCCTTGGAGCTGTGTGCCAGCTTGCGGATCTGCTCGTTGAACGTGGTCGAGCGCTCGGACAGGTTGCGCACTTCGTCGGCGACCACCGCGAAGCCACGACCGGCTTCACCGGCACGTGCCGCTTCAATGGCAGCGTTCAGGGCCAGCAGGTTGGTCTGGTCGGCGATCGACTTGACGTCTTCCAGCAGCGCGAAGATGCCATCCAGGTGCTGCGCCATCTGGTCGATGTGCTGCACGGTGGTGCTGCTCTGGCCGCTCACCTGTTCCAGCGCTTCGACCAGCTGTTCCATACGGTGGCTGGCGTGCTGGGCGAAACGGGCAACGTCGAGGCCGGCATTGCCTTCGTCACCGGCGCGGTCGACGATGCGCGACAGGGCCTGGCTCTGCTGGCGCGACTTGCGGTTCATCGCATCGAAGCTGCCACCGAGGCTGGAGACGGCCTGGCGGATCAGGTCACGGGCGCGTTCCACTTCGCCGCGCGAACCTTCGATCTCGTTGCCGACGAAATTGCGCAGTTCGGTCAGCAGCTGGTCCTGCTCACGCAGGACACGGGCGTGTTCCGGGGAACGGTGTGCCTGGGCGCGGGTGGTCCACCACGCAAAGCCGAGCCAGCTCAGCGTCATCGTGGTCAGGATCGCCCAGCGCAGGGCGGCCGGCCATTCGAAACCGATGGCGAAGGGGAGCAGCAGGGTCAGAGCCAGGGGGGCGGCCAGACGGATGAAAATGCGTGAGTACATGGACGTTCTCGGGAGGTGCACGGAGGATGTATCGGCCGTACCCCCTTTCTCTTTAACGTCGATGTGCCTCGAAGTGCATTCTGAATGCGCCGGTTTTCCGGCGCCTTGGCGGCTTCGGGGTCCGAGCCCTTTCCGTGCCGGAAAGGGATCCGACCCCACACCCTCAGGCCAGCTGCCGGTCCACGGCCTCGATCATCGCCTTGCGGCTGAACAGGAAGTCCCAGTAGCTGCCGCCCAGCTGCCGCCACAGCACCGCAGCGCGCACCGCGGCCAGCAGCAGGGCGCGGATCTCGGCCACCACGCCAGCCTGGCCCAGGTAGTGCGGGTTGCCCTGCACCATTACCCGCGGCTTGAGGTGGCTGATGGTGTCGGCGTAAAGGCCTCCCAGGTTGGCCAGCACGTCCGGGTGGCCGCTGTCGCCCAGTTCGGTGGCCTGGCGCTGGGCGCGCTCGATGCCCGAGGCGACCTTGTTCACGGTGGCGCCATCCTGAACGAAGCGGCGCTCCAGCTGCAGCACCGACAGGGCCAGCTTGGGCAGGATCGGGTCCTGGCCCTGGCTGCGGAAGTAGTTGTGCAGCAGGCGCAGGCCGGACTTCAGTGCATGGCGGTCACCGAACACCTCCTGCGGCGAGGACGCATCGACACGGAACACGCTGTCCACGGCGGTGCGCACGGCGGCGGCGTCGGAATGGCCGGTATCGGCGATGCGGCGTACCTGCTGCAGGGCCTGGGCAATGCCGGCCAGGGCCAGGACGCGGTCGTCGACAGTGAAACTCATGCAGCGATTACCTCAAAAGGGGAAGGGGTGGTGCGCAGGCGCTGTTCCAGCGGCGCATCGGTGGCGGCGATCACCGCGCCACCCAGGCACACGTCACCGTCATACAGCACCAGCGATTGACCGGGGGTAACGGCGCGCTGCGGGCGCGCGAAGGTGACCAGCACGCTGCCATCGTCCAGCACCTGGACCGTACACGGCTCATCGGGCTGGCGGTAGCGGGTCTGGGCGGTGCATTCGAAGCGCCGTGCCGGCGGCGAACCGGCGATCCAGTGCGCGGTTTCCGAACGCAGCCGCTCGGACAGCATCCACTTGCTGTCGCGGTCCTGGTCCACGTACAGCACGTTGCTGGCCACATCCTTGCCGACCACGTACCACGGCGCGGCCGGGCGTCCACGCACGCCGCCGATGTTCAGGCCCTCGCGTTGGCCCAGGGTGAAATAGAACACGCCCGGATGTTCGGCGATCACGCTGCCGTCGGCCGGGTCGAGGATCTGGCCGGGCCTGGCCGGCAGGTAGCGGCCGAGGAACTCGCGGAAGTCACGCTCGCCGATGAAGCAGATGCCGGTGGAGTCCTTCTTGGCGTGGGTCGGCAGGCTGACGTCACGCGCGATCCGGCGCAGGTCGGTCTTTTCCAGGTCGCCGATCGGGAACAGGGTGGCCGCCAGCTGCTCCTGGCCCAGCTGGTGCAGGAAGTAGCTCTGGTCCTTGGAACGGTCGGCGCCGCGCAGCAGCAGCCACTGGCGGCCGCGCTGGGTCACCCGTGCATAGTGGCCGGTGGCGATGCGCTCGGCGCCCAGCTCGCGGGCGGCATCCAGGAAGTGCTTGAACTTCACTTCGCGGTTGCACAGCACGTCCGGATTCGGGGTGCGCCCGGCGGCGTACTCGGCCAGGAAGTGCTCGAACACACCCTGCCAGTACTCGCTGGAGAAATCGCGGAAGTGGAACGGGATGCCGAGCAGGCCGCAGACAGCCACCGCATCGCGGCGGTCGTCCTCGGCGCGGCAGTCACCGCTGCCGTCGTCGGCCCAGTTCTGCATGAAAAGACCGGCTACGGCCTCGCCCTGCTGTACCAGGCGCCAGGCGGCGACCGAGGAGTCGACGCCACCGGAGACGCCCACCATCACGCGCGGAGTGCTCATGCGACCTCCCGGACCAGGGAAAGTGGATGGCGCTGGCCACCCAGGTAATCAGCCACCACCTGCCAGACCAGCGGGCTGCGCTGGCGCTCGCCGGCGGCCTGCAGTTCGGCCGGGGTCAGCCAGAGTGCGCGGTCGATGCCGGTGTCCAGTGGCTGCGCCGGGTCGTGCGAGACCGGGCGCGCTGCGTAGCAGAAGCGCAGAAAGGCGGTGCCGTCGCCGGCCGTCCACTGGTAGCAGCCGATGAAATGGGTCAGCTGCACCGTCCAGCCGGTTTCCTCGCGGGTCTCGCGCAGGGCTGCCTCGGCCAGGCTTTCGCCCGGCTCGAGGTGGCCGGCCGGCTGGTTCAGCACCTGGCGGCGGTCGATGGTCTCTTCAACCAGCAACACGCGGCCGCCGTCGACCACCACGGTGGCGACGGTGGCGTGCGGTGCCCAGCGCGGGTCCGGCGTAGCGTTCAACTCAGAACTCGTCCTTCTTGGTCAGTTCCAGCTCCATGGCGTCGGCGGTGCGGATGGCCGCATCGATGGCGTCGCTGAGCTGGTCGGCCGTGGCATCGGCGTCGATCTTGACCACGAACATGGCGGTGGTGTCCTGCTTCACCCAGCCGCCCATCTTGGCGTCCTGCGAATCTTCCAGCAGGCGGTTGGCCACGGCCACCGGGAACTGCTTGGTCTTGGCGTTGTAGGCCGGCGACCAGATCTCGCGGATGTTGTGGGTGCCGAAATCTTCCACCGACGAGCGCACGTAGACCATCTGGGTGCGGTCACCTTCGACGTCGAACACCATGCGGTAGTCGCCGTCCTCGTCGACCTCGTAGGTGTAGCCCAGCTTGTCCAGGTGGCGGGCCACGGCCTTGTCGGCCTGGGTCTCGGCGGCGGCGGAGCCGGCGGCGGCCAGGGCGATCAGCAGGGCGGAGAGAAGGGTCCTTTTCATGAAGATCCTGTGAAACAGTGTTGAGAGAGGATGCAATTGTGACGGCGGCCGTGCGTGCCGTCCAATCTGCGGCGGGCCGACGCAGGCCCGCTCGAGCCTCTATAATGAGCAGATGCCCCGCGAGTCTTCCCCCGATTCCCATCACGAGCACGGCGTTGCCGTGGAACCCGCGCGCCCGGAAGTGGCGCCGCCGCCGTTCTACCAGGTGATGCTGCTCAATGACGACTACACCCCGATGGATTTCGTGGTGGACGTACTGCAGCAGTTCTTCAGCATGGACCTGGACAAGGCCACACAGGTGATGCTGCACGTCCATACCCGCGGCCGCGGCGTGTGCGGGGTGTTCACCCGCGAAGTGGCCGAGACCAAGGTTGCCCAGGTCAACGAGTATTCGCGGATGAACCAGCACCCGCTGCTGTGCACGATGGAAAAGGCCTGACCAGCTGCCGATTCTCGTCCGGGCACATCAATCCCGGATGGGTGTGCCCACCAAGGTGGGCACCTACCAAGGCAGAAGCCCGTATCGACCGTGGATGGGGCGTGCCCGCCAAGGTGCGCACCTGCCAAGCGCGGGTCTCACCTCTCCGCCAGCGCCTCCAGGGCCATCCGGGCGACTGTCTCGTCGATATCGGCCGGGTCGCCGTCATCCCTGAACCACACTGCCGACAGCGCAGTGCTGGCCGCGATCCAGCGCAGCAGGCGTGTGCGTTCCAGTTCGGCCAGCGCACAGACCTGCTCAAGGCGGATCGCAAACCGCTCGGGCCGCGTCGCAACGTGGATGCCCGGACCACAGAGGTCCGGGTTGCTGAACATCGTCGTGTAATCGAACGCACGGTCCCCCAGCAGTCGCTTCGGGTCGATCGCCAACCAGCCGCGCGGGCCGAAATCCAGCACATTGTCATGATGCAGGTCGCCGTGCAGCGGGCGGATCTCCTGTTCGTCATGCAGCAGCCCCTCCGCCAGTGATCTGCACTGTTCCAGCAGTGGCGGCAGCACAGCCCTTGGCTGCAGCAGGTCGGCGAACCATGTACGCAGGCAGACCAGTTCCGCTGGCGGCGCGCTCCGTGGCCGGTGCAGCCGCTGCAGGACCTGGCACAGGATCGCGGTGCAGGCGTCATCGTCGCCCTCGATCGAGCGTTGCCGCAGCGAGTCACCGCGGGCACGCTCGATCAGGATCGCAGGCCCCTCGTGGGCCAGCAGGCGGGCGGCGCCATCGCCGTTCCACCAGCGTAGCAGGCGATGACTGTTCTGCTCCTCGGTCTCGCTGCTGATCTTCAGCATCGCTGGCTCGCCCGCAGCGGTCAGCACCGGCCAGAGCCGGGCGTGAGGCGTACGGAGGGCCGGGCCATCACGCCGCAATCGCCAGCGGCTCAGGTAGGGTTCGCTCATGCTGTGTGGGCTGTCCTGGAGTGAATGAAGATCAAGCGATCTGTACTGCTAACGCCATCTGAACGCAGCAATCCGCTAGGGTGATGGAAATCGCGTAGTCAGGCCGCATATTGTCCCCATCTGCCGCCGGAGTAATCCATGTTCAGCAAAGACCTCGAACACACCATCGGCCAGTGCTACAAGCGCGCCCGTGAGGCCCGGCATGAGTTCATGACGGTCGAACACCTGCTGCTGGCACTGCTCGACAACCCGTCAGCCCAGGCCGTACTGAAGGCCTGTGGTGCCGATGCCGACCGCCTGCGCCAGGAGCTGGAGCAGGCCATCGAGGCCTCCGTGTCCCGCCTGGCGGAAGACGATGGCCGCGACACCCAGCCGACCCTGGGCTTCCAGCGTGTGCTGCAGCGGGCCGTGTACCACGTGCAGTCCTCGGGCAAGAAGGAGGTCACCGGCGCCAATGTGCTGGTCGCCATCTTCGGCGAAAAGGACTCCCACGCCGTCTATTACCTCAACCAGCAGGATGTGACCCGGCTGGATGTGGTCAATTACCTGTCCCATGGCATCGCCAAGCTGGGCGATGAAGGCGAGCAGTCGTCTTCGTCCCCGGAGGGCGAGAGCCGCATGGAAGGCGGGGAGGGCGAGCCCAAGGGGGATGCCCTGACCGAATTCGCCAGCAACCTCAACGACCAGGCGCGGGCAGGTCGCATCGACCCGCTGGTCGGCCGTGCCGACGAGATCGAGCGCACCATCCAGGTCCTGTGCCGCCGCCGCAAGAACAACCCGCTGTACGTCGGTGAGGCGGGCGTAGGCAAGACGGCCATCGCCGAGGGCCTGGCCCGCCGCATCATCGAAGGCTCGGTGCCCGACGTGCTGGCCGACGCGGTGATCTACTCGCTCGACCTGGGCGCACTGGTGGCTGGTACCAAGTACCGTGGCGACTTCGAGAAGCGCCTGAAGAGCGTGCTGACGGCACTGAAGAAGGTGCCCAACGCGGTGCTGTTCATCGACGAGATCCACACCATCATCGGTGCCGGTTCGGCGTCGGGCGGCACCATGGATGCGTCCAACCTGATCAAGCCGGCGCTGGCGTCGGGCGAGCTGCGCTGCATCGGCTCGACCACGTTCCAGGAATACCGCGGCATCTTCGAGAAGGACCGGGCGCTGGCGCGCCGCTTCCAGAAGATCGACATCGTCGAGCCGACGGTGGGCGAGACCTACGAGATCCTGCAGGGCCTGAAGTCCAAGTACGAGCTGCATCACGGTGTGACCTACTCCGACGAGGCCCTGCAGGCCGCAGTGGACCTGTCGGTGAAGCACATCGGCGACCGCCTGCTGCCGGACAAGGCCATCGACGTGATCGACGAGGCCGGTGCCCGCCAGCGCCTGTTGCCCGAGGAGCAGCGCAAGGAGCTGATCGACGTCGAGGAGGTCGAAGCGATCGTGGCCAAGATGGCGCGGATCCCGGCCAAGCAGGTCAGTGCCACCGACAAGGATGTGCTGCAGCACCTGGAGCGCAACTTGAAGATGGTGATCTTCGGCCAGGACCCGGCCATCGAGACGCTGTCCTCGGCGATCAAGCTGGCCCGTTCGGGCCTGGGCAACCCGGAAAAGCCGATCGGCAATTTCCTGTTCGCCGGCCCGACCGGTGTCGGCAAGACCGAAGTGACCAAGCAGCTGGCGTTGCAGCTGGGCATCGAGCTGGTCCGCTTCGACATGTCCGAGTACATGGAGCCGCATTCGATCAGCCGCCTGATCGGCGCGCCTCCGGGCTACGTCGGTTTCGACCAGGGCGGCCTGCTGACCGAGAAGATCGTCAAGACGCCGCATTGCGTGCTGCTGCTGGATGAGATCGAGAAGGCGCATCCGGACATCTTCAACATCCTGTTGCAGGTGATGGACCGCGGTGTGCTGACCGATACCAACGGTCGCGAAGCGAACTTCAAGAACGTGGTGCTGGTGATGACCACCAATGCCGGCGCCGCGCAGGCCTCGCGGCGGTCGATCGGCTTCACCAAGCAGGACCATGCCACCGACGCGATGGAGACCATCCGCCGCAGCTTCACCCCGGAATTCCGCAACCGTCTTGACGCGGTGGTGCAGTTCCAGGCGCTGGGCTTCGAGCACATCCTGCGCGTGGTCGACAAGTTCCTGATCGAGCTGGAGATGCTGCTGCAGGACAAGCACGTCAGCCTGTCGGCCACCCCGACCGCGCGCGACTGGCTGGCCCACCATGGTTTCGACCCGCTGATGGGTGCCCGTCCGATGGCCCGCGTGATCCAGGACAAGATCAAGCGTCCGCTGGCCGACGAACTGCTGTTCGGCAAGCTGGTCAACGGCGGCAAGGTCAGCATCGACGTGCGCGACGACGAGCTGGTGGTCGAGACCCAGGCCGAGCCGGAGCGGCTGCTGCCGGTCACGGTGGAATGAGCTGACGCCGCAGGCTTGGCGTGAAAGACTGGAAATGACAAGGGCGGCTTCGGCCGCCCTTGTCGCATGCACTGCAACTCAACGCCCCTGCTGCGCCAGCCGCCTGAAGGTCGCCGCATCGATCGGTTCGATCCGGGTCACGGTGCAGTGGTTGCTGTCGGTTTTCAGTGTGCTGCGGGCATCGCCGCAGATCCGTTCAGGGGTACTGGGCGTGAAGAAGACATAGCTGGCCGAGGCGGCAGCGCCCAGGCAGCGCTTCTGCAGGTGCACCCGATAGTGGTTGTCACCGTCGCGCAGCAGCACCTCGCGTTCCGTGCTGGAGGGGCGGATATCGCGATTGGCGCCGAGGGCAATGCACTCGGACGCGTTGGAGGGCTTGCTGGGTTCAGCGGCGAATGCCGCCAGGGGGAGGCTGACCAGCAGAACTGCCGGCAGCAGGACGTGCGGGAGCAGGGCGTTCATGATCGGGAGGGGGTGGCGATCCGGACTGGATCGGATCCCACGATGCCGCGGCGGCTGCAGGCGCGAATCTGCCGCAAGCGGGGCTGACCGACGCCACGGTGAGCTCGGTCACGGTGACCTCCGGCAGGGCCGGATTCCGGGCATGACAAAAGGCCAGCAACCAGGGCTGGCCTTGTCGAGTGGCGCCAGGCGCCGACCGCTTACTTCATGCGGTAGGTGATACGACCCTTGGTCAGGTCATACGGGGTCATTTCAACCTTGACCCGGTCACCGGTGAGGATGCGGATGTAGTTCTTGCGCATGCGGCCGGAGATATGGGCGATGATTTCGTGCCCATTTTCCAGGCGAACGCGGAAAGTGGTGTTCGGCAGCGTCTCGCTGACGGTGCCCTCGAACTCGATGGAATCGTCTTTCGACATGTAGTCCTGTGCGGTTCAGAAAACGGCCACGCTGGGCCTAAGGCGCGGTATTTTACGCGTGACGGCGCCAGCTTGCAAAGTTTGTGTTAACCCCCGGCCAAACGCCGTGCTGGCAGGCGTCCAACCGCTTGGGTCCACGGGCCTTCCCGGCCGTCACCGCGCACGGCCCGGCGCACGTGCTGCAGGAATTCCGCGCGCGGCAGGTGCTCGGCGCCCATCCGCAGCAGGTGCGGATTCTCCACCTGGGCATCGATCAGTTCCCAGCCCCAACCATGCAGGGTGGATGCCAGGGCGGCCAGGGCGATCTTGGAGCCGCCGCTGGCACCACTGAACATGCTTTCGCCGAAGAACATCGACCCGATTGCCACCCCGTAGATGCCACCGACGAGGGTCTGCTGGTCCCAGACTTCAAACGAATGGGCGAAGCCCAGGTCGTGCAGCTGGCCGTAGGCCTCGACCATCGCCGGGCTGATCCAGGTGCCGTCCTGGCCGGGCCGCGGTGCTGCCGCACAGGCGCGCATCACGCGGCTGAAGGCGGTGTCGGCGGTGACCTCCCACGTACTGCTGCGCAGCTGGCGGCGGAACCGGCTGGACAGATGCACGCCCTCGGTGCGGAACACCATGCGCGGGTCCGGCGACCACCACAGGATCGGCTCGCCCTCGCTGAACCACGGAAAGATGCCGCCAGCGTAGGCATTGAGCAGGCGCACCGGGTGCAGGTCACCGCCGACGGCGAGCAGGCCATCGGGCTGGCGCAGCGCGGTCTCGGCTGGAGGAAAGGGGGCGTCGGGCGCATCAGCCAGGCGCCAGGGCAGCTGGCGGGTCATGCCCTCATTGTATTCGCCGTGGTGACCGCTGATGTCTGGCAACATCAGTGTCCAACGGCAAGGAGCCCACGCATGAGTGACGCGATCACCGCCATCCTCGATGTGCACGACAACCCGCGCACGTGCAACGACAGCCAGAGCATGCTGCTGGCGTTGGCGACTGAGCAGCCGGGTCAGCTCGGTGCGCTGATGCGGCTGGCCCTTGCCCGGCGTTCACCCAGCTCGGCCTTTCTCGACATGACGCTGGATCTGCTGCCCGACGAAGCGGTTGCGCCGGTCTGTGCCGAGGCCTGGCGTCGCTATCGTGATGGAGAGCGCGGTGAGCTGCTGGCCAGCGTGATCGAATTCGCCAGCTACCAGGCGCCGCAGGTGCTGCAGGACGACTGGGAGGCCTTGCTGGCGATTGTCAGTGAGAATGAGCTGCAGCTGGCTTCGCAGGTGTGGCGGGGCCTGCCGTCTGCCACTGCCGGGCAGTGGGCGCAGATTCTGGCCGAAGCCGATGACGATCGCGAAATGGCGCGGGCCAGGGCGCTGCTGCTCGCGGCGCAGCCCGAGAGCTATGCCGTTGCCCGCGGCTACCTCGCTGACTGGGGCGCGCTGGATGCTGAGGTCTGGGCGCATTGGGCCGGCGTGGCTGATGGGCCGCTGCCGCGCCGCCTGCATGGGGAGCGGCCGCTGCACATCCGCTTTGGCCGCGAGCAGCATCGCGCGCAGCAGGCGGACGAACCGAGCTGGCGCAAGCGTATCTGGCGCCTGCACCCGACCTGGAATGGTGGGCAGGTGCACCATGCGGGGCAGATGGGAGGACCGCTGGAAGCGTTGTGTGGCAGCTGCCATGCACCGCTGCAGCGCCTGATGCGAACCGACGCTGCCGCGCTGCAGCCGGGCGCGGCGGGTGAGATCACGCTGGGCCTGTGCCTGGACTGCTGCGGCTGGGAAGACCCGCCCGTGCGCTTCTATCGCCACGATGCCGTCGGCCTGCCCAGCTGCCACCCCAGCCAGCGTCTGGAGGTGCCGGCCACGCCGACCGACAGCGGTGACCTGGTGCGTGCCGAGATCGGCCTGGTCGCCATGGATACCAGGCGGTGGCAGCAGCAGGACTGGGGCCAGTCCAACCATCGGCAGAACCTGTCGCGCGTGGGCGGCGCGCCCAGCTGGGTGCAGAGTGCCTGGTACCCGGCATGCATCGATTGCGGCGAGGAGATGCCCTTCGTGATGCAGCTGGATTCGACACTGCCGACCACCAGTGGAGGCGCGCTGCTCTGGGGTAGTGGCGGCATGCTCTACACGTTCTGGTGTGCGAAGTGCCGGGTGAGCGGGCACTTCTGGCAGTGCACCTGAGCACAGCGCCCTCGCCATTGTCCTGATAGGTGCCAACGTTGGTTGGCGCGCCCCACTGCCCTGGTAGGTGCCAACCTTGGTTGGCACGCTTCTCGGCGCCGCGCCAGTCGAGCCAGCTCGGCACTACGGCTCTACGCGGAACGGCCCATGCCCCTGCAGCTCCTGCTGGTAGCGCCGCACATCGCGCCGTTCCCGCCGGCACCAATCCTGCAGTGCTTCTGCGAAATCCGCATCGGCCACCCAGTGCCGGCTGCGCACCAGCGTCGGCAGGAAGCCCCGCGCCAGCTTGTGCTCGCCCTGTGCACCCGGTTCGAATCGGGTCAGCCCTTCGCGCAGGCAGTACTCGATACCCTGGTAGTAGCAGGCCTCGAAGTGCAGGCCGGGCAGGGTGGCGCCGCCCCAGTAGCGGCCGTACAGGGTGTCGCCACCGCGAAGGCACAGCGCGCCGGCAATCGGCTCGCCGTCCTGTTCGGCCAGGAACAGCACCAGCCCGCGGCCCAATGAAATGGCCAGATGGCGCAGGAAGGCCTCGGTGAGCGCCGGGGCGTTGCCGTACTCGAGGAACGTCTGCAGGTAGAAGCGATACATCGCCTGCAGGTCGGCACGGCTGGCTTCATCGCCGTGCACCACGCGGAAGGTGATGCCCTGGCGGGTGACCTTGGCCCGTTCCTGGCGGATGTTCTTGCGATGCTTGTGGTTCATCGCACCGAGGAACTGGTCGAATGTCGCCCAGTCACCCGGGTTCTGCCACTGGAACTGCACGTCTTCGCGCAGCAGCCAGTCATCGCCGAACAGCGCCTCGTCCACTGCGGTGTGGAAGTTGATATGGGCCGAGGACACGTCCAGTGCCGGCAGCGCCTCGCGCAATGCCGACAGCAAGGTGGCGCGATCTGAATCGTGACGGGCCAGCAACCGCGGGCCGGTGACCGGTGAGTACGGCACCGCGCCCAGCCACTTCGGATAGTAGTCGCGGCCATGACGGGCATACGCGTTGGCCCACGCATGGTCGAACACGAACTCGCCGTGCGAATTGGTCTTCAGGTAGCCCGGAATGGCGCCGACCAAGCTGTCGCCTTCCCAGAGCGTGAAGTGCCGGGGCTGCCAGCCCCAGTCCTCGCGCAGGCAGCCGTGCTGTTCAAGGCCTGAGAGAAAGGCGTGGCTGACGAAGGGGTTCTGCCCGTCGTGCAGGGCATCCCAGTCGATGGCGGGGATGGACTGCAGGGAGTCGAGGAAGCGGGGGGAAGGCATGAGGGAAGGATAGGGCAGATGAAACAGAAAGGCCGACGCACTGGCGTCGGCCTTTCATCCGGAGTCGGGCGTGGCTCGGCCCTACAGGAGCGGGTCAGCCTCTCAGCTGGCCTTGCCCTGCGCGTCCAGGTAGCGCTCGGCATCCAGCGCGGCCATGCAGCCGAAGCCGGCCGAGGTGATCGCCTGGCGGTAGTGCTGGTCGGCCACGTCGCCGGCGGCGAACACGCCTTCCACCGAGGTCTGGGTGGCATTGCCGCCCAGGCCCGAGCGGATTTCCAGGTAGCCGTTGTTCATCGCCAGCTGGCCATCGAACAGGGTGGTGTTCGGGTGGTGGCCGATGGCCACGAAGAAGCCGTGGGCGTCGATGTCGCGGGTGCTGCCGTCCAGCGTGGACTTCACGCGCACACCGGTCACGCCGGCGTCGTTGCCCAGCACTTCCTCCACCTGGTGGTGCCAGACGGTCTCGATCTTGCCTTCGGCCACCTTCTTGAACAGCTTGTCCTGCATGATCTTTTCCGCCTTCAGGGTGTCGCGGCGGTGGACCAGGTAGACCTTGCGGGCGATGTTGGACAGGTACAGGGCCTCTTCCACGGCGGTGTTGCCGCCGCCGACCACGACCACGTCCTGGTCGCGGTAGAAGAAGCCGTCACAGGTGGCGCAGGCGGACACACCGCGGCCCTTGAACTCGTCTTCGGTCGGGATGCCCAGGTACTTGGCGGTGGCGCCGGTGGCGATGATCAGCGCATCGCAGGTGTACTCGTGGCTGTCGCCGATCAGCTTGAATGGGCGCTGCGACAGGTCGGCGGTGTGGATGTGGTCGAAAATGACCTCGGTCTCGAAGCGTTCGGCATGGGCCTGCATGCGCGCCATCAGGTCCGGGCCCATCAGGCCGTGGGCGTCACCCGGCCAGTTGTCCACCTCGGTGGTGGTCATCAGCTGGCCGCCCTGCTGCAGGCCGGTGATGACGACCGGCTTCAGGTTGGCGCGGGCGGCGTAGACGGCGGCGGTCCAACCGGCCGGGCCGGAACCGAGGATGACGAGGCGCTGGTGGCGGGAGGGCAGGCTGGTGCTCATGTAAACTCGCGAAAAGGTAGATGGGACAAGGCGCTGGCGATGTTTGCGCAGCATCCTTGGCTGGTCATAGAGTGGCGGCTGGGGCAGGGCGATTCAAGCCGATGAACGGAACGCCGTCATCCAGCAGTGGTTTCGGCCCCCGGATTGGCCTGCCGGACGTCGCATAACTGAAAACTGACGCCGTCTCATTTATTATCAATCACTAACAGCGCATTCCAAAGGTATGGTCTAAGGTGGCGAAGCAGGTCCCCGAACGCTCCAAGTCCGACGACAGCAAGGCGTCACGTCGCACGGCCGCGGCGGCGACGACCGACAATCCACGCCGCCAGCGTCTCTGGCGCGATCTGGGCCTGATCGCCATCGCGCCGGCCCTGCTGTACCTGGCGGCCAGTCTTTTCACGTATTCAGCGACTGATCCGGGCTGGTCGCATACCGGCAGTGTGGTCGCGCCAGTGCACAACCTGGGTGGCCGCGCCGGGGCCTGGATCGCCGACGTGCTGCTGCAGCTGTTCGGCTACATCGCCTTCCTGCTGCCGGTGGTGCTCGGCGCGCTGGCGTGGATCGCCATGTTCGGGCTCAAGCGCGAGAGCAAGGGCGAGAACGACCTGGACCCGGCGCTGCGCCTGGTCGGCCTGGTCGGTTTCCTCATCGCCGGCACCGGCTTCCTGCACGTGCGCCTGTTCAGTGGCGACGTCTCCAGCGCCGGCGGCATCCTCGGCAAGCTGGTGGGCAATTCGCTCACGGTGGGCTTCGGCGCGCTGGGCGCCAACCTGTTCGTGCTGGTGCTGCTGCTGGCCTCGATCACGCTGGCCACCGGGCTGTCCTGGTTCACGGTGATGGAGAAGATCGGCCGTGGCGTAATGTCGCTGGCGCCGTTGCTGGAACGCAAGAAGGAAGAAGTCACCGAGTGGAAGCAGACCCGGGTGATGCGCGAGGAGCGCCAGGAAGTGCGCAAGGCCGACGCCGAGGTGCGCGCCAAGCGCGAGCCGGTGAAGATCGAGCCGCGTCCGGAGCCGGTGATCGAGAAGAGCGATCGGGCCAAGCGCGACACCCAGATTCCGATGTTCCGCGGCGTCAACGGTGATGGCTCGGACCTGCCGCCGCTGGCGCTGCTGGATGATCCCAAGCCGCAGCCCAAGGGCTACGACGAAGAGACGCTGGAGACCCTGTCGCGGCAGATCGAGTTCAAGCTGAAGGACTTCCGCATCGATGCGCAGGTGGTCGGCGCCAATCCCGGCCCGGTCATCACCCGCTTCGAGATCGAGCCGGCACCGGGCATCAAGGTCAGCCAGATCAGTTCGCTGGACAAGGACATCGCGCGCGGCTTGTCGGTGAAGTCGGTGCGCGTGGTCGACGTCATTCCGGGCAAGTCGGTGATCGGCCTGGAAATCCCCAACGTCACCCGCGAGATGATCTTCCTGTCCGAGCTGCTGCGCTCGAAGGAATATGACAAGTCGGCCAGTGTGCTGACCCTGGCGCTGGGCAAGGACATCGCCGGTCGCCCGACCGTGGCCGACCTGGCACGCATGCCCCATCTACTGGTGGCCGGTACCACCGGTTCGGGCAAGTCGGTGGCGGTCAACGCGATGGTGCTGAGCCTCTTGTTCAAGGCCTCGCCGAAAGACCTGCGGATGCTGATGATCGACCCGAAGATGCTCGAACTGAGCGTCTACCAGGGCATCCCGCACCTGCTGGCACCTGTGGTCACCGACATGAAGGAGGCCGCGAACGGCCTGCGCTGGTGCGTGGCCGAGATGGAGCGCCGGTACAAGCTGATGAGCGCAGTGGGCGTGCGCAATCTGGCCGGCTTCAACAAGAAGGTGAAGGAAGCCCAGGACGCAGGACAGCCGCTGATGGACCCGCTGTTCAAGCCGAACCCGGAACTGGGCGAGGCGCCGCGCCCGCTGGAAACGCTGCCGTTCATCGTCATCTTCATCGACGAATTCGCCGACATGATGATGATCGTCGGCAAGAAGGTGGAAGAGCTGATCGCGCGCCTGGCGCAGAAGGCGCGTGCGGCCGGCATCCACCTGATCCTGGCCACGCAGCGCCCGTCGGTGGACGTGATCACCGGCCTGATCAAGGCCAACATCCCGACCCGTATCGCCTTCCAGGTCAGCTCCAAGATCGACTCGCGCACCATCCTCGACCAGTCCGGCGCGGAAACACTGCTGGGCCACGGCGACATGCTGTACCTGCCGCCGGGCACCGCGCTGCCCGAGCGCGTGCATGGTGCGTTCGTGTCCGACGATGAAGTGCATCGCGTGGTCGAGCACCTCAAGGCGATGGGCCCTGCCGACTATGTCGACGGCGTGCTGGACGAAGTGCAGACGATGGGCGACGGCGTGGTCGTCGGCGCCACCGGCCTGCCCGAGAACAGTTCGTCCGGCGACGAGTCCGACCCGTTGTATGACGAAGCGCTGCGGGTGGTCACCGAGACCCGCCGTGCATCGATTTCCGGCGTGCAGCGCCGGCTGAAGATCGGCTACAACCGTGCAGCGCGACTGATCGAGGCCATGGAAGCGGCCGGCGTGGTCAGCCCGCCCGAGCACAACGGCGACCGCACGGTGCTGGCACCGCCGCCGCCGAAGTAGGACCCGACGTATCCCCCACGACGTCCAAGGAACCGACGCATGCTTCACCCCGTACCAAGCGCGCTGGCACTGGCGCTGGCAGCCTTCCTGGCTGCCGGCCCGGCACTGGCAGACACCGCCACCTCCGCGCCCGCCACGGCGCCGCCTTCCACCAGCGGCGATACCGAAGCCAGCAATAACTTCAGCATTGTCCGTTACCGCGCCGACTACCAGGTGCGGCCGGATGCCGGCAATGTGCAGACCGAAACCTACGAAGTGCTGCTCAAGACCAAGGCCTCGGTCGAGCAGTTCAGCCAGGTGCGGCTGAGCTACAGCGAGAAGATGGAAACCCTGGAGGTGCTTGGCGCCTACACCATCACCGCCGACGGCCAGCGCCGTGACGTGCCGGCCGACCGCATCTACACCCAGGAAAGCTACTCCAGCGCCTCGGCGGCGATGTATGCCGACCGCAAGGTGCGGGTGATCGTGTTTCCGAACCTGGCCCCGGGCACCCGCCTGTACTACCAGGTGCGCCGCACCCAGGCCACGCCGCACTTCCCGGGCTATTTCGGCCTGTGGGAGACCTTCAATGTGTTCACCGAGTACGAGGACGCCGAAGTCACCCTGAGTGCGCCGGCCAACCTGCCGATGTTCATCGACAGCCGCGGCGTGCAGGGCAGCGATCGGCCGACGGTGAAGAATGGCCAGGCGCAGTGGCGCTGGCGCTACCAGCGTCGCGAGGCGATGTCGGCGCAGAACTGGTCGGCGGCGGGCTGGGAGTTCGGTCCGAACATCATGGCCAGTACCTATCGTGACTGGTCGCAGATGGGTCGCGCCTACCAGCTCAAGGCGGGCCCGGCGGCTGAGGTGACCCCGGCGCTGCAGGCGTTGGCTGATGAGATCACCGCGGGTATCAGCGACCGCCGCGAGCAGGCTGATGCGCTGTATCGCTGGGTTGCGCAGAACATCCGCTACGTGGCGGTGTACCTGGGCAATGGCGGGCTGGAGCCGAACAGCGCGCAGAGCATCCTCGACAACCACTATGGTGACTGCAAGGACCATGTGACGATCCTGGAGGCGCTGCTGGCAGCCAAGGGCATCGCCAGCTCGCCGGTGCTGATCGGCGCCGGCGGCGGCCCGACGCTGCCGAAGATTCCGGTGCTGGGCCGCTTCAACCACGCCATCACCTACATTCCCGAGTTTGATCTGTACCTGGATTCGACCACCGCGTGGGCGCGCTTCGGTCAGCTGCCGGAAGGTGATCTGGGTGCGCCGGTGATGCGTACCCGCGACGCCACGCTGGCACGCACCCCGGCCAACACGCCGGAGCGTAACGCCACCTCGATGGAAGTACGTTTCACCTTCGACGCCAACGGCAACCTGCGTGGAGAGACCATTCCGAAGCTGGGCGAGAACGCCGAGATCGGCATGCGCGCCCAGTTCTCCCAGCTCAACGCGCAGAACCGTGCGCGCGCTGAAGAGCAGATCATGGCCGCCTCCGGTTTCGATGGGCGAGGGCAGCTGCAGATCCAGGGCGTGCCGGTCGATCTGACCCGGCCGTTTGGCTATCGCATGGCGTTCCAGGCCGAGGACTACGCCGACTTCAGCGTGGCCGGCGGCATGGCCGTGCCGGACCCGCCGGGTGGCGAGTCGGTGCGTGGCTTGTACGCCACCGCCTCGGCGCCGGCCAACGAGACACCGTTCTACTGCAATGCCAGCCTGCGCGAGGAAACCTATCGCCTGCAGTTCCCGGCCAATGCGCCGATCATCGCCATCCCGGCCAGCCAGCGTTTCGCCAATGCCGCCGGCGAGTACCGGGTGGACTGGAGTCGCGAGGGTCAGGAGGTGATCGTGCACCACCGCTTGCAGCAGAATGCAGTGCGTGGGCCAGAGGCGTTGTGCCAGCCGCAGGACTATCCGGCGTTCCGCGCGCTGTATCGCGAAGTGCGGCGTGGCTTCCGCGGCCAGGTGCTGTACGGCAAGCTGCCGGGATCCGGTGGCTGAATCGCCGATGGACGTTCAGGGCGGCATAATGTCGCCCTGATCGCCCATTCATCTTTCCCCGGGCACACTGGCAACCACCTTTCCTGGCGCCCGCGCCCACAGGATTCCCGCATGAACTTCCGCTTCCGCCGTTTCCTTGCCACCACCACCCTGGCCGTGGCCTGCGCCGCCGCCGGCAGCGCCTGGGCTGGCGCCCGCGATGACCTGAAGACCTTCACCAGCGGCCTGAAGGGCCTGGATGGCCAGTTCAGCCAGCAGGTGTTCGACAGCCGCGGCAAGGTGAAGGAATCGACCAGTGGTCGCGTGGCCCTGTCGGCGCCGCGCCTGTTCCGTTGGGAATACGTGCGCCCGCACGAACAGCTGATCGTGGCCGACGGCAAGAAGGTCTGGATGTACGAGCCGGACCTGGAGCAGGCCACCGTGCGCGAGCAGGGCAAGGAAGAGCAGAACAGCCCGCTGACCGCGCTGATCAACCCGGCGCTGCTGGAGCAGCAGTACGACGTCAGCGAAGAGGCCGCGCAGCGCGACGGCCTGCAGTGGCTGTCGCTGTCGCCGAAGCGCGAGACCGAAGCCAGTTTCCAGTACGCCGCGCTGGGCTTCAACGCCCAAGGCCTGGCCAAGATGGAAATCACCGATGCGGTTGGCCAGCGTACCGTGATCAGCTTCAGTGGCTGGAAGCGCAATCCGGGCTTCGCGGCCGGCACCTTCAGCTTCACCCCGCCGAAGGGCACCGACGTCATCGGTAATTGATGGCGGACGCCGGGCATGGCCTGGCCCTACCTGCTCGGGTGGGTGCCAACCGGCACCGCCTTGGTGGGTGTCAACCTTGGTTGACATGCTTTTGATCTGCCGGCCAGCGGCCGGCACTACCGAATCCTGTGGCCCGGCGCCAACTGCTCTGGTGGGTGCCAACCGGCACCGCCTTGGTGGGTGTCAACCTTGGTTGACACGCTGTTGATCTGCCGGCCAGCGGCCGGCACTACCAGACATCGCGTCCCGCCCGCCGGGCACGGCCCGGCGCTACCGTTGGGCGGCGCGGTACAATGACCGGGTGCCAAGACATCGCTCCACTTCATTCCCCGGACCCGATCTGCTGAGCGTCGATCGGGAACACATGCGCCCGCTGGCCGAGCGCATGCGCCCCCGCACCCTGGATGAAATGGTCGGGCAGAAGCGCCTGCTGGCGCCGGACAGTGCGCTGCGCCGCGCGGTCGAATCCGGTCGCGTGCATTCGATGATCCTGTGGGGGCCGCCGGGCTGCGGCAAGACCACGCTGGCGCTGCTGCTGGCCGAGTACGCTGATGCGGAATTCCGCGCCATCTCTGCCGTGCTGTCCGGCCTGCCGGAGGTGCGCCAGGTGCTGGCCGAGGCCGCGCAACGCTTCGCCGAAGGCCGCCGCACCGTGCTGTTCGTGGATGAGGTGCACCGCTTCAACAAGGCGCAGCAGGATGCGTTCCTGCCGCATATCGAGCGCGGCACCATCCTGTTCGTCGGTGCCACCACCGAGAATCCATCCTTCGAGCTGAATTCGGCGCTGCTGTCGCGTTGCCGCGTGCATGTGCTGGAAGGCGTTTCGCCGACCGACATCGTCGAGGCGCTGGAACGTGCGCTGGGCGACCGCGAACGCGGCCTGGGCGAGGAGGGCATCGAGGTCGCTCCCGAACTGCTGCTGGAAATCGCCACCGCCGCCGATGGCGACGTGCGCCGTGCGTTGACCCTGCTGGAAATCGCCGCCGAGCTGGCGGGCGGGGAGGGCGGTCGCATCACGCCTCAGACCCTGACCCAGGTGCTGGCCGATCGTACCCGCCGCTTCGACAAGGGCGGCGAGCAGTTCTACGACCAGATCTCGGCGCTGCACAAATCCGTGCGCAGCTCCAACCCGGACGCCGCGCTGTACTGGCTGACCCGCATGCTCGATGGCGGCTGCGATCCGTCTTACCTGGCGCGCCGGCTGACCCGCATGGCCATCGAGGATATCGGCCTGGCCGACCCGCGTGCGCAGAGCATGGCGCTGGAAGCGTGGGACATCTATGAGCGGCTGGGCAGTCCGGAGGGCGAACTCGCGTTCGCCCAGCTGGTGCTGTACCTGGCCAGCACCGCCAAGTCGAACGCCGGCTATGCGGCCTTCAACCAGGCCAAGGCCGACGTGCGCGAGAGTGGTACCGAAGAAGTGCCGCTGCACCTGCGCAATGCGCCGACCAAGCTGATGAAGGAACTGGGCTACGGCGCCGAGTACCAGTATGACCACGATGCGGAGGGTGGCATCGCGCTCGACCAGACCGGTTTCCCGGATGCGATGGGCGAACGGGTGTACTACAACCCGGTGCCGCGCGGGTTGGAAATCAAGTTGAAGGAAAAGCTGGATCGTTTGCGCGCCGAGCGCGAGGCTGCGCGCGCCGCGAAGGGCCGCTGACCCGGTTCATGTGGCGTCGAGCCATGCTCGACTGCTTTTCGCAGCACTTCACGGCTCCCGACAGCCGAGCATGGCTTGGCTCTACATTGTCCTGCACGCGTTCATTTGGCACACTGCGCGGCTACTTTTTCAAGGATCGATGCCGTGCAGGAAATGATTCTGCCGTTGAAGCGCTACGCCCAGTTCGAGGGTCGCGCGAACCGCCGCGAGTACTGGATGTACCAGCTGTTCCTGTTCCTGGTCGCAACGGCAGTGATGCTGCTGGCCGGCGTGCTGGCGATCCTCCTGCGCAACAGTGCCGAAGCGCTGGCCGGCATCCTGATCGGCATGGTGGTGCTGCTGTGTGTGATGTGGCTGGCCACGATCGTGCCGCTGATCGCAGTGACCGTACGCCGCCTGCATGACTGCAACCAGTCGGGCTGGCTGTTCCTGCTGGCGCTGGTACCGGGTGGCGGGATCGTGATCATGATCTTCTCGCTGCTGCCGGGCACGCCGCAGGAGAACGTGTATGGTCCGGTGCCTACGGGGCCGTGATGATGCATGAGTCGAGCATGGCTCGACGCTACAGAGGCAAAGAAATGAAGCCGGCATTTTGCCGGCTTCATCTTTACTTGATGGCGCAATCGCCGAAGGACAGGTAATCGGTGCCCGAGCTGAACTGCAGCGTGCAGCTGGCGGTGAAGGTCGCGCCTTCTTCCAGTGCGCCCAGCTTGGCCGCCTGCTGTTCGTCGTCGCTGGTCAGCCGGGCCAGGACATTGCCCTGGTCATCGCCGGCCTCGATCAGCGGCTCGCCCGCCAGGTTGCTGGAAACGCTCAGTGCTACGGCAGTGAATGTCACCGTCTGGTTGAGTTGGTCCATGCCCAGTGACGAATTGCCGGCCTCTTCAAAGGCCTGGTAGAGCGTTGGCAGGTCCTGTGCGGCATGGGCGGCCAGCGGTGCGAGCAGGCCAAGGGAAAGGGCGATCAGGGTGGTGCGCTTCAAGGTGTTCTCGCAGTCACGGGATCCATTCCCGTGGGTGGTGGTCAGTAGATCCACGCCATGCGTGGATAGGTTTGGCAATAGACAGGGCGCGGCCGATGGCTCGATCACCCATCCATCCGCAGCCCTGCGAGGGTAGGGCGCTCCTGCGCCCCGCTGCCGGGCAAAATAGTGGATTCAGTGTTTCCGGTGCAACCGGGAAAATGAACGTATCGCGCGCGTGATACACAGTGTGACGTTTGATCGATGTGATAATCATTCGCGTTTAAGGTAGACTGCGGTCCCCTATGAACCGGCGGCCATTGGTCGCTCCTGCCGCTGCTGATGATGCATTTCGTCCCGCCTTCGCGCCGTGGTCCGCTGGCCCGCGGCCTGGCCGCCTTGATGATGGGTCTGCTCCTGGCCACCCCGTACGCCCATGCGCAGCAGCGCAATCCGCTGCAGAAGATCGGCCATACCGTACTCGACGAGCCGGCGGCCAGCTATCGCTTCGAGCATTTCGTGGTGGACAGTCCCGACCAGCAACGCCGCTGGCGGGTGAACCTGGCGATTCCGGCCAAGGCCGGCAAGACGCCATCCCCGGTGCTCTACGCGCTGGACGGCAATGCCGTCGCCATGGTGCTGGACCAGCCGCTGCTGGCCGAACTGGCCGCGCGCAAGGCGCCGCCGGTGCTGGTGCTGATCGGCTACGACAATGACCTGCGCATCGATTCCAAGGCGCGCACCCGCGACTACACCGCGTGGATCGACCGCGCCGACGATGAGAGCGGTACGACCCAGGCGGTCGGCGGTGGTGCTGCGGCCTTCCTGGATGTGATCGAACGCCGCATCAAGCCGGAAGTCGAGCGTCGCGCACGCATCGATACGCAGCAGCAAGCGCTGTGGGGCCACTCGCTGGGTGGGTTGTTCGTGCTCAATGCGCTGTACACCCGTCCCGCCGCCTTCCAGTCCTATCTGGCGGCCAGTCCCTCGCTGTGGTGGAGCCAGGGCGCGGCGCTGGGTGATCCGGAACAGCAGTTCGTGCAGAACGTGCATGGCCAGCCGGCAAAGCTCTGGTTGATGCTGGGCGGTGCCGAGCGTGTTGGCGATCGTGGCAAGCGTGACATGAGCAACCCACGGGTGGTCGCGCACCTGCGCCGCATCGGTGGCGCCACGCCGGATGCGGCGATGCAGTTGTCAGAACGGTTGGCCAAGGTGCCGGGCATGAGCGTGCAGTACCGCGAGTTCCCGGGGCTGGGACACGGCCCGATGCTGCCGGCCTCGTTCCATGCCGCGCTGCATGAACTGTACGGCGTGACCGACCGCAGCGCCGGTGACGGTGCCCCCACGGGTGGTGACAACGCCGCCGAGTGAATCCCTTCGCACGCGATGCCGTGCGACCCCACTACCCAGGCGAGGCTGCCGGCGTGCAGCGGCCCAGGCAACCGATGAATCCCGCGTCACGTGGCGCGGCCTACGTGTGCAAGGAGCCTTCCATGTCGTTCCGTCCGTCATTCCGTCTCACCTCTCTCGCCGCCGGCCTGTTGCTGGCGGTGACCGCCACCGCGCAGCCGGTGTTCGACCAGCCGGCCAACGCCACCTTCAAGGGTGAAGTCGTCTCACGCGGTGAGAACGTGGTTCCCGGCAGCACTGCCGACGTGGTCGGCCGTGGGTTCGTGCCGGGCCAGAAGGTCAGCCTGCTGCGCGGTGACAGCGTGCTCAACGCGCAGCCGCTGGTGGTCGACGCGGATGGCAACTTCAAGGCCCAGTTGAGCATTCCGGCCGACGCGGTGCCGGGCACCCATCCGGTGGTGGTGCGCGCCAGCCAACCGGCTGCGGCCACCGTGCTGAAGCTGCGCGTTTCGCCGCAGCTGCCGCTGTCCGGCCAGGCGCAGTTCGCCACCCAGTCCAACAAGCTGGTGCCGGGCCTGTACCAGTCCGCCTACAGCGCCGCCAGCAACGCAGTGTTCGTGACCTCGGCGGTGGGTCGCCCGCCGGTGACCCAGTCGCAGCTGCTGAAGCTGGACCCGAAGTCGCTGAAGGTGACCAAGGCGATCACCCCGGCGCAAGTGCCGGGCAGCACCAATGGCGCGGTGTACGCGGTCTACGGCGTGGGCGTGGATGACGCCAACGGCAATGTCTGGGTCACCAACACCCGCCAGAACTCCATCGCGGTCTATCGCCAGAAGGACCTGTCGCTGGTCCATCAGTTCCCGGTCGATGCCGTGCCGCACGCGCGCGACGTGGTGGTCGACGGCACGCGCGGCAAGGTGTTCGCTTCTGCCACCGGCGAGGACCACCTGTCGGTGTTCGATGCGAAGACCTTCAAGGAACTGCCGCAGGTGACGCTGGAATCCGGCGTGGACGACGGCAAGTTCACCCCGATGAGCCTGGTGCTGGATGAGAAGGGCGGCAAGCTGTTCACCGTCAGCATCGGCACCCCGGAAGCGGCGGTGATCGATGTGGCCAGCGGCAAGGTCGAGAAGGTCATCGATCTGGGCAATTCGATCAGTGCCTCGGGCGTGGCCTACGACGCGGCACGCAACCGCCTGTACGTGGCCTCGCAGGGCACCGACAACCTGCTGATCGTCGACGTGGCCGCCGGCAAGGTGCTGCACGATGTGCCGGTCGGCGCCGGCGCGCTGAACGTCGCCTTCGATGATGCCTCCGGCCTCGCCTACGTCAGCAACCGTGGCGCTGGCACGGTCACCGTGGTGAACGGTGACGGCAAGGTGGTCGCCAATCTTGATGGCGGCACGCTGCCGAACCACGTCCGCGCCGATGGCAAGGGCAACGTGTTCGCGGTGAACAAGTCGCGCGGCGCTGAAGACCCGAAGGGTGACCGCATCACCCGCATCACCCCGAAGCAGTAAGTCACAGGGCAGGGTGGCGTGCGCGTCGCCCTGCCAGCAAGGAGAATGTGCATGAACATCGCGTCCCGTCTGCGCCTGTGTGCGCTTCCGTTCGCTGTTTCGCTGGCGTTGGCTGCCTGTGGCGGCTCGTCGGCTCCCTCTGATGCCAATACGCCTGCCGAGTCGCCCGCAGCAACGGCGGCCGCTGCGGAAACCGTGCTGCCGGTAGGCTGGCAGCGCGTGGCAGGAGCCGAAATGCCGGCCGTGCACGGCCAGAAGGCGGTGCTGCCGGCCAAGGTGCATTCCGATGATGGCGCCGATATCGAAGTGGCCGACACCAGCCGGATCATCGCCGGTGGCGACGACGTCATCGCGGTGATCGAAGCACTGGGGCTGGGCAAGCAGGTATTTGCCGCGCCGACCAACACCACCACCCAGGCCGGCCTGGCCGCGCCGCACCAGTTCCTGTTCAACCGAACCACTGGCGTGGAGGGCGTGCTGAGCCTGCAGGGCTCGCTGTTCCTCGGCAACAGCCTGCGCCGCCATACCGAACTGGCCAAGAAGCTGCGCGAAGTGGGCGAGCCGGCGGTGGTCATCGATGACCTGCAGCCGGCGCCGGACAAGGTGCGCAAGGTCGCCGCTGCACTAGGGCTGGCCGAGGCAGGGCAAGCACTGGCCACGCAGGTGCAGCGTCAGCTCGACGAGGCTGCAGCGATTGGCAAGGGCCTGGGCCATGCGCCACGACTGATCCACGTGTCGGCCACCGGCGCTGGCGGCTCACCGACTGTTGCCGGTGCCGACAGCGCCTCGGCGCAGCTGATCGCGCTGGCTGGCGGCGTCAACATCGGCACCGAGGCGGGGGTGAAGAACTACTCGCAGCTGAGCAATGAAGGCGTGGTCGCCGCAGCGCCGGAGGTGATCCTGGTGACCGAGCATGACCTGCAGCTGTTCGGCGGTGCCGAGGGCCTGTGGAAGGCGTACCCGACGCTGAAGCAGACCCCGGCCGGGCAGGCCAATCGGGTTTGGGTGATGCCGGACGTGCAGCTGAAGTACACCAGTGTCGGTTCCGGTGCGGGCGCGCTGGCGCTGGCCAAGGCCCTGGCGGCGTTGCCGAAGGCATGAGTCCAGCGGATCGGCGCCGCCGTCGCGGGCGGACGATGTTGCTGGTGGCGTTGCTGGCACTGCTGGGTGCGGTGCTGGCCTCGTTCGCCGTGGGCCCGCTGCGGCTGCCGCCGCTGGAGGTGATGCAGGCGTTGGCGGTGAAGCTGGGGCTGCTCGATCCGCAGGCGGTCAGCGGCCGCGACCTGGCCGTGGTCTGGCAGCTGCGCATTCCGCGTGCCCTGTTGGGCGCGATGGTCGGCGCGTCATTGGCGATGGCCGGCGCCAGCCTGCAGGGCCTGTTCGGCAATCCGCTGGCCGACCCCGGCATCGTCGGTGTCAGCCAGGGTGCTGCGCTGGGTGCAGTCGCAGCCATTGTTCTCGGCGCTGCGGGCGCAGCCGGTTGGCTGGTGCCTGTAGCGGCATTCGCCGGCGGTGCGCTGGCGATCGGCCTGACCTACGCGCTGGCGCGACCCGGCAAAGGCAGTGGCAATGCCACGCTGCTGCTGGTCGGCATCGCGATGGCCGCGTTCTGCTCGGCGCTGATCGGTTTCCTCACCTACATCGCCAGCGAAAGCGAACTGCAGTCGCTGGTGTTCTGGCAGATGGGCTCGCTGGCGCGTGCCAACTGGGCCGATGTGGCGGCGGTGGTGCCCCTGTTTGCCATCGGCGTGTTCGCGTTGCAGCGGTTGGCCACGCCGCTGGACATGCTGGCGCTGGGCGAACGCCAGGCGCAGCACCTCGGGCTGGACGTGACCCGCACGCGGCGTCGCCTGGTGGCGTTCAGTGCGCTGCTGGTGGGCGCGGCGGTGGCCTTTGCCGGTTCGATCAGTTTCGTTGGCCTGGTGGTGCCGCACGTGGCGCGCCTGCTGGTCGGCCCCGGGCATCGCTGGCTGCTGCCGTTGTCCGGCCTGCTGGGCGCGCTGCTGATCGTGGTGGCCGACACCGCGGCCCGCACGCTCGATCCGCCGGCGGAGATTCCGCTGGGCTTGTTCTCGGCCGCGCTGGGCGCGCCGTTCTTCCTCTGGCTGGTGCTGCAGCAGCGCCGCAAGGCGGCGCCATGAGCGTACTGCTGAAGCTGCACGAGGTGGTGGTGCGCCGCCAGCAGCGCGAGATCCTGCATGGCATCTCGCTCGCGTTCGAGCCGGGTACGGTGACCGCGCTGGTTGGCCCGAACGGCGCAGGCAAGTCCACCTTGCTGGCGGTAGCGGCCGGCGACCTGCGCGCCGATGCGGGCGAGGTGAGCCTGTTGGGCAAACCGCTGGCCAGCTACAAGGCCGGGCCGCTGGCGCGCGAGCGCGCGGTAATGCCGCAGGAGCACGGCGTTCGTTTCGCCTTCAGCGTAGAGGAGGTGGTGGCGATGGGCCGGTTGCCACACCCGCCGGACCCGGTCACGGACGAAGCCCGGGTGGAAGCGGCCATCGATGCCGCCGAACTGCAGGCGCTGCGCCTGCGCGAGGTGCAGCAGCTGTCCGGTGGCGAGTCCGCCCGCACCACGTTCGCGCGTGTGCTGGCGCAGGATACGCCGCTGCTGCTGCTCGATGAGCCGACCGCCGCGCTGGACCTGCGCCACCAGGAGCGCACATTGCGTAGCGTGCGTGCCAGTGCCGAAGCTGGTGCGTGCGTGATCGTGGTGCTGCACGATCTGAACCTGGCGGCTGGCTACGCCGATCGCATCGTGCTGCTGGAACAGGGCAGGGTGGCGGCCGATGGCACGCCGCTGCAGGTGCTGACCGAAGACAACCTGCAGCGGGTCTACCAGCAGGATGTGGTGGTGCTGGAGCACCCAAGGCGCGGGGTGCCGCTGGTGGTGGTGACCTGAGCGAGGGCCCGCCAGGTTGCTCCGGGTATCATGATTGCTTCGTCTTCTTCAATGGACTGATGCCATGTTCCGCACCGTTACCTGCAGCGTGCTGCTCGCGGCAATGATTGCTTCCGCTTGCGCTGCCAATGCGGCTTCGACCTCTCAGGTTTCGCTGACCGACGCGGCCGAGAACGCCTCGCTGATCGAGACCCGACATTCCAATAGCGACGGTGCCGCTGTGACGTCGATGAAGACGCAGTACTTCGCCAACGAGGAAATGTCGGTGAGCTGGGACGACCAGCAGGTGCTGGTGCTGTGCAGGGAGACGGCGTACCTGAAGATTCCTGCGACCAAGCTCAAGGCCGGTGCGTTGACCTCCGAACAGCGGCAGATGATCGTCTATCAGGCGCTGATGTCAGGCCTGGGGGCTGTCGCGGGCGTCATCGGGCCGGCCGGCGAGGTGGTGGCCGTGGCCGATGACGGCAGCGAGACCCGCAGCGTTGGCGAAAGCAGCTGGGCGTATGGTGTTGAGCGATACGAGGTGATCACCCAGCGGCTGCCGGACGGTGCACTTCGGGTCCGGACCCACAAGACGGAAACCGTGAATACCACGCCTCCGGCGGGCCCGGACGACATGTTCAGTACCGAGGACGATCAGGCGGCACGCCTGTCCGAGCTGGCGCCGGTGGGGAGCTGGACCGAAGTGCTGATCCAAGGTGGCGCACGGCTGCCGCACATGGACCCGGCGACGTCGCTGAAGGGGTGGATCTCGATGGGCGACGACCAGGCGGCGACCGTGGGTGAGGCGCGCAAGCTGCACGACTGCAAGTAGGACATGGCAGGGGCAGAGCCCTTTGCTTTGGGCAAAGGGATCCGACCCCGATGTCGGTCGGCCTCATCGTTCTATTATTGTGTGCAATATTCACTTGCGCGCCAGATTGGCAGGTCTAGAATGCGCCCCATGAACCGGATGCCGCTCCTGAAGTTTTTCACCCTGACCCGCGCAAGCGCGGAACGGGCGTGTCTGCCTGGAGCCCCACGAGGCCGTTGAAGCGGTCATCGCTGGACCTTCGACAGAGCGCCCTCCGGGGCGCTCTTTTTGTTTTTGTTTCTCATTAGTCGACTAACAGTCGACTCTACCCAGTCGACGCTACCCAGTCGACGCTACCTACTCGACTCTACCCAGTACTGCGAAGGAGAACGTGCCATGCACCAGATCGCCGAGACCGAACGCTAGCCGCGCACCCTGTCGCCAACCGGGGTGTGCGGCCCCTGAAGTTGGCTTTGCAGGAACCTCTTTATGAACACCCACGTCCTTTCCCGCCGTCGCAACCTCGGCATCATTGCCCACATCGACGCCGGCAAGACCACGCTGACCGAACGCCTGCTGTGGAAAAGCGGCGAGATCCACCGCGTCGGCGAAGTGCACGACGGCAATGCGACCACCGATTTCTCGGCGATCGAGCGCGAACGCGGCATCACCATCGGCGCTGCCGCCGTGCAGGCGCAGTGGGCGCCACGTGACCTGCCGTCGCATCGGCTGACCCTGATCGACACCCCCGGCCATATCGACTTCGCCATCGAAGTCGAACGTTCACTGCGCGTGCTCGACGGTGCCGTGGCCGTGTTCTCGGCCGTGGACGGCGTGCAGCCGCAGTCCGAGACGGTATGGCGCCAGGCGCGTCGCCATCGCGTGCCGCTGATCGCCTTCGTCAACAAGATGGACCGCGTCGGTGCTTCGTTCGAGCGCGTGCTGGAGCAGCTGCAGGACAAACTGCAGGCGCGACCGTGGGCGTTGGGCGTGCCGTTGGGCAGCGAAAGCGGCTTCAATGGCTGGGTCGACCTGGTCGATGAGCGCGTGCTGCAGTGGCAGGATGGCGCCGCAACCACGGTGGCCCCGTGGGACGACGCGGCACGCGCGCAGTGGCAGGCTCAGCGCGATGCGCTGGTCGAGGCCGTGGCCGATCACGATGAACAACTGGCCGATGCCTGGCTGGAAGGTCGCGTGATCGATGCCGAACAGCTGCGCGCGGCGATCCGCCGGGCGACGCTGGCGGGTGCGGGCGTGCCCGTGCTGGCCGGTGCTGCGTTCAAGGACAAGGGTATCGAGACGCTGCTCGATGCCGTGGTCGATTACCTGCCGTCGCCGCTGGATCGCCCTGCCGTGACCGCCGAAAGCGAGAGCGGCGAGGTGGTGCTGCCGCCGGATCCGGACGGTCCGCTGGCGGGCCTGCTGTTCAAGATCACCCACCAGCAACACGGCGCGCTGAGCTTCGTGCGGCTGTACTCGGGGACCTTGAAGGTGGGCGACGCGGTGGCCAGCTCGCAGCACCCACAGGGACGGCGTGTCAGCCGGCTGGTGCGGGTGCAGGCCGACCAGACCCACGACATCGAGCAGGCCGTGGCCGGTGACATTGTCGCGGTGCTGGGCTGGAAGGATGCGGTCAGTGGCGAAACGCTGAGCGGCCGTGCGCAGCCGCTGCGCCTGGAGAACATCCAGGCCCAGGCGCCGGTGCTGGCGTGGCGCCTGGAGCCGGCGCGTGCGGCCGACCTGATCAGGATGGCGCAGGGCCTGGCCAGCCTGGCCCAGGAAGACCCGTCGTTCCGCGTCGAAACCGATCGCGACACGGCGGAAACCCTGGTCTGGGGCATGGGCGAGCTGCACCTGGAGGTGATGGTCGAGCGCCTGCGCAGCGAATGGAAGGTGGGCGTGGGCGTAGGTGCGCCACGCGTGGCCTACCAGGAGACGCCGCTGCGTGCGATGACCGGCGTCGTCGGGCGGCTGGTCAAGCAGACCGGTGGCCAGGGCCAGTTCGCGCACGTGGTGCTGGATGTGTCGCCGCGTGAGGACGGCCAGGTGGTGTTCAACGACCGCATCGTCGGTGGCGTGGTGCCGCGCAGCTTCATCGCCGCGGTGGAGAAGGGCGTACGTGCTGCGCTGTCGGAAGGGCCGCAGGGTCATCCGGTGGTCGGCATCGAGGTCAGTCTTGTCGATGGCCAGACCCATGCCAAGGACTCTTCGGAGATGGCGTTCCATCGCGCGGGTGCCGAGGCGATCAAGGCCGCGCTGGCCGAAGGTGGTACGCAGCTGCTGGAACCGGTGATGGCGGTGACGGTGCATTCGCCGTCGGCGTCGGTGGGCGATGTGGTCGGCGACCTCAACCGGCGCCACGGTCGCATTGCCCGCATCGAGGACCAGGACGGTCGCGCTGAGGTCAGTGGTTTTGCGCCATTGGCGCAGCTGGTGGGTTACACCACGTCGCTGCGTTCGCTCAGCCAGGGGCGGGCGAGTAGCGAGGCGCACCTGCACGGCTACGAGCCGGTACGCGCTGCATGAGGAAACGTGGGGGGGAGCCCGTTCGCGGGCTCCCCTTTTTTGTGTTCGGGGCGCGCATCCACGCATGGCGTGATCTACAGGGTGATCGGGTCGCGAGCTCTGCAGTAGATCCACGCCATGCGTGGATGGGGCCCTCGGGATGCGATTTTTTTGCATTGCATCGCAACAAAACTGCAGAAAAGGCTGGATTAAAGTGATGCCTCACGATAAATTGCGCACCCCCCGTTGCTCGCCGCCGCCCGCACCCTTCTCATGCGTGATGACAAAGACCCCGGAACCCTGGAGCTGACCCTGCCGCGAAAGCGCGGCCGTCCGCCCAAGTTCGGGTACGCCATGAGTGACGCGCAACGGGCCGCGCGCTACCGCGCGCGCCGGGCAGGGCAGGCCAACCACGCGGATGTGCGCTCCTGTTCGGACATGGTGCTGCTGGACAAGATCCGCGCAGCGGTCAGCGCGCGTGACACCGAACTGGCCGGTTTCCTGGTCCATGTGCTCTGGCAGCGGTACCCCCTGCAGCTGAAATAGGCCGACGATGGGGTGGCCGTTGTCATCGAGCTTGTTGATAATGCGGGATTCAGGTTGTTCCCGCTGGCGCGCCCGGGATGGCAGGCGCGCATGATCGAACGGTTCCCAAGATGACCACCACCAGCGACACCACCACCGAAGCGGCGCCGAGCAACGCCCCCCTGTTCTACACCCGTCCGGTGCCGCTGCAGGCCGATGTGCACGCCGACCTGCGCATCCTGCCGGGCAGGCTCGAGTTTGCCGCGGGCAACAACGCCATTCCGCTGGTGCTCGGCGAGTTCTCGCTGGCGCTGCACCACTTCCCGATCCTCTTCGCTGGCCCGACCGCAGTGCCGATGGCTGCCGTTGGTGTATCCGACCAGAACCTGTTCATCAAGGATGGCCTGTGGGAAGACGAGGCCTATATCCCGGCCTACCTGCGTCGCCACCCCTTCATCTTCATCGACACCGGCTCGGACAATGATTTCCTGCTGGGCATCGACGAAGAGAGCTCGCGCGTGGTCAAGGGCGGTGACGAAGGCCAGCCGCTGTTCGTCGATGGCAAGGCCACCGACATGGTGCAGCAGGCGCTGGAGTTCTGTGGCCAGTTCACCCGTGAGCACGAACAGACCCAGGCCTTCTCCAAGGCCCTGATCGACAACGGCCTGCTGGTCGAGCGCAACGCCACCGTGCGTACCCCGGATGGCCGTGAGTTCAATCTCAATGGTTTCCAGGTCGTCGACGTCGAGAAGTTCGTCGCGCTGCCGGAAGCCACTGTGATCGAGTGGCATCGCAGTGGTTGGCTGGCGCTGATCCACCAGCATCTGATGTCGCTGGGTCGCTTCAACGATCTGACCCGTCGCCAGGTCGAGCGTCTGGCGGCCTGATCAGGCCCCGGGCATGGCTTCCGCAGCGCGGGAGCCATGCCATTGCTGAAGGACGCGCAACAGGCGTCGCGCATCGGCCCAGTCGGGTGTGGCGTCGCGACCCAGCTCCCACAGGTCGCCCGCCGTGTCCGCCTCTGCGGCAGCCCCGTATATCTGCAGGGCCCCCTGAAGCCGATGCGCGTGATGGCATAGGTCAGTGGCACTGGCGGCATCGATGGCCTGTTCGATCCGCAGCAGCTCGTGGCCGATGTCCGTGATGTAGGCGGGGTCGCCTGCGGCTGTGCCCGTTGCGATGGCCTGTCCGGTCGCCGGCAGCTCCAGCGCCCGCAGCAGTGACTCAAGCTGTAGTGGCTTGGTCAGGGTGGCGTCGAACCCTGCTTTCCGGCAGCGCGCCACATGCCGACGATCGCGGCGTGCCGACAGCGCGATCAGTCGCAGTGGGGCACGCGCCTGCCTGCGCAACTGCATGGCCAGCGCATAGCCATCCATGTCCCCGAGCCCGATGTCGAGCAGGATCACGCTGCGCGGTCTCACGGCCTGCTCGGCAAGCGCGCTGGCGGCGTCGCCAGACGCGTGTACATCGGCACCCAGGCGGCGCAGCTGCTCGCTGATGACCCGGCGATTGAGGGCGTGGTCCTCCACCAGCAGCAGCTCAACCCCGCCCAGCGGCGTTCCCGCGCCGGCGCTGGCGGCTGACCCCACCTTGGCCTTGGCGGGGCGTACCGGCAGGCGCAGGGTGAAGCGACTGCCGCGCCCGGGGACGCTGTGTACTGACAGGTTGCCGCCCATTGCGCGGGCAAGCGCATGCGCGATCATCAGTCCCAATCCGCTGCCTCCGCGCTCCTTGCCGTCTTCGCCCTGCTGGAATGGCTGGAACAGCACGGTGAGTTGCTCTGCAGTGATGCCGATACCGCTGTCGATCACATCCAGCATGAGCTCACGAGGGTGGTTGCCCGGTGTCAGTTGAAGGCGCAGCTCGATGCCGCCGACGTCGGTGAACTTGAGTGCGTTTCCCAGCAGGTTGTCGATGATCTGGCGCAGTCCTTCCGGATCGATGGCGACAATGGGGCAGGGCTCGGGGAGGCAGTCGAAGCGAAGCGCCAGCCCGCGCTGCCGAGCCTGGGGACGAATTGCATCCAGCGAGTGGCGGCAGAGTCGTGCAATGTCGCAAGGTTCTACGTGCGGCTTGAAGGTGCCGCTGGCCAGGCGTGAGAACTCCAGCGAGCGGTTGAGCAGGTTGCGCAGCGAGGAGCCCGCGGCATGTGCAGCCGCCAGTGCTTCTCGCCGCCCCATGGGCGCCGACGGCTGGCTGAGCAGGTCGATCGAGGCAAGGACTGCCTGGGCCGAATTGCGCACCTCGTGGCTCAACATGCCAATCGCGCGGGCGCGGGCACGGCCTTCAGCACGCAGGCGCCTGTGCCAGGCATGCCACAGGAACGGGGCGACTGCCAATGCGGCAGCCAGGGCCGGCAGCCACTGCGGGGGCAGCTGACGCATCCAGTCCAGGACGTGCTCCAGCGAGGCGGGGGCCGCCTGTTGGGCCCATAGCTGCAACAGGCCGGCATGTTCCTCCAGCGTAATGTCGTGCAATGCCCGCTCGATGCGCTCCAGCAGCTGGCGATCTTCGTGGCGCGCAAGCAGGTGCAGGTCGGTGGAGAAATCGCTGTCGAAAGGCTGCAGGTGCAGGTGCCCGGCGAAATGCCGACGGATCAGGGGCCGCAGGGTCGTTTCCAGGCCGATTGCCAGATCGGCGGTGCCGTTTTCAACAGCTGCCAGCGTGGCGTGCCGATCGGCCAGGTGTAGCAGGCGGACGTGCGGATGGCGCGCGGCCAGCCATTCCGCATACGGCCCCCCTTCGAGCACGGCCAGGACCTGGTGGTCCAGCTCCGTGATATCGCGTGGCAGGCGTTCGCCGCTGCGGCCGGCGAGCATCGTCTTGCCACCGCGGAACGTGCTGGATGCCACCAGGCCGGGGCAGGGTGGCTGCAGGTGGTTGCCAATCACCAGTACCAGATCCGCTTCGCGTCTGCAGACGGCAGCCACCGATGCGCCGGTGCTGGGATGCTGGTGCTCCTGGAACTGCAGCTGCGAACGCCGTGCAACCAGATTGGCGTAGCCATGGGCCAGACTTGGCAACGTCGTGCCGCCAGCGAGTGCAGCGGGTACCGGGTGCAGCGACGGCGTGGTCGCCACCCGGACTTCGCGCCCGGGCCCCCATTCAAGTGATGACGCATCCTCGGCCGACGCGGCGGGAAGCAGGATGAGCGCCAACAGCAGGAGGGTGGATGTACGCATTCGATCACGCATCTTCACGGTGATTCCAGCTGCTGCCGCATGGCGTAGATCTCGGCATCGTTGCGCAGCCTGAGCTTGCGCAGGGCCGCAACCTTCTGTGTGCTGACGGTCTTGATGCTGCGATGGCGGCGGAGCGCGATTTCCGAAACGGTCAGGCCCGCCAGCAGGAGCTCCAGTACTTCGCGCTCGTTGCGGCTGAGCTCTTCGCAGTCTCCCGGCAGCGTGCAATCGGGTGGCAGTCGCGGAAGGCCCTGCGATACGCGCACGATTGCGTCCGAGAGCATCGGCAGTGGTTCGGCCTTGCTGACCACGCCACCGACACCAGTGGCGATAAGCTGGTTGATGTGGATCGAGGGTGAAAGGGTCGCAAAAGCGAGCAGGGTGACGCGAGGAAAGTGCTCGCGCAGCAGCGGGGTCAGCTCGGCCGCGCTGCGATCGTCGCGGGCCAGGGTCAGATCGATGATCGCGACATCCACCCGCATCTGCTGGAGGCTGTCGATGAGTTCGTCGCTGCGGGCGTGGCTGGCGACGATACGGAAGCGGGCGTCGCGGGAGAGGTGCAGGGCAGTGCCGCGACGGACGACTTCGTGGTCGTCCAGTAGTGCCAGTCGCAGCGGGCGCGGGGCAGGAGGTCCATTCATGCGCAGGGAGGTGATCGGCGCCCATGGGGCGTGATGACCATTCTGGCGCTGCTGTCGCGGCGAACATCGAAATTGCTTGATTTTTGCGAATATTCCTAAGAAGTGATTCGCTGCATCCATCGATTCGGAGCTGTCAATTGATGGGATCGAATGCTACCGGACGGATTGCGGCACACGCCGCAGTCGGCGGATGTCGTAGCCCATCTCGGCGATGCGCTGCACGGCCTTCTGGTAGTCGCCGTCGGACACCTGCGGCGTACGCGCCATGTACCAGACATAGTCGCGCTTGCTGCGCGCCACGATGGTCTGGCGGTAGTCGTCATCCCGCCAGGCGATCACGTACTCGGCCTGGATCGGCCAGATGAACTGCATGCCCCAGATCGCGCCATTGCCTTCCTTCTCGACACGGCCAATGGGGTGCATCGACTTCTGCGGTGCATCGAAGCTGCCCTTGCGATAGGTGAAGGTGGTCTGGATGCGCCCGTCGGGCTTCAAGGCATAACTTTCCACCGCATCGTAGGCATCGCGTTCGGGCCAGGACGGAATATGGGCGATCACGTACCAGTCGCCCATGAAGCGTGGCACATCCACCGACGGCGCACGCGGAAGCGGCCGGGTGTCGCTGGAGGAGCAGCCCGAGCCGAACAGGCCGACTGCGATCAGCGGAAGCAGCGAGAACATGCGCATGGGGCACCTCAGCGGGGTCGGAACAGATAGTGGGCGACCAGCCACTGCTGGCCGTCGTCGTAGCCGAACAGTTCGGCACATGCCATCCAGAACATCCGCCAGCGCTGCCACCAGACCTTCGCTGCAGCCTGGCCGTAGGTGGCGATCAGCACCGGCATCACCTGCTCGCGGGCGGCATCCTGGTTGGCCAGCCAGTGGTCGGCCGTGCGCTGGTAGTGGGTGCCGTCCAGCAACCAGCGTTGGTCCAGGCGCAGGTCGCGCTGGAAATGCAGCAGCGTGTCGGCGGCCGGCATCAGGCCGCCGGTGAAGAAGTGGCGGCCCATCCAGTTGTCGCCGCCGTCTGTCTCGAACGGGTACATCAGTGTGCGATGGGCGAAGATGTGCACGAACAACGCGCCATCCGGTTTCAGCCACCGTGCGATGCCTGCCAGCAGGCGCTCGTAGTTGCGTACGTGCTCGAACATCTCCACCGAGACACAGCGGTCGAACCGGGCTGTCGGCAGATCAAGTTGGTTGACGTCACAGGTCAGCACCTCGACGTTGTCCAGGCCGCGCGCCTGGCACTGCGCCATGATGTGCTGGCGTTGGCTGTGCGAGTTGGAGACGGCGGTGATATGCGCCTGCGGGTAGCGTTCGGCCATCCACAGGGTCAGTGAGCCCCAGCCGCAGCCCAGCTCAAGAATCTGCTGGCCATCGGCCAGTCCGGCGCGCTGGCCGTACAGTTCCAGCATGGCGTCCTCCGCCTGGTCCAGCGTTTCGCGCCCGGTGGGGTAGTAGCAGCTGCTGTACTTCAGTCGCTTGCCCAGGCAGGCCTGGAAGAAGGCTGCCGGCACTTCATAGTGTTGGCGGTTGGCTGCGTCGGTATGCAACGCGAGCGGGCTGTCGGCCAGCTCGGCGATGCGCCGGCTGAAGCGTGCCGATTGGCCTTCGATGCCACCCTCGCTTTCCTCATGCAGGCGCTGCGCGCACAAGCGGCGGATGCCCGCACGCAGCGCCGCATCGGGGACCAGCCCGCGTTCGGCCCAGGCGATCAGCCCGGTTTCCGCATCTTCGGCTGGGTTCAGTGACGGGATCGCGCTCATGCGGCATGCTCCTTGGAAGAACGGGGAAACCAGGGAAAGAACATCGGTGTACTGCGCTGGTAGGCGCGATAGTCGTCGCCGCGGCTGCGCAGCGCCTGTTTCTCGGTGAATGGAATGCCGCTCAGATAGCGCAGGAACACGTACATCAGCAGCGGGCCGGCCCAGGCCAGCCACCACAGTGGCGAGCCGACCGCGAGCAGGACATAGGTGAACCAGTGCAGCCACTCGAAGAAGTAGTTGGGGTGGCGGGAATAGCGCCAGAGTCCGACGCGGCAGGTGCGGCCCCTGTTCGCCGGGTCGGCGCGGAAACGCGCCAGCTGGCGGTCGGCCAGGCTTTCGCCGCCGACGCTCAGCAGCCAGACCAGCGCTGCGGCCACCACCCACAGGGTCAGGTCGGCCCGAGGATTGGCAGCCACCGCCACGAAGGGCAGGGCGAACAGGACGATCAGCAGCGCCTGCGCCATGAAGAAGCCGAAGATCTTGCCCTGGTGGCCGTGCCAGTGTTGGCGCAGGTAGCGGTAGCGTCCGTCCTCTTCTTCGTGACGGACCCGGTGCCACAGGTGCAGGGCGAGTCGACTGCCCCACAGGCCGCCGAGCACGCCCAGCGCGATCCGCGGCATCACCGCACCGTCGCCGAGCAGCGCCAGCAACAGCGCCGAGGCGCCCACGCCCTTTGCCCAGAGCACATCAACCACGCCGATGTTGTGGTGGCGGCGCTGCCAGGCCCAGCCCCAGCTCATCACCAGTACGGCGTACAGCAGGACCCACATCAGATTGATCATGACGACGCTCCTGCGAAGGGCGACTTCGGGATGTGCATGCCGCGACGGGCGGTCCGGCACAGCAGGGAAAGCGCAATGCTCCAGCCCGCGCCCAGCACCAGCAGTCCTGGCCATACGGGATCTGCGAACCGCACTGCGTCGAAACCGCGTGCGGCAGACAGATAGGCCAGCGGTGCCAGCAGCAGGCCGAACAGGGCCGGCAGGGCCGGGTGGTGCTGCAGGAAGCGCATCGACGTGGTCAGCGTCATCGCGAACGCCGCCCACAACGCCATGATCCACGGCGGTGGCGCCCAACCCAGTGGGGCCGCCGCGTAGCGCACCGTGCCGCTGGCGGCGGCACTGGCGTCGACCAGCCATGCGCAGGCCAGTGCCAACATCAACAGCCGCAGATCCAGCCGGGGGCGCGGTGAGGTCAACAGCTGGCTGCCGATGTAGAGCGAAGCGGCCAGTAGCGCGGGCCACTGCCAGCCGCGGCCCGCGCCGACCACGGCACACAGCCAGACCAGCTGGTTGCCGAGCAGATTGGCCCAGAAGCGATGCATGTCAGTGGCTGCCGGTTGCAGCGAAAATGGGCCGGTGGTCCGGACGGGCCAGCAACAGATGCGAGACGCCGATCGAACGTTCCAGGAAGCCACCCTCGCAATAGGCCAGGTAGAATTCCCACAGTCGGCAGAAGCGCGCGTCAAAACCCTGCGCCTGCACTGCCGGCAGCTGGGCCAGGAAACGTTGGCGCCAGGCGCGAAGGGTCAATGCGTAGGAGTGGCCGAAATCCTGCTGGGCGATCAGCTGCAGGTCGCTGGAGCGCGTTTTGGCGGCCATGATCGCGTTGATCGATGGGATGAAGCTGCCCGGGAATACATAGCGCTTGATGTAATCGACGCTGCGCCGGGCCTGTTCGTAGCGGTGGTCCTCGATGGTGATGGCCTGCAGCAGGGCAACGCCATCAGGCTTGAGCAGGCGCTGCAGCGTGGCCATGTAGGTGTCCAGGTATTCGGCGCCGATCGCTTCGATCATCTCGATCGACACCAGCTTGTCGAACTGGCCCTGCAGGTCGCGGTAGTCCTGCATCAGCAGCGTGACCTGGTCCTGCAGGCCCGCCTCCCGTACGCGCCGGGCGGCCAGCGCATGCTGTTCCGCAGAGATGGTGGTGGTCGTGACATGGCAGCCGTAGTGCCGGGCGGCATGGACCGCGAAACCACCCCAGCCGGTGCCGATTTCCAGCACGCGGTCGCCGGGTTTGAGCTGCAGCTGCTGGCAGATGCGGTCCAGCTTGCGCCGCGAGGCCGATTCGAGTGGTTCGGACTCACTGGCGAACAACGCCGACGAGTACATCAGGTCCGGCGACAGGAACAGGGCAAAGAAATCGTTGCCCAGATCATAGTGCGCGGCGATGTTGCGGCGGCTGCCCTCACGGCTGTTGCGGCGCAGGCGGTTCCAGCCCCGCAGCAGCCAGCCACCCACGCGGGCCGGGCCACGCTCCATGCCGTCCAGCAGGTCGCGATTGCGTACCAGCAGCCGGATCAGTGCCACCAGATCATCACAGTGCCATTCGCCCTGGATGTAGCTTTCACCTGCGCCCACACTGCCTTGCGCTGCAACCTTGCGATAGAACCCCGGGTCATCGATGGTGACGGTGACATGCAGTTCGCCACAGGCATCGCCCAGCCAGACCTCGCCCAATGCGTCACGTACGCACAGGCGACCGTCGCGCATGGGGGCAAGCTGGGCCAGCAGGCGGCGGCGCAGGAACGCATCCAGGGCGCCGGGGCGCGGCAGGGCGACCAGAGGGGTCATCGAGTTCATCGTGGTTTCTCGGCAAGAGCAGGGTGGTCGTGCACGGGGTTGCGTTTCATCCACAGCCGAAGTGCATGCCAGTGGATGGCGGCCACCACCTGGGTGGTCATCAGCGGATAGCAGGCCAGCACCCGGGCCAGCCCACGGCCGTTCAAGGCATGTCGCTGCATGGCCTGGGTGGCATCAAACTGGCGCACCCCGTCGCGCCAGACCTGCATGTGTACGCGCAGGTCCTGGTCCGGGCGGTTGAAGCGCCAGTCGTAGCGGCAATCCATCGGCATGAACGGCGAGACATGGAAGCGCTTGTCGAACTGCCAGCGCAATGACGCCCCTTCGTGGAGGGCCGTGGCGACCGGCAGCACATAGGCGTGCCGTTCCTTCCAGGGGGTATTGGTGATCTCGGCCACGATGCAGTCCAGCGTGCTGCCGTCGGCCTGGTAGCAGTAGTAGAAGCTGACCGGGTTGAAGACATGCCCGGCGAAGCGGAGGTGGGTGAGCAGGCGCACCGGACCGGCTGGCCGGTAGCCAAGCGTGCCTGCAGCGTGGTCGCGCACCGCATCGGCCAGCGGCCGCGCGGGATCACCGAAGTAGTCGCTGCGGCGGAACTCGGCCAGGTTGCGGCGATTGACCGACCACAACCAGCGCCCGGCGAACACCGTGTCGAGTTCATCCAGGTCGAGCAGCAGCTGCGCGATGGGGTAACGGAATGCATGCGGATGCGGATGATGCCGGCGATGCATCACCTGCCCGATGTAGAGCGCGCTGGCACTCATGCCGCCACCTCATCCGAGGCGGATACGTTCCGATGTGGAGCGCAGGCCTGCAGGGCATCGACCACGTGGCGGGCACTGCGGATGCCATCCTCGTGGAATCCCCAGCCCCAATAGGCGCCTGCAAACCATGTGTGGCGGCGGCCCTGCAGTTCCGCCCAGCGCTGCTGTGCGCGCACTGCAGCGTGGTCGTGTACCGGGTGCGCGTAATGCAGGGTCCGCAGCACCTTGGCCGGATCGATTGCCTCGCTGCGGTTGAGGGTCACTACCAGGGGGATGTCGCCCGGCAGGCCCTGCAGCAGGTTCATGCAGTAGCTGACCGTGCAGGGCGCCGCGCGATCCCGTGGTACGTGCGCGTTCCAGGCCGCCCACGCCTTGCGGTTGCGCGGCAGCAACGACGCATCGGTATGCAGCACCGCTTCGTTGGACTGATAGCGGATGGCGCCGAGGACCTCACGCTCGACGGCATCTGCGTCGGCAAGCAACGCCAGTGCCTGGTCGCTGTGGCAGGCCAGGATCACTTCGTCGAAGGCCTCCACGCCGGCGCTGCTGTGCACGCGTGCACCCCAGGGCATGCGCTCGACCCTGCTGACCGGACATTGGAGCCGCTCATGCACGCGCCAGCGGCGACGCAGCGCATCCACGTAGCGCGTCGATCCCCCGCTGACCACCCGCCAGCTTGGCCGCCCGGTCATCTGCAGCATCTGGTGGTTGGCCATGAACTGGGCCAGGTAGCGCGCCGGGAACGCCTGCACGGTGGCCGTCGGCGAGGACCACAGCGCCGAGGCCATCGGCAGCAGGTGCTCGTCGATGAACGCCTCGCCATAGCGCTGGCTGCGCAGGTACTCGCCGAGCGTGGGACCGTCTTCTTCGGCCAGCAGCAACGGCGCGTCGCGATAGAACCGGCGCAGATCGGCCAGCATGCCCCAGAAGCGCGGCGATACCAGGTTGCGGCGCTGGCAGAACAGCCCATCCAGCGAGGTGGCGTTGTACTCCACGCCGCTGCGCTCGCTGTGCATGGAGAAACTCATCGTGGTCGGTTGCGAGGCCACGCCCAACTCGTCGAACAGCGCCGACAGCAAGGGATAGTGCTGGGGGTTGAAGACGATGAAACCGGTATCCACCGCCATGCCTCGGCCCGCCACCTGCACGTCGTGGGTATGGGTGTGGCCGCCGAGGTAATCGTTGGCCTCGAACAGCGTGACCTCGTGCTGGCCATCCAGCCACCAGGCACTGGCCAGCCCCGCGATACCCGAGCCGATGACCGCGATGCGCATCTCAGTACCTCGCCTTGGCCAGGACCCACTCGGGGATGGGCTTGAGCCCTTTGACCAGGCCCAGCGCCGCCATCGCGCGCAGTCCGTACCACGTCAGGTCCACCTCCCACCAGCGGAAGCCCTGGCGCACGGTGCCGGGGAAAAAGTGATGGTTGTTGTGCCAGCCCTCACCGAAGGTGAGCAGCGCCAGCCACAGGTTGTTGCGGCTGTCGTCGCGGGTCTCGAAGCGGCGGCGGCCGAAACGGTGGGCCAGCGAATTGATGGTGACGGTGGCATGGAACAGCACGATGGTGGAGATGAAGAAGCCCCACACCAGCAACTGCGGGCCCGTGGTGTGCAGGCCGGGCGCCCAGCGTTCCAGTGCTGCACCCAATGCATACAGTCCGACGGCCAGCAGCACGGGAATGGCGGTATCGAAACGGTCGAGCCAGCGCAGTTCGGGGAAGCGCGCCAGGTCAGGTACCCGCGACAGATCGGTCGCGAATGCCTCGCGGGTGAGGAACCAGCCCATGTGGCTGCGCCAGAAGCCGCCTTCGCGCGGCGAATGCGGGTCCAGTGGCTGGTCGGCATGCCGATGGTGGTGGCGATGATGGGCGGCCCACCACAGCGGGCCGCGCTGCACGCTGGACGCGCCGATGACTGCGAACACGAACTGCACCGGACGCGATGCCTGGAAGGTGCGGTGCGAGAAGTAGCGGTGATAGAACGCCGTGATGGCGAACATGCGCACGGCGTAGAGCGCCGTGGCCACGACGACCGCCGTCCATGACACGCCCACCCAGATCACCGCGATGCAGGCCAGGTGCATCAGTGCAAAGGGTACCGCGCGCACCCAGTCGATGCGTCCTGGCTGTTCGCCGGTGGTCTCTGTGGCGTTGCTGGTATCCACCCACCGCTGCAACGTACGCAGCAGGCGCCAGCGTCGACGGGGGAGGGGCGCTACAGAGGCCATGGCGGATCTCGGCGGGTGTCGTGTCTTCCTTTACGCAGCAGGGTGCGCAATGGATGCGCCACTTCGAACTGAATTTCGCTTCACCTGGGCGTCACGGCGCAACGCTCGGCCAGGGGCTGCGCCCACGCCTGTTGCCAGTCACCTGCCGGTCGCTCGGCAGCTGGCGAGCGGAAGCGCACCGTCACCTGCGGATAAGTGCCGCGCGCATCGCGCAGGTTGCTGGTGCCGCGGAACTCCAGCAGGCGACGGTCGGCCGTGGCGTAGACCAGGGCCAGGCGCGGCGCGATGCCGCCGTACCAGGTGTCCAGGCTGACCTCGATGGCCTGGGCGTCGATGCCCTGCCAGCGTACCGGGCCGATGCGCCGTACCTGCACCGGGAAGTAGCGCTGGCGTGCAGGCACCAGGAACGGCAGTGTGATGCGCTCGCCGCGCAGCAGCGCCGGCCAGTGCAGGCGTACTGCGGCATCAAACCCCGCATCGATCACCGCGTCCGGCGGCTGTTCAAGCCGGCGCCTGCGCAGCTCACTGGCGGCATCCTCCTTCCATGCAATCGACACCGAGTCGCCGGCGGCGTCGACCTCGGCGGTCTGGCCGCTGCGGCGGTCCTCCAGCGAATATCCCCGTGCCTGTGGGCGGGCGCTGGCGGGCAGATGCTTGCGGGCGAAGGGTTGGCCATCCGGGCACTGGTACAGCACCCAGCGCTCGGCGCCCTCCGTTGCCTCGCGTCGCCAGTGCACTTCACGGTAGAGGAGGTCGCCCTGCGCGGAGGTGGCCACGCCCTCGCTTCGCAACCAGGGTGCCGCCAGCGCGGCTTGGGGCAGGCACAGCAGCAGCCAGGCAGTGCGCATGGGTCTTCATCCGGAAGAGGAGGGCCCAGGTCATACGGCGGGGGCGGCCGGTTGGATGCGTCGTGCCGTCTGCATCCAATTGCTGCCCCTGCGCGTACAGAGGACAGACCTTCACCCGCCCGCCGCGAACCCGGATGTACCCTGACGCCGCCAGCACACTCCTCAACTTCGATAGCGCACGCACCGTGTCCAGTTCCCAGCAGCCGAGCAGCGAGCCGACGAACTGGGCCGGTGACATGGACGGCGTGGCGCGCCTGCGCGACCGCGACTGTTTCATGCGGATCTATGACTACTTCATGCCGCGGCTGTGCGTGTACCTGCGCGGCCTGGGTGCACCCGACGGCGTCGCCGAGGAACTGGCCCAGGAATGCCTGCTGCGCCTGTGGCTGCGGGCCGCCGACTACGACGCAGCCCAAGGCGCCCTCAGTACGTGGCTGTACCGGATTGCGCGAAACCTGCATATCGATCGCATCCGTCGCGAGCGCAGCTGGATGCAGGTGCAGGCAGCGGTGGAGGACGCTGCAACGCTGGATGTGATCGAGCGCAGCAGTGCCGAGCAGTTCGCCGACCAGGCGCGTCTGCGCCAGCGCATCAACGAACTGCCCGCAGTACAGGCGCGGCTGGTGCGGATGTCCTATTTCGAGGCCAAGAGCCACAGCGAGATCGCAGAGGCGCTGGGAATGCCGCTGGGAACGGTCAAATCGCACCTGCGCCGCGCCTTTCTGCAGCTTCAGGCCAAAGTGGGAGGTGCGCTGTGAACCCGCACCACCATCTGCACGAATCGACCCTGATGAGCTATGCCGCCGGCGCGCTGCCGGCGCCGTTGAGCATCGTCGCCGGTGCCCATCTGGAGCAGTGCCCCCATTGCCGACAGCGCCTGCGCGACGCCGAAGCGATCGGCTCGGTGCTGCTGGAGCAGACCCAGCCACCTGCAGCGGAGACGCGACGCGAACAACTGCGCGAGGCGATGCTGATGCAGCTGGCCACGGAAGCGCCGGTGCCCATGGCTGGGGTCGCACGCCCCGTGCCGAAGGAGCGCCCTGAGGCCAATCCGGACCATCTGCCTGCATCGCTGCATCCGTACTTCGGCGCCTCGCTCAGCGACCTGCGCTGGCGCTGGATGGCGCCGGGCGTGCACTGCATCCGTGCAGAGCAGATGCCTTCGCTGATCATGCTGAAGATCGCCCCGGGCAAATGCCTGCCCATGCACAGCCATGGCCGCAGCGAACTGACCCAGATCCTGCGGGGTTCGTACAACGATGCGCTGGGGCTGTTCGCACCGGGTGACGTGGCAGATCTGGACGAAGACGTGGAACATCAACCGGTGACCGCGCCCGGTGTCCCCTGCATCTGCGTGTCAGCGCTGGATGCGCCGCTGGTGTTCAGTGGCTGGCTGGCGCGGAAGATCCAGCGTTTCGTGAAACTCTAGCGGGGATGACGATGGCCGGGACGGGCGCATTACGGATTCTGTTGACCGGTGCCGCAGGCCTGGTCGGGCAGGGTGTGGCGCTGGCCTGCCAACGCTCACCGCAGGTGTCCGGCCTGACAGCGCTGGTCCGCCATCCAGGAAGTCTGAGCGGCGCCGGCAGCGAACTGATCGTTCCGGACTTCCTGCGTATCCAGGACCGGTCGGATGAACTGGCCGGGTTCGATGCCTGCTTCTACTGTGCCGGGGCGCCACCGGTCGGCACGGCAGAGGCCGAGTACCGACGCGTGACCCTGGACACCACTCTGGCGGTGGCCCGTGCCTGGGCGGCTGCGAATCCCGAAGGGTGCTTTCTGTATGTATCCGGTGCCGGCGCGGACCCTCGGAGCCGGCTGATGCCGTTGAGGATCAAGGGCGAGACCGAGGTCGCATTGCAGGGCCTGCCGGTGCGCACCGTGATGCTGCGCCCGGGCGGTGTCAGGCCGGTCCCGGGCACCGGCACCCGTCATGCCCTGTTGAAGCCCCTGTACTGGGGCGGTGCGCCGTTGATGAAGCTGGCCAGCGCGATTGCGCCATCGCTGATGACCAGCAATCTGGCTCTCGGTCAGGCGATGATTGCACTGGCCGGCAGGGAGCATCCGCCGGCCACGGTGGAGTGCGCGGACATCAACCGGATCGCCGCTGGCCTAGGCGATCCGGCCTCCTGAGCTCAGTGCGGCGCGGCCTCCAGCGCAGTGCGTACCGCCAGCGCCAGGTCACTTCGCGTAAACGGCTTCGGCAGCAGGGCAACCGCGCGTCCCTGGCTGCCCGCCTGATCGTGGTCACGTGGATAGCCCGACGTGAACAGGACGGCGACTTCCGGCCAGCGTTCGCGGACTTGACGGACCAGCTCCCAGCCCAACATGCCGGGCATCACCACGTCCGAGAACAGCAGGTCCACCCTGGTGTCGGGGCGCTCCAGCAACCGTAGCGCGGAGGGGCCATCGTGGGCTTCCAGCACGCGGTAGCCGAGCAGCCGCAGCGAATCCACCGTGTAGGCGCGGACATCGTCGTTGTCCTCGGTCACCAGAATGGTTTCCTCGCGCGGCGAGTAGCCGGCCAGGCCAGTCTGCGGGATGCGTGTTTCGCGGGGCAGGGCCAGCGGCGAGCGCGGAAACATCATGGTAATGCTCGTGCCGCCGCCTTCCACCGAATCGATCAACACGTGGCCGCCGGACTGCTTGACGAACCCATGCACCATCGACAGTCCCAGCCCGGTGCCGCGGCCGACCTGCTTGGTGGTGAAGAACGGTTCGAACACGCGGGCCAGGGTGGCCGCGTCCATGCCATGGCCGTTGTCGCGCACCCGCAACATCACGTACTGGCCTGGTGTTGCATCCGGGAACAGGGCGGCGTAGTCGTGGTCGAGGTGGCTGTTGTCGACCTCGATCACCAACCGCCCGCCGTGCGGCATCGCATCGCGGGCATTCACCGCCAGGTTCAGTACGGAGGCCTCCAGCTGGCTGATGTCGATCTCCACGCACCAGATGTCCTCGGCGCTGCGGATCTCCAGCTGCACCAGCTCACCCAGTGCACGCTGCAGCATGTCGTGCATGTCCAGCAGGCGCTCGTGGAGGTTGGCGGCCTGGCTGTGCAGCGGCTGGCGTCGGGCAAACGCCAGCAGGCGCTGGGTCAGGCTGGCGGCACGCCCGACACCCTTCAGCGCGTTGTCCAGCGCCCGGCTGACCATCGCCCCGGCTTCCCCCGCGCGCTCATTCAGCAGCATGGCGTGCTCGACGTTGCCGGAGATGACCGTCAGGATGTTGTTGAAATCATGCGCGATGCCGCCGGTGAGCTGGCCGACCGCCTCGATCTTCTGTGATTGGCGCAGTGCATGTTCGGCCTGGAGGCGCGCCGTGGTTTCCACGGCCTCGGAGACCACGGCGGTGACCACGCCTTCGGCATCGAGCAGCGGGCGGAACGAAAAATCGAAGCTGCGCGGCCCGGTCGGGAGTTCCAGCTCCAATGAATGCAGCGAACTCCGGCCCTGCACGGCTGCAGCGACGGCCCGATCGATCAGCGCGCCGATGCCATCGGTTGTGGCGAACCAGAGCGATTCACCGAAGCGTTGGCCAAGCACGTCCTTCTTTTCCGCCAGCACTGCGGCCAGTGACGCGTCATTGGCATCCACCACGCGCCCGGACAGATCCAGCAGCATCTGATGCTGGAAGCTGGATTCGAAGATCGCCTGCAGGCGCCGTTTGCTGGCGCGCAACTCGGCCGTGCGCGCCTGCACCTGCTGCTCGAGCAGCTGGTTGTCCTCGCGCAGGGCCAGCTCGGCCTGTTTCAGCTGCGAGACGTCGCTACCCAGGCAGATGTAGCCGGCCACGCTGCCGTCGGCCGCATGCTCAGGCACGCAGTCCATCTGCACGAATCGTGATTGCCCGCTGCGGTGCACCAGTTCGACCTGGAAGCTGGTGCGCTCGCCCTGCAGTACCCGTTCCAGGCTCGGCAGGGCGTGTTCGAAGGCGGAAATGCCGCTGACCTCGCGCGCTGTCCGGCCCAGCAGCTCGGCCAGGCTGAATCCATGCCAGTCCAGGAACGCCTTGTTGGCGAACCGGTAGCGATGCGCGTTGTCGAGCTGGGCGATCAGCGCGGGTACGGCATCCGTCACCTGCTGCAGCTGCGCCTGGCTCTCATTCAGCGCAGCCTGCGCATGAAGCAGCTGGTTGCGCTCATGGGCTTCCTGGCGGGCGCGGCGAATCGCATCCGGCAGGCGCTGCAGGCGCTGCTTGACTACATAGTCGCGCGCGCCACGGGTCAGCGCCTGCACCGCCAGCTCTTCGGTCAGCGTGCCGGAGACGAAGATGAAAGGGGTCTGCGGAGTCCGCTCGCGTGCCAGTGCGAGGGCCGCATCGCCATCGAATCCGGGCAGCACGTGGTCGGCGAGGATCACGTCGAACGCACGGCTGTCGATGGCCTCGATGAACGCGTTGCGGGTCCACAGGCGCTCGGCCTCGAATTCCAGGCCGGCACGCCGCAGCTGTGCGGTGATCAGCTCCGCATCAAGCGCGCTGTCCTCCAGCATGAGGATGCGCAGGCGCTCGCTGCGGCGCGATCCATCACGCATTGTTGTGCTGCCCCGAGCCATTGGGCCGATGCGGTGGTGGCTGGTTGGTGATGCCCCAGAACATGCCCAGCCCCTGGATGGCGTCGAAGAATTCCTTGAAGTCGACCGGCTTGACCACGAAGGCATTCACGCCCAGTTCGTAACTGCGCACGAGATCCTGTTCTTCGCGCGAGGAGGTCAACATCACCACCGGCGTGCTGCTCAGCTGCGGGTCGCCACGCACCTGTTCCAGCACCTCCAGGCCATTGACCTTGGGCAGCTTCAGGTCCAGCAGCACCACCACCGGGCCGCCGTGCATGGCGCCGGCGAACTTGCCTTCGCAGCGCAGGTAATCCAGCGCTTCGGCGCCGTCACGTACATGGATGACATCGTTCAACAGCTGGCAGCGCGCAAGCGCGGCCATCGTCAGCTCTGCATCCTTGGGGCTGTCCTCTACCAGGAGGATCGGCCGCAGGTCCCTCATGGGTGTTCTCCTGTGAAGCGGGGTAGGGTGAAATGGATCGTGGCGCCCTTGCCGGGCTCGCCCTCGGCCCAGGTACGGCCGCCATGGCGGCCGATGATGCGGCGGACATTGGCCAGGCCGATGCCGGTGCCTTCGAACTCTTCGACGTGGTGCAGGCGCTGGAACACGCCGAACAGCTTGTCCACGTAGCGCATGTCGAAGCCGCAGCCGTTGTCGCGCACGAAGAAGTGGTCTTCGTCGTCGTTTCGCTCGTGACCAACCTCGATCACCGCGTGTTCGCGCTCGCGGGTGAACTTGATCGCGTTGGCCAGCAGGTTCTGCCATACCAGGCGCAGCATTGTGGGATCGGCCTCGACCTCCGGCAGCGGTGCGAGCGTCCACTGCACGTCGCGGCCGGCGTAGTCCAGGGCCAGGCTCCGGCGCACATCCTCGGCCAGCGCGCTCATGTCCAGCCGCACACGCCCCAGCGTGGAGCGCCCCATCTGCGAGAAGCTGAGCAGGTCATCCACCAGTGTTCCGGCGGACTTGGCCGATTCCACGATCGTGTCCAGGAATCGGCGCTCGGTATCGTTCAGGCGCTCGCCCGCCGAGCTGCCCAGCAGCTCGGAATAGCCGACAATGTGACGGAACGGAGCGCGCAGGTCGTGGCTGACCGAATAGGAGAAGGCTTCCAGTTCCTTGTTGCTGCGGAGCAGCTGCTCGTTCAGTTCGGCCATTTCCTCGGCCTTGCGCAACACGATATCGACGATGGCCGTGCGCATTTCGTGTGCCGCTTCGCAGTCAGCGTCGCTCCACGGCAGGCTGCGCTGCTGCACGGTCTCCTTCCAGGCCTCGAACGAGTTGCGCGGGGACAGCGCAACGCCCGGTGCGGCTTCCTTGCGGGGATCGCCACCCCAGCGCACGGTACGCACCACTTCCGGCCGGAACCACATCAAATAACTGTCATGCAACTGCGAAATGGACACCGCCAGCAGGCCGCTGGCCACATCGGCCAGGTGCGCGGCAGGCGACCAGTCGGCTGCCAGGTGATCGGTGCAGTAGGTTTCCTGACCGGCCTGCTGCGCGGCCAACCAGTTCGCCAGGGCCAGCACGTCGCTGGCGGAAGGGCACTGGCCAACACGCAGGCAATCGCCTTTGTGAACGATCGCCGCGCCGGCCGCGCCGGTCAGCGACAGCAGGCTGGCCTCGTCCTGGCGCAGGGCCGCCATGAAGTCCTCGTCGCCAGCCATGCGACCCAGCAGCTTGACCAGTATCGAGCGCCGCGCGACGCGCTCTTCGACCGCACGCGCCCGCTCCTTCAACGCGATCTGCAGCGACAGGATCTGGCCCATGAGCTCGCAGGCGGTACGCACGTGGTAGGGCAGGCGCCGTGGCTGCACGGTGTGGCAAGACACCAGCCCCCACAAGCGGCCTTCATGCACCAGCGATACCGACATCGATGCGCCGGTCCCCATGTTGCGCATGTACTGCAGGTGGACCGGCGAGACGCTGCGCAGCACGGCCAGGCTCAGGTCGGTGGCTGGTGCGTCGCGATGGTCGTCGGCCCGCATCAACGGCGCGGGGGTGTAGTTGTTGTCCGCGATCAGGCGCACCCGGTTGCGGCGGTAGAGTTCGCGGGCCTGCGCAGGAATGTCCGATTCGGGGAAGCGCAGGTCAAGGTAGGACGGCAACAGGCCGTTGCCATCCTCGGCCACCACGATGCCATTCCAGCCGGCATCGAACTGATAGACCAGGGTGCGGTCAAAGCCGGTCAGCCGGCGCATGTGCGCGGCAGCCAGCTGGCAGAGGTCTTCCACGGTGCTGGCCGACTCGATGCCGGCCATCAGCTCGCGGATGGCCGGATACAGCTCTTCCAGCGAGCCGGGCTGGCCCGGAACCGGTGCTTCCAGCTCGACCAGCAGATCGGTGGCGGAACGGTGCACCAGCAGCTGATGCCGGCCGTGGCCGTCCAGATGCACGGCACCGACATGGGCACTGCTGCCGATCACGGCCTGCTGGAACAAGCCCTGGAACGGCGCCAGCACGCCGCCGAACACCTCACTGACGTGCCGCATCAACGGTTCGCCGAACTGCTGCAGCAGCCCGGGCTGGCTGATGGCGCGTTCGCGCACCTGCAGGGACTGCGGTTCAACGACCAGAAGCACACCATAGGGCTGGATCGCGCCGGGGGTGTGGATCGGTTCGCGCGCGCAACTGGACAAGGCAGTGTCGTGCGCGGACTCAGCAGAAGGCATCAAGGGCGGGACTCATCATTCGTGGATGGCTGGAAGGCCCAGTGGTACATCCGGTACCCATCAATGGTGAAGCAAAATCGTGCATTCGCCTACCAGTGTATGCGTATGAAGCGTGCTTCTGTCCAAGCTGAATTCTTCATGTAGGGACGAGGTCGAGCACTTGAGGTTTTCGCGAAGAATACATCTCCGCTGCACATCAGCTCGACAGGTCATTGCCTAGAGTGGATCCACTTCCCTGAGCGACCGCCCCGTGAACCTGCAGCCCGCGCCCCTGTCCCCGTACCGCATGCTGGCTGACAGCTGCCAGTTTGAACTGCTGGATGTGGACGCGCTGCAGGACCCGGCCAGTGGCCGGCTGCTGCACCTGTATTCGCTGGTTGCCCGCTGCCTGTCCTGCGAGACGATCTTCAAGGCCGAAGAAGGGCAGGGCCTGGTCAGCCATACTGCGGCGCGGGTGGTGCGATGCCCTACCGGCTGCGGGCAGCAGGCGTTCAAGCCGGCCCTGCTGCGGACCTGGCGCCCGCAGGCCGTTGCCCAGGCGTAAGCGGCGGAGATCACAGCAGCCCGGGATTGGCTCGCCATACCGCGAAGTTGAGCGCCGAGGCGAACGAGATCCAGGCCAGATAGGGAAGCAGCAGCGCCGCCGCAGTCGGACGGATGCGCGCAAACGCGACGATCGCTGCGCAAACCAGCGCAATCAATACAAGAATGTCAACGAAGGCCAGGGCGCCCAGCTTCCAGCCGAAGAACAGCCAGCTCCACAGCGCATTGACGGCAAGCTGCACCAGGTAGAGCATCAGCGCCGGTCGTGCCCCGCGCCAGCCGCGTTCGCGCCACACCAGCCACGCGGCAATCGCCATCATGGCGTAGAGCAGGGTCCACACCGGACCAAAGACACTGGCCGGTGGTGCCCACGGGGGAAGATCGAGGGTGGCGTAGAAGCTGGCTGCGGATGTGGACGCCCACGCGCCCAGGGCGGCCGCGACGAAGGTGATCGCCACCCATCCCAGCAGCCCGAAAACCTGCGAACTCCGCTTCATACTCCGCTTCATACCGTCCAGCTCCCTGATGCGCATGATCCCGTGTACGCACAGAGGCCGCGAATGGATGCAGGTCGCGGGCCTTCAGTCTGAAGATCCGGCGGCAGACGATCCCTGGCTTGCTGGCAGCAGGGAAGGCCGTTGATCAAACCACTCGCGCGCCTTGGCCAGATGCCATTGGCGCTGATCGCCGTCCAGCTCGATGCCCGCACCCAGCAGCCCCCACCGGAGATAGAGATCACCGCGTTTGCGCTGTTCCAGCAGATCCAGCCGCGCGCGTACCGACAGCCGATCGTTCTCGGCCTGCAGGCCATCGATGACCAGATGGCCAGGGCGCCAGCGCAGCGTCGCCTGTGCCTGTACCTGTCCGGAATCCAGCAGGGACAAGGTCCAGCGCGGATAGTCGGTGCGCTCTGCGAACAGCGCCAGCAACGGTCGCGCATCGCTGAGATCCAGGTCCGTGGTGGCATCCACCTGAAACGGAGACTGCGCATCGATACGGCCACGCTTGAAGGCGACGCGGCCTTTCCATGCCGTCGAGCCCTGCGTGTCCGCCACCTGCACGTTGCGCAGCTCGACCGTGGTGCCGGACAGATCGAAATGACGCTGGTTGAAGTCACCGCGGCGCAGCGTTGCGTTCACGTCGATATCGCCGCCCATGTCCAACCCTGCCACCTTTGCACTGGCGTTGCGCCCCAACAGCCGGGCCGTGCCATGGCCGACGCGCCCGTCGGTATCGAGGGTCGCATCACCGCTGACGGTGCCAGTGCCACGCAGCAGCCGCACCTGCGGTGAGCCGAGGTAGCGGTTGTAGGCGGTCAGATCAGGGATGGTGGCTTCACTGAAGCGCAGCTGCGCGCGGACGCCTTTGCGCAGTTCCTGCAGGCGGCCATCGCCGGTCAGGTCCAGGGCCAGATCCCGGCCGTCGAACAGGCGCACGTCCCTGGCATCGGTTGGCCGCGCAGTGAATCGCGGCAGCCGGACGGCCAGCTGGGCCTGGCTGGGGCTGCCGGCCTTCAACTCGCCATGGGCGCTGGCCGTGCCCGCCAGGCGTACGCCGGCGACTTCGGCCACGGCCTCGGCAGCCGGGATGTCCACGGTGCTGCCTTCGATCAGTTCGCCATTGCGCAGGCGCAGATCGGCTTTCAGCGTGCCGCCGCCGTCCAGTTGCAGCCACGGCTTGCGGACGAACAGGGCAGGGATCCAGTTGAGCGAGGTGAACGTCCATTCGCCGCGCACAGTGCCAGAGCTGCGTTCCAGCAGCTGTGCGGGCTGCTGGAAGGGAAGGTCCCGGCCACTGATATGCAGATCGGCATCCACCTCGCTCCCTGTACCGGGCTTTGGCGGCAGGCGGGCCTGCAGGCGCAGGTCCTTGGCCACATTGAGCTGCAGTGCCAGCACGCCGCGATCGGGGGCGCCATCGCCCAGATGGAGCGGCACCTGCCACAGCGCGTGGTCGCCGGGCTGCAGCTGGCTATCGATCAGGTGGAGCGCCAGCTGCAGGCGCCCGGGCACGGGCGCGCTGGAGATCTTCGGCGTTGTGGCATCGGTGTCCATGCGCAGGCCCTGGCTGCGGGCCTCCACCTCGAGCTGGGCATGCAGCAGCTTCAACTTGGCCAGGCCGGGCGCCTGGTCCCGATAATGGCGCGGATAGCTGAAGCGCGCGGTGAGATCCATGTCGCCCAACAGCTGCACGCCGTCATAGCTGGTGTCTGCCTTGCTGAACGAGACTTCGGAATCGAACAGTTCGGATGGGCCGCCACGCAGCTGCTTTAGGAACCCCACAGTACCTTGGCCCTTGCCGATGATCAGCAGCTTGCCGAAGCGTGCGCTGCGGATGCTGTCGCTGTGGATGGCGTCGAAACGCAAGGTCCAGCCCTGGTCGCTGCGCGGCGGTGAAGGGATGGCTTCTTCGACGCGGCTGATCTCGGCGGAAACTCCGGTGGCCTGCAGCCTTGGCACCCGCACCTCGCGCTGGAACAGGGGCAGCACCGCCAATCGGGCGCTGGCGCGGTCTGCATGCAACACGTAGACGGTGTGGTTCACGTGGCCGCGCATGTGCACGTTCCAGGCGATCACGTGGCCGGGCAACAGCGTAATGGCCGGCCCAGTGGTCATTACGAACTTGTGCGGCTTGCGGTTGGTGACCTGGTCGAACAGGGGCGTGTTGAGGAAGATGTTGCCGGCCAGCAGATACAGCAGGTAGATGCCCAGCAGGACGTAGGCAGGAACGCGCCATCGACGAAGCCGGTGCGGGATGTGCGCGGAAACAGGGGTCATCTACTGCTCAAAAGGTTGGAATTTCCTCAACTATTACGGAGCGGATGGCGGTGGCGCGTGAAGCAGCTACGGGGCCGGAGCTCGATTCTGGTAGTGTGCGGCCTGGTCATGACCACAGATCTGCAGGAGACGCATGGAGATCCGGCCCGCCCGCGCAGGCGATTTCGACGTGATGTGGGGCATGTTCAAGACGGCCATTGCGACGCAGGATGCGCTGCCCTTTGCCGGCTCTTTCGCCGTCGAGACGTTTCGCGCGCATTGGTTCCAGGCCCAGGCGCCTCATGTAGCTGTGCTGGAGGGCCGGGTGGTGGGCATGTACAAGATGGGCCCGAACTTCCCTGATCTGGGGGCGCATGTGGCCAGCGCCACGTATGTGGTGGATGCGCCGGCACAAGGGCAAGGCGTGGGCCGGGCGCTGGTGGAACACAGCCTGGAGCGGGCGAGGGCGGAAGGATTCCTGGCCATGCAGTTCAATTACGTGGTCAGTACCAATGGCCCGGCGGTGGCGCTGTACCGGAAGCTGGGGTTCGATGTGGTCGGGACGTTACCGAAGGCGTTCCGGCACGGTCAGTTGGGGTTGGTCGATGTCTTGGTGATGCACAGGTTCCTGTAGTGCCGTCGCCGGGCCGGTCGCCTCAATCAGCGTTCTTTGGGGGCGTGATGACGAATGAAGTGCGACCATTCCGCCATCGTCCATGGACCGTGCCGCGGTGCGCGTGGCAGATTTCCCGCACCAGGAACAGGCCGAGGCCCAAGCTCGCGTGTTCGCCTTGTGACGCGTTGTGCGAGCCTCTGCGCAAGGGATCGAACAGACTGTTGAACGCTTCGTCCGATAGTTCGGCGCCGGTGTTGCTCACCGTGATCATGATCTGGTCGACGAGGCCCTCAAGGCTGATCCGCACATCGGTGCCGTGTTCGCCGTACTTTGCAGCGTTGGTCGTGAGGTTGTGAACCGCCTCGCGCAACGAAGAGGCATCGAAGCAACCGCGGGCATCGCCTTCAGCCTCATACTTGATGGGGACGTGGGGCAGGGCAGCGCGAAGCAATTCGACTTCCTCGCCAAGCGATTGGGCAAGATCGCAGTCCACCGGATGAATGGCCATCCCGTCGCCCAGCTTGCTGCGGCTGTAAGCCAGCAGGTCGTCGAGCAGCTTGTTCATGCGCATGCTGCCATTGATGATCCGCTCGGCCTGCCTGGACAATGCCGGATCCTGCAGCCCACTGGCCAGAGTGTCCGCCGAGAACATGACCGCTGCCAAAGGGCCTCGGAGATCATGCCCGAGCGCTGCCAGGAAGATCTGCCGCCAGGATTCGACCTCGGCAGAGAACTGAGCAAGGGATTCGGCGACCGCCTGGTCGATGGCCTCATTGAAACGAAGGATGTCATCGATCGATGAAGTGATCAGCTGCTGGTCGGATGCCCATCGCCGAAGTACCGAAGCCCGGAGTGCTCGATCCTCGGCCACCATCTGGTTGAGACCAAAGCCGGCGATGGCGCGGGTTCGGCCATGATAGGACGCGGCGGACTCGGGGCCGGGTTTCAACGGTGCAAGCCCGTGGGACTTTGCGAGCTGCTGGGAGGCTGTCTGCGGCGATCTGAGATCGTCTACAACGGCCTGAAGAATCTGGGGAAGATGATTCCGAAGTTGCTTTGCGCTGAACTCGACAGTATCGGGTGCCTGCGTCTCGGCGAATGCCACCGCGTCTTCCAGGATTTCCCGCGCATTCCGTTCGATAAAATCAGCCAGGCGCATCGCCAAACCCGTCCTTAAATGGTGCGTCGAGCCTACACCGGTGGGCCTGCATGCTGGGTGAGAAGGTTGGCGCCGTGGAGCCTGGTTCTGCGCGCGTTGGGAGGGTTGCTTGAAGGGGAACAGCTTGCGGCCAGGACTGGACTGGCTGGGGTTCGCATGGGCAGATCCCCTCATAACATAATATACATTATGCGAAATGCTGTGCCGGGCTGCGGCCGCGTTCGTGTCCTCGGCGTGGCAATGGCTGAGCCTCTGGCTCGGCTCTTGCCTGCGTCCTCAGTCCCCGGCCAAGGATGAGATCGCGGCATGATTGAGTTCGACCCGCACCACCGTATCAACTTGACCGGCCCTTGGGCCGGTTTTTCTTTCCTCGGTGATCGCCTGATCACACCCGAAGGCCGCGAGCTGCCTCCCGAAGATCTGGCCTAGCTGTCGCTCGCCGCCTGTCAGGCACAAGAGCGGCTTACTCCCTTACGCTCTCGATGAGCATATGGCGAATGGTCCGATTCTCCAGCTTAGAAACAATGGGGCTACTGTCATCTACGTTTTCGTGAATGTGCATGCCTTCGTTGTAGATAATTCCCAGGAGGTAGATCGTGTCGTCAACGTCGACACCGTTCTCGACGGCAAAATCCAGCTTCTTCTTTGTCATGGACTTGTCGATGAAATCCGATTTCTGAGCCTGACCTTGGATCGCGTCATGGGCAATCTTCTCAATTCTGACACGAACAAAGCAGCAGACCGCAAATGGATCATAGTTGTCCGATTCGTTGACGTACTTGTTCCACTCCGCTTCTGTGTAAGCATGAAATGCGCTCGAATCTCCCCAGAGCTCCTTCAGGCCGAGAGCCTGGAACTGTGCCGTTACGTCAACCGGCGACGGATCATAGTGCAGATAGTGGCGACTAATGTCTTCTTTAATGGATGGATCTTCACGCTTTGCGATAAGGGCGCGAAAGTCCTTGTTGATGGTCGGCTTGGACTTCTTTAGGAAATAGATCTTCTGACTAGCGAACGTGAAGTTCTTAAAGTAGTAAGGATTCAGGTGCGTAAGAATCAATGGATACATGTTCCTTTGTTTCTCGCGAACCTTCTTGATAAGCCTGGTGATGTAGTACTGGACCGCTACGAGATTGGCGTCGTCCAGGTAGTCAAACACCTCGTCAATGACGAGGATGATGTCGCGCGACGAGATGGATCGTTCAATCTTCCTCAGCTCCGCCGCAAAGCACAGAGAGTCACGCTGGCCATTAGATATATGCAGGGCTGGCGGGAAAGAGACGACGAGACTCCCATTGCGCTCAGCAGGCCTGACCCTCTTCCATGTGGAACCGAACGCCTTGATGATGTCGTCAAAGCTCTCCTTTTCGTTGACATACGAGAGATACCTGCACGCTTCCTTGAACGCCTTCTTGTTACCCAGGTAGGTCAGCGCCACTTGCAGGCCCGAGAGCAGAGCGTCGATACGGGCTTGGGCGGGGCCGGCAGCCATCGCCAAGAGATCAGCCAACGCCTTGACGGCGTCAATCGCTTCAAGGCGGAGCGCGAGGGCATCACTAGCCCATGCTCGTATTTCGTCGACGGTTCCGGCCTGAGCCTGAAGCAATGCAGTCACCTCTTCAATGTCCTTTTGAATGCGAACGCCCGTCATCTTGTCCATCACGCCATACAGATCAATCAAGCCGTCGGCTAGCGCTGGGTTCCCGAGTGTCTTGCTGAGGTTTTGGAAGGCCTTGCCGGATGACCCAAAGCGAGTGCGCATCTCCATTACGTCGTAGGCGTGTTTTGCCTTGGCGGGAATCGTCTGGACCAGCACCAAGTCGCTGATATCCAGTGACGCTGTTGCGGTCGTGAACCTGCCTAAGTTGTGCTTGGTGACCTTCGCCCGAAGGCGGCTGGCGATCACATGGACATCAAAGGATGCCGCAATTCCGTTGCAGCCCCCATCTGCAACGAAGGTGGAAATTTCGCCATTCTTCCTAATTGTGAGGGTCAGTTTTGGGGCGAGCGATTCATCTCCAAGGTGGATCTGATCTTTTGGAAGCTCTAACCTCTTGGTCTTGAGCGCGGCGAACGCCGCGGCAAGCGAGCTTTTGCCGAATCCATTTGGAGCGACAAGGAGTGACGGCTTGTTAGGAATAATGTCGAGTTGAAACGTGGAGTCCTTGATGCCCCTAATGTTCTCTATGGCTATAGATTTAATCATCGCCCCCTCTCTGTGAATGACGTAACCCTTCGGTCGAACTATCGCGTGTCAGGCCTTCATTGCAACAAAAGATAGCCAGGACGCGCCGCCATAAATTCCTCAAGGGCGCGATAGGCGCTCATCCCCAAAACGCCGATCGCCTCGAGACCCCAGAGTGGCCTGTCTGCTACGGTTCGGCAGAACCCCTTACCTGCCCCGATAGATATTGCTAACCCCCTGCCCGGCCAGGACTTCCCTGCCCAGCTAAGAGCCTATTGCCTTAAAGGTGCGTAAAGAAGAGATGCTGCGGAGCAATGGCTAGGTTCCGTGCCATTCGCCATCAACGAGCGAAGTGAGTCACGTAGTCTTGCCTCTTATCGTTCCACTCAAAGCTGATACTGGTGGCCGCAGACGATTCATCAGCAAATACGCTGAAGATGCATATAAGGTCTTCGATCAAGAATTCGTAGGCCCACTTGTGCCGCATGTAGTCGGAGAAGACGAGCATGCCCTTGAATTCAGTGCCCTCTGACCATGTCTGCATCCAATAGTAGTGAATAAGCTGATTGCAAACGTCGAGAACGCCTAGGTCAACAGCCTCAGGGTTCGCAATATCAAATTGATCTTCCGGGAATCCTGCGCCTAAAAATGTGAATGGCTTGATGCCGATCTTCTTGTAGCGAATTGCAGGTAGTCGAACGCTTCGAGCACAATCGTTGACCTTAGAGCGCTCAAGCAAGGAGCGGACCTGGAAGGCTACTAGCATTAGGCGGCGTTCATACAGGACCAGCTGCTTCTCGGACCATCTTCGATAATTTCGATGCCGCTTAAGCCACAGCACTTCTGCGCGCAGCTCTTGCCGCCAACAAGTTGACTCGATCATCCGCTTGAGGCCTGAGGTAGTTCCAGCTAGATTGTCACCCATTGCAGAGTTCATCAACGGGAAATGCCATCAGTCAGTGGGGCCGTCGGCCAAGTGCGATCTCAAGCCTTGATTCTGGCCTATTCCCCGTACCAGCGCAGTCGGCTTGAAACAAGGAAATGATGTCTTCGACACTCCCAATAAAATCCCTTATCGCGACTGAACTGATTTGGCAGGCAGAACGGATTTTTGCGCAATCTCCAGCCTACTCACGTCGTCCACTGGCATAAGAACTGCAGCTTTCTGTACCGGGTCCCACAGCACATAGCTGTCACCCAAACGCCCCACTAGGCCCATGCTACCTTGCACCCTCTCATCAACAGTCACATTGACCGTGTACTTGCTGCCGCCAGAAGTAATCGCCTTTGCGCGCTCGAAGCCAAGCCAGTTTGACGAGATCGGGACATAGACAATCATCTCGAGCGCATAGACCAGCCACGGCGAGTCCTTCACGGCGGCCGGCAACACTGGGGACAGGCGTACTGCCATTGCACATATGCCCGTCAGCGCCACACCTATCAAAACGGGCCAGGCATTGGACCACCAAAGCAAGGCACCCATTCCAACAAGACAAAGAGCAAGGATCAGCCACATCAGCAGATTGGCTTGGGACGGCGTCGTTGTCACCTTCCCCTCGACCCATCCTCCGAGCAGCAGCGCAATCAGTATGAAGAACAACACCATGCCGATCCCAGCAAGCCCTGCCAGCGCAAGCTCACTCACCGCAACAAACTGAAAGGGATCCAGGCCGAAGTGTCCCCAATACGCCTTCAGATAGAAGGCCCCTTGAATCAATCCAAAGGTGACGAGCGCCGAACTCCATCCAGCAACATCGGCCATCGTCAGTGTCTTTTTCGTACGTTCCATGTACCCCCCTTCCATCGATGCAGCCCCGCCACATAGTGGCATGCTGCGCTCCGCTCTGCAGAATCCACTCTATTAACGTGACGCGTCACGCCCGATCACCCCGCCCATTGGCGCCCCACCCCTCCCCAACTATAGTTCCACCCCTCACAAGGACGAGGCGGCACACATGCCCTATATCGGAATCGGACTCCACGTACTGGCCGCCATCTACTTCGCGGTGCACGCCATCCGCTCGGGCCAGAGCCTCTACTGGCTCATCCTGCTCTTCTCGTTCCCACTGCTCGGCAGCGTCGTCTACTTCCTGGCGATCTACTTCCCGGAAGTCCGTCACTCGCGCGGCGCCCGGCAGGTCGTCCGCTCCGCCAAGCAGCTCATGGACCCGGGCCAGGACCTTCGCAACGCCCGTGCCGAACTGGCGCGCACGCCCACCGTGCAGAATCGGGTTCGCCTGGGCATGACGCTGCTGGATGCCGGCCGGGCCGAGGAAGCCAGAACCTTGCTTGAGCAGGCAGCCAGCTCGCCGCTGGGCGACGATCCCTACATCCTGACCGGCCTTGCCCGTGCCCGCCTCGATTCCGGGCAGCCCGAGCTTGCGGTGGAGACGCTGGACGGCCTGTTCGCAAGCCACCCGGACGTGCGCCGCAAGCCGGAACAGACCCTGCTGTACGCGCAGGCACTGGCAACCGCGCAAGCCCCCGGAGCCCGCGCCGCATTCGAGCGCGCCCTGGAATGCGGAAACGATGCGGCTGCCCGCTGCCTCTACGCCGAATGGCTGATGGCGCAGCCGCAACCCGACGACCGCGAGCAGGCCCGCAGCCTGTTCGCCAGCATCATCGACGATGCCCAGCACTGGTCGCGCCACGCGCGGAGCCACAATGCCGCATGGCTGGAGCGAACCAAGGCGGCGTTGAAGGGCTACTGACGACCCGGCAGCAGGTGTGGGCTCGAACACCTGCACTTCCAGGAAACTATCGCAGCCGGCCTAGCGCGAGCCCAGCTTGGGGAAGAGCAGCTTGGGGGTTCCGATAAACAGCAGCCATGCACCCAGGGCCGCTCCGTAGGCGAGCACCGTTCCCACAAGGAATGTGCCGAAGAGGCTGCCGGTGAACAGCTGATACAGCCCTTTGCCGCGACCTGCAGCGCCGCCTCCAACAGTCAGCACAATGACCGGCAGCATGATCATTCCGCTGCAGAGAATCAGGGAGAACGCGCCCAGCAACCAGCGCTTGAGTGGCGGGTTCCATGGCATGGGGTAGCCTGCGAGCAGTCGCCTCATCCAAAGAAACAGTACTGGAAAGGCGATCAGGTACATCAATGCCACATACAACCAGGTTCGAGCATCAGCGCTGCCCGCCTCGAAGATGGCTCGCGGGTATACGCCTGTGCGATAGAGCGTTTCTGCGCTTGCGGCCAGCGCCGCGCTGATGATCATCGCAGGCTTGAACAAGCGCGACACCTTGCCCCATTGCGCGTTGCGTAGTTGCTGCCCGTCAGTCATGCCAGACATGAAAACCTTCTTGGGCGGGTGCGTCCATTAGGTACCAAGGGGCATTGTGCAGATGATTCGTCCGCCACATGGTGACATGCAGCGCCTTGCTTCGCAGATTTCACGTATTAACGTGACGCGTCACACGCAATCGGAAGCGCATTGCTGGACAGGCATGTCGCATTCGCCTTGCTCACAGCCCCACCGGGCGGATGCCGACAGCGCGCAGAGCTGCACCACCGACATGGTCGATAGCGTTGCAGCGCAAGGCTCCAGCTTGGTTTCGTCGTATGCAACGATTCTGAAAATGTTGAAAGTAGTGACGTCATCAGCCCTACTGCATTGGCATCACGCATAGGTCCGCGTATTCCTTGCCCTGCCACCGTGCATCGGTGGTCGGGATTCGAAACCCCGGTTGTGTGGATGTTGCTCGCACTTGCCAGCCGGCACTGCTTCGCGCGGTGCCGGCTGGCAATCCGTCAGCCGGCTATGGCGGGCGGTGCGTGGAGGCCTTGCGCCTGCCCGGTCATCCACACACGGGGTTTCGAACCACGCACCGTCCGCCACCTTTATCGGTGGCGGCTTCTGCATGCACGCAAGGAGCCCAGCCATGACCCAGCCCCACTCCCCTGCCCCGCACCCCATCCACGACGTGCCTGCGAATGGCCCTGCGCTGGACCCGAACACCCTCATCGCCCTGCTGCACAGCATCGGCTCCGGCGCCGCCTCCGATGGCCAGCCGTGGCCGGAACGCCATCAGATGCCCGGCCGACGCATCGCCCTGGCAGATACCGATTGCTCGCTGGCGGGCCTTCGCGTGGTGTTGGAGATCCTGCTGGCCGCACAGCGCGCCCGCGAGAACGGCGAGCTGGAGCAATACGTCGGCCCGCGCGTGATGGAGGGGCTGATCATGGCTGGGCTGGGCCTCACTGCGCACGCCATCGATCGAGTGCGTCCGGAGGGCTGAGTGGCGCGGTACTGCTGGGCGGTCACGCTGCTGTGCCTCGTGGCGGTGGTCGCGGCACAACCCTGGTGGTCGGCGCCAAAAGTGCCCTCGCCTGTCGCGTTCCAAAGCATCAACGACGATCGTTTCTCACAACTGCGCCGCCAAGCCGTTCAGTTCGTGGAGGCTCGGCCACGACAGGGCTTCCAGTTCGTCGAGCGGCATCAAAACGCCGGATTCCAGATTCACTGTGGAGGCGTTCCAGTGCTGTGGCTGGAGAGTCGCTCGCAACATCTGCTGTTGCAGGTCTCACTGGACGCGGAGCAGCGGGCGCCCGCCGTTGTGCGGTTGCGGGCGCTCCTCCAATGGCAGTTGGAGCCGTTGGATTACCTGGAGCAGGTACTGGCCGGCGTGCCGGAACCTGTTCTGTTGGATCGCGTGCTGCAGAGTCTTGCTGGTGATGTGCCTGATGGGGCGCGATGTGGCGTGCCGTAGCCGAGCATGGCCCGACTCTACAGGGCTGCGGGCAGCGAGGGTTCGGGCTCCAGCCCTGCCGCTCGTCACCTGCGCCACAGGCATTGGCTCAGTGATCATGCGAGTCACCTCCCGGCATCGATCCAGCCCGCATCGCGCGCACGCGCAAGGTCTTCTGGCGTATCGACATCCAGGCCCAGTTCCGGTGCCTGTAGGACATGCACCATATCGGCAGGAAGTTGCCTCAAGCGCGCTCCGAAGCCGCGGTCACCGCTTGCACCCACCTGATTGAACCATGCGCGCGGCACCACTGCAGGAACGCCAAACGCGTCTCCATGACGGGTACCCGCACACCCTGACGCCGAGGCGCGGGCACCCGAAAGCAGCGCCTGCAGATGGGAGCGCTCGATTGCGGGCTGGTCGCATGCCACGACCATCACCGCGGTCACCGTGGGCAGCAGGTGCGCGCCGGCAACCTGCAGGCTGCTCGCCAGGCCGCGTTCCCAGTGGTGGTTGGTTACCGGGGTGGCCTCCAGCCCGGCAATGCTGGACGTCACGGCCTGTGCGTTCGCGCCCACCACGACCAGGACCTGCGCTGGCGCGAGCTCCCGCGCCAACCGCACCACGCGATGTACCAGGGTCTCGCCCTGCCGGGTCAGAAGCTGCTTGGGCTGGCCGAGCCGGGTGCTCCCGCCCGCAGCAAGCACGACGACCGCATGCGCGTCAGTCACCTGCCGTGCGCGCTTCGCCATTGCTGCAGCTGCGCGGCGATGCTGAGCGAAATCGCCTCTGGCCCTCGACCGCCGATGTTCAGGCCGACCGGTGATCGAAGTCTCGGGGAAAGGTGGTGGCGCTGATCCGGTGTCAGCAGCTTGAACAGGTCCTCACGCCTTCGCCGCGGACCCAGCAGTCCAATGAACGCAATTTTGGTATCAGCCAGGGCCACCAGCGCCTCCCGGTCCAGTTCGAAATCGTGATGCATCACCAGTGCCGCGTCGCACGGGTCGCCATGAAGGACCTCTGCAGGGTTGGTCTGAAGATGCACATCCGCGCACTGCCCGGCTGAGGCCCAGCGCGCTCGCCGTTCGGCCACGCTGACCCGCCACCCCAGGCCCCGCAGCAACGGAACCAGGAAGGGCGTTTCGGGACCGCCCCCCAACACCAGGGCCCGCGGAAGCCGGAGCAACGGCAAATGCCATGCGCCCTCGCCAAAGGACTGCGCCCCGTCCATCGGACGCAGCTGCCATGCCTGCTCGCGATTGCTGGCGCGGAAAACGATCTGCCCCGATGCACGAAGCTCGCGCTGTAGTGGCACACCCTCGCGCAGCCATGCCTCGATGACAACGTCGATGCCGGCCATGGCACGCAATGGCAGGAGCGCAATCCGCAGACGGCCGCGGCACCCGAGCGCGGACCCACTCAACAGATCGTCGTCACTGCGGGTGTCGATCTCGATCCAGTCGACCCGGCCTGCAGCGCTCACCTGCTCCGCGCGTCGCGCGAGCTCGGGCTCCAGGCATCCGCCGCTCAGCCAGCCGACCTGGCTGCCGTTGCAGAACAGCACCATGTCGCCGGCACCGGCGTAGGTGGAGCCATCGGTTTCCAGCACCAGCGCGAGCACGGCGTGCTCCCCCGCGCGCACGCGCGTCAAGGCCGTCTCGAGTACGCCGCGCGGGCTGCCTTCGGCGAGGAAACCCGGCGCTGCGGACAGGTGCTCGGCAAGATCGCCGGGCTCCCCTCCGCCTGCGGCGGCGGCCTCCAGAGTGGTCGAGGCTGCGGGACGGTCCATGCGCAAGGGTCAGCCCACGTCGGGCAAGCCGGGCAGCAGCTTGTCCAGGGTAATGGGATAGTTGCGCACGCGCACGCCGGTTGCGTTGTAGACCGCATTGGCGATCGCGGCGCCGACCCCGCAGATGCCCAGTTCACCCACACCCTTGGCCTTCATCGGCGAGATCACCGGATCCAGCGTGTCGAGGAAGACCACTTCCTGGTACGGGATGTCGGCATGCACGGGAACCTCGTAGCCGGCCAGGTCGTGGTTGATGAACAAGCCAAGCCGTTTGTCGACCACCAGCTCCTCCATCAGGGTCGCGCCCGCACCCATCACCATCCCGCCGATGACCTGGCTGCGTGCGGACAGCGGATTGAGAATCCGGCCGCCATCGCATACGGCAAGCATGCGGCGGATGCGCGTCTCTCCCGTGTAGGCATGCACGGCAACCTCGCAGAAATGCCCTGCATAGGTGCCGACGTCGTAGCCTTGCTTGAAGTCGCCGAAGGCAATGCCGTCCTCCGCCGACAGTGTGCCCGCCTCCGCCAGCTTGATCGTCCGCCCACCCGCCTGGATGCGGCCATTGGCGAAGTCTGCGGTGTCGCCGTCGAAGCCCAGTTTCTCGCCCACCTTGCGGCGCAGGCTGACGCACGCCGCGTACACGCCTGCGGTGGAGCTCGCCGCGCCCCACTGGCCGCCGGAGCCGGCGGAGGCGGGATGACGGGAGTCACCGAGGGTCACCTGGACCCGGTCCAGCGGCACGCCCATGGTCTCGGCTGCCGTCTGCGCGATGATCGTGTAGGAGCCGGTGCCGATGTCGGTCATGTCGGTCTCGACAATCACTCCGCCCTGGCCGTCAAGCCGGACCCGCGCCGCCGACTTCATCGTCGGTGCGCCGCGATAGCCCGCAGACACGCCCATGCCGACCAGCCAGTCCCCTTCCCTGACCTGCGCCGGCCTGGGGTTGCGCTTGCTCCAGTTGAAGCGCTCCGCGCCTTCGCGCAGGCAGCGCACCAGGTTGCGGTCGGAGAACTTCTTGGACGGATCGCCGGGCACGACCTCGGGCTCGTTGAGGATGCGGAACGCGATCGGGTCAAGGCCCAGCTTCTCGGCCATTTCGTCCATCGCTACTTCCAGCGCCATGTGGCCCGGTGCTTCGCCCGGTGCGCGCATCGCATTGCCTTCGGGCATGTCGAGCGTGGCGATGTAGTTGGCCACCAGGCGGTTGGCGCCCGCATAGAGCTTGGGCGTCTGCAGGGTGCCGTTTTCGCCGTCCTCGCCGTTGATGTTGCCCGACCAGTTCTCATGGGCGATGGCGGAGATCCGGCCATCCTTTCCGCAGCCGATCCGCACGCGCTGGAGGGTGGCGTGCCGGTGCGTGGTGTTGTTGGGCATCAACGGGCGCTGCAGCGCGATCTTCACCGGTCGCCCGACCTGCTTGGCCGCCAACGCGGCCAGCACCGCGTCGGCACGGATGAACAGCTTGCCGCCGAAGCCGCCGCCGATATAGGGCGAGTCCACACGCACCTTGGCAGGATCGATGCCGAGGATCGCCGCCATGCCCTGCTTGGCCCAGTCGATCATCTGGTTCGCCGTCCACAACGTGAGCGTGTCACCCTCCCAGGCGGCGATGGTGGCGTGCGGCTCCATCATCGAATGACTTTCGTCGGAGGTGTGGTAAGTCTCGTCGAGCTTGACCGCCGCGCTCGCGTAAGCGGTGTCGAAATCGCCGAGCGTCTGCCGGTCGGGCTTGCCGCCGCGCCCCTTTGCCAGCGGCGCGGACGGTGCCAGGGCCGGGAAATCGAAGCGGCCCTTGCCGCGCTCGTAGCGGGTGCGGATCAGCGCCGCGGCGGCGCGGGCCTGCTCGAAGGTCTCTGCCACCACGCAGGCGATGGCCTGATGGTAGTGGGCCACCTCGGCTCCGCCGAACAACGGTGCATTGTTCCAGTTCGATGTGCCGACCGGCTTGGTTTCCGGTGCGGTGATGACCGCCAGTACGCCAGGCGCGGCACGTGCGCGGGACGCATCCATCGAAATGATGCGCCCCTTGCTGATGCCCGCACCGACGATGTAGCCGTAGGCCTGGTTCGGCGCCACGTCATGGCGCTCGTAGGCATAGGGGGCGGTGCCGGTGGTCTTGCGTGGACCGTCGATGCGCGGCGTCGACTTGCCGACGACCTTGGCCTTGTCGAACAGGTTGTCGCCGGCGGGGGCGTTGAATTCAAGGGGCATCAGCGCTCTCCTTCCACCAGCACCGCTGCGAGGGTGCGCTCGGCGAGCGCGATCTTGAACGCGTTCTCCGGCGTCGGACGGGCACCGGCGAACACCTGCCGGGTCGCGGCCTTTACGCCGTCGCGCAGCAGCGTTTCGGCTGCCTCGACGCGCCACGGTTTCGGCGCGACCCCACCGAAGGCGAACCGCGCCGAGCCGTCACGCTGCACGACCGCGGCGACCGACACCAGTGCGAACGCATAGGACGCGCGGTCACGTACCTTGTGGTACACGTGCCGACCGCCCAGGGGTTCTGGCAGCGTGACGTGGGTGATCAGCTCGCCGCGCTGCAGCACGTTGTCCTGCTGCGGCTTGTCGCCGGGGGAACGATGGAAATCGGCAATTGGGATGCTGCGCGTACTGCCGTCACCCCTGACGGTCTGGATCGAGGCGTCCAGCACCCGCAGGGCCACCGCCATGTCGCCCGGATAGGTCGCGATGCAGCTGTCCGAGGTGCCGATCACGCCCATTTGCCGGGAGAACCCCTCGAGTGCGCCGCAGCCGGATCCGGGCAGGCGCTTGTTGCAAGGCAGATTGGGGTCGTAGAAATACGGGCAGCGCGTGCGCTGCAGCAGGTTGCCGCCGGTGGTGGCTTTGTTGCGCAACTGCCCGGAGGCACCTGCCACGATCGCGCGGGTCAGCACCGCGTAGTCGCGGCGCACGCGCTCATGCGAGGCCAGCGCGGTATTGGTGACCAGCGTGCCGATGCGCAGGCCGCCCTCGTCGGTGGGTTCGATCCTGTCCAGGCCGATGTCCTGCACATCGACCAGGTGCGCTGGCGTCTCAACCTCCAGCTTCATCAGGTCGAGCAGATTGGTCCCTCCAGCCAGGAATTTCGCGCCCTCGGTACCGGCGACGGCCCTGGCGGCCTCGGCCGGGGATTTCGCGCGTTCGTAACTGAAGGCCCTCATGAGCGCCTCCCTGCGGAGGTTACGCCAGCGACCTCTGCCATCGCCTCGGCAATATTGGAATAGGCGCCGCAGCGGCAGAGGTTGCCGCTCATGCGTTCGCGCATTTCCATGTTGGTGGCCTGGGGCCGTGCGCTGACATCCGCCTGCACATGGCTGGGGACACCCCGCTTGATCTCGTCCAGTACCGCCACCGCCGAACAGATCTGCCCCGGCGTGCAATACCCGCACTGGTAGCCATCATGCTTGATGAAGGCAGCCTGCATCGGATGCAGGTCATCGGGGGTTCCGAGGCCTTCGATGGTGGTGATGGCATCGCCCTGGTGCTGTACCGCCAGGCTGAGGCAGGCATTGATGCGCTCACCGTTGACCAGCACGGTACAGGCACCGCATTGACCGTGGTCGCAGCCCTTCTTGGTCCCGGTCAGCTTCAGATGTTCGCGCAGGGCATCGAGCAGCGTGGTCCGGGTGTCGAGTTCAAGTTCCCGCCGCTTGCCGTTGACGGTCAAGGCCACCGTGCTGATGACCGGCGGCCTGGGCGGCGGGGGCGCCGCCAGTTCGGCGGCGAGCGATGACGCCCCCGGTGCGGCGGACATCGCCACGGTCGTGACGCCGCCGGCGATCACCTGGCGACGCGTCAACTTCATTCCTTCATCACAACTTGGCACAGTGACCTCCTGGCGTTCGGGGAAACCCCGTGGCTGGATGGACGCGCTCACACTACCGAAGGGCTACTATGCCCCTCTGCGGGGTACAGGCCTGTGAAGTCGGCGAAATGTACGAACATGATGCAGCAAGCCCGAAGAAATCGGCTGCATCCAGCCACAGCGCGGCACTCTTGAGCCATGCGTATGCCTCACTGGATGACTCACAGTCCTGTTTGTCCCTCAGCATGAGGAACATGATGGCCCGACGCTACAAAGGCGTTCGCTGGGAGGGCTCGGGTTCGTGGATGGAGCCCTCCAACAAGGCAACGTAGGTATCAAGCCTGGTGCGAAGGCCGATCAGCATCCAGCCCAGCAGGTACAGCAGCACCATGGCGAAGATCAGTAGTGCACCCAGCGGGCCAACATCGAAAGCGCCCGCCCAGTCGCCCCATTTCCATCCGCGGAACTGCAGGTAGAGGGCAATCAACAGCGGGAATGGTCCCAGCCGCTGCAGGCCGCCATACATCATGCCCATGCGCTCAATCATGTTTGTGCGCAAGGTGCTGACGAACTTGAGTCGCCGCTCGCGCTGGACGCGCGGGAATCCGCGAAGCTCGGTCACCACCGCTTGCCAGTGAGCGAAGTCTTCATCCATCTCCCGGGCGTGCGAGAGCCGCGGCTGGATGAACTGGCGAATGCCCCTACGGGCGGCCAGTACGCCACCGACAATGAACCCTCCTATTTCGATTGCCAGGCAGGCAACAACCACCTGGAGCACTACGCCAAGAGGCAGCCATCGATCCGGAAGCTGACCCATGAGAATGCCGAAGATCGCCGCACCCACGCCGATGCGAAACGCCCACGTCTCCACCCTGCCCGCCTTGGGGTAGATGCTGTGCTCAACCAGTCCCTGCACCCGCTGGTAGAGCCAGTGGAATGTCAGTTCCTGCGAATCGGTCTTTGCCGGCGGATCGAATCCGCCCCCTGCCTGCATGTCCATTGCATCCCCTGCCCCACCGGCCAGGTTGCCGGCGCCACCATCGTAGCCGAGCTGGGTTGTGGCGGAATACGGCCTAGCCGTGTAATCGTCAGGGCCAGGACCTTCCCGGAGTCGAGCATGGCTCGATTCTACAGAGGCGGAGCCTGCGGGCCGACCCGAACATGCACCACATGGCTGACGCCGCGATGGAACATCTTGGCGTATGGGCAGACGCGTTCGGTGTTGCGAACGAGTTCGCAGGCCAGGTTCTCATCCATGCCGGGAAGATGTACCACGATCTCGGCCGACAGCAGGTACAGCCCATCTGCCGGATCACGGGCGAAGGTGACCGCCACTTCGATGCTGGGGTTGTGCAGCAGCAGGCCGGCACGCGCGGCCACCAGCACCATGGCACCGTGGAAGCAGCCAGCGTAGCTTGCGGCCAGCAGCTGCTCGGGATTGGCGCCGCCGCCAGGCCCGCCGAGTTCCGGCGGCAGGCGCAGGTCCACCGCCAGTGCACCGTCGTCCGACCGCACGACGCCGGACGCCCGCCCGTGCTGGGCCTGGCCACCGCTCACCCGCACGCGGCCGGTGTACAGCGGCTTCACGTCGTCGCCCTGGTAACGGTCCAGCATGGCGGGCGAAGGAGGCTTCAGCTCGGTCATTGCGCGGCTCCATCAAGCGCAGCTGCGGCAGGCGATCGATTCGCCGCTCAGGCAGGCTGCCGCTGCAACAGGCCGGACTGCTGCAGCCAGGCGTCGAAATCGACCTGCCCCAGCCACGCGTGTCCGACCGGCACCAGCGTGTCGATCTGCAGCGGCGCGCCGAAGTACAGCGCCTGGGCATCCGCAACGACCTGCCGGGAATCACCCGTCATTTGCAGATACTGCCTGGCCAGATCCGCCATCGCGCTACGCTGCGGCCCGGCGATTTCCAGCACGCCATTGGCCGGCGGCTGCTGCGCGATGCGTGCCACCGCTTCGGCAACATCCTCGGCGGCAATCGGCTGCACGTCGGCGGCCGGCAGCCGCAGGGTCTCCCCATCGCCGGCGGACTGGATGATGCCCGGCAAGAACTCGAAGAACTGCGTGGAATGGATGATGGTGTACGGCAGGCCCGAGTCGCGGATCAGGCGCTCCTGGGCGATCTTGCCGCGGAAATAGCCACTGGCTGCCAGCATGTCGGTGCCTACGACGGAAAGCGCAACGTGGTGATGTACGCCGGCACGGATAGCGGCCGCAAGTATGTTGTGGCCAGCGGTCACGAAGAACGAAAGCACTGCCGCATCTTCGAACGAGGGCGAGTTGGCCAGGTCCACCACCACGTCGACGCCGTCCATGGCGGCATCCAGACCTTCACCGGTCAGCACATCCACCCCGGTCGAGGGTGCTGCCACCACGATCTCATGCCCGGCTACGCGCAGGCGTTCCACCACCTTGCTGCCGATGCGGCCGGTACCACCGATGACGAGGAACTTCATTGCGTATCTCCTGGAATGTAGAAGGGCTACCGGATGTGGCCGGGCGCAGGCATCGTAGGGAGCGCGGGCGCGAGGCAGTAGGTCCATGGCGGGCCGCGCACTGTTGCCCGGCACGCACCAATACGCTCACGCCCAGCCAGGCCGTGCGCCTGGGTTCAGAGGCGTGGCCTGCTGGCGTGCTTCCCAGTGCGAGATCACATCCAGCTCGAGCGCGCGCACCCGCTGCGTGCTGAAGTCGATGAAGGCCCGCACGCGCTTGGGCAGCTGGCGGCGGCTGAGGTAGCACAGGTAGTGGCCACGATCGAGCGGCGCATGCCGATCCAGGCAGGTCACCACCCTGCCCGCCCACAGCGCTTCACGCACCTGATAGCTGGGCAGTTGGGCGATGCCGAGCCCGTCGATGACGGCCTGCAGGGCCAGGTCGGCATCGTTGAACACCATTGCGGAAGGCGGCTGCAGGTGCACTTCGGCACCGTCGACACGGAATTCCCAGGGCTGCATGCGTCCGCCCGGCAGGCGCCGCCCGATGCAGGCATGCGTGGGCAGCGCGTCCACCGACGCGGGTAGGCCGTGCACCTGCACGTACGCCGGTGATGCACATACGACCAGCTGCATCGGCACCAGCTGCTTGGCGATCACCTGGCTGTCTTCCAGCAGGCCGTCGCGAAATGCCACGTCGATGCGGTCACCTGCCAGGTCGGGGGCCTGCTCGTCCAGCAGCAGTTCTACAGAGACCTGCGGGTACTCGGCGCGGAATGCGGCCAGCAAGGGGGCGATCACCCGCCGGCCGAAGCCGTGGCTGGCACTGATGCGCAGGTGCCCGCGCGGCGGACCCTCGCGCAGGTCGCGCATTTCCTCCAGCGCCTGCAGGATGCAGGTCACGCCCGGGTTGCAGCCCTCCAGGAACAGCTCGCCTTCCCGGGTGAGCGTGGTCGAGCGCGTGGTGCGCAGGAACAACCGCACGCCCAGCTGGCTTTCCAGCTTCTGCACGCTGCGGCTGACGGCCGAGCGGCCGATGCCGAGGCGGTCGGCCGCGCGCGCGAAACTGCCCTCGGACGCCACTGCAATGAAGGCCAGCACACCGGCGTAGCTGGTGGAGAAGGACGCATTGAGCGCATCGTGGCCGTCACTGGCCGCGCGGGGCGTTGCGGCATTCATGGGTGGCCTGGCTCCAGGCGGGCACGTTGTGCGTGCAGGTGGCTCCGCGCCGCCGCCAACCGTTGCCTGCACGTGGAAGGGTCGAGCCCCAGCAGGGGCACGATGTCCTCGAATCCGGCGCCCAGCACGTCGTGCAACAGCAGGATCGCGCGTGCGTCGGGCGGCAGTTCGCGCAATGCGGCGAGGAAGGCCTGCCAGACCTGTTCGCTGGCAGGGCGCGATGCGGTGCGCAGGTGCGATGAGGTGTCCATGCCCGGCAGACGGCCGAGCATCGGCCGCTGTGACAGGACATTGGTGTTTTTCATGCAACAGCGTGCGGCCCGGCCCCCGCCTACCGGCGTTGCGAATGCAGGCCTAGCCTCGCTGTGCCCTTCACACGCTACAGGAACACACCATGACCGCACGCCTGGATTACGCCGCGCAATCCCCCGAACTGTTCAAGAAGCTCGGCGTGTACTCGCATGCCGCCCACACCGCCTCGATCGAAGGGGCCATCATCGATCTGGTCAACATCCGTGCATCGCAGCTCAACGGCTGTGGCTTCTGCCTGGACATGCACGTGAAGGAGGCCACCCTGCGTGGTGAGCGCCCGCTGCGCCTGCATCACCTGGCGGCATGGCGTGAATCAACGCTGTTCAGCCCGCGCGAGCGCGCCTGCCTGGCCTGGACCGAAGTACTGACCCAGCTGCCGGCGCAGGGGGTGCCCGACGAGCTGTACGCGCGCGTGCGCGGCCCGCTGTCCGATCAGGAAATGGTCGACCTCACCCACGCGGTGATGGCGATCAACGCCTGGAACCGTGCCAATGTCGCCTTCCGTACCACGCCCGGCACCCTGGATACGGCCTTTGGCCTGGACAAGGCCGGCCTGGCCTGACCCTTCCGCCGCTGCCCCATGCAGCGGCCCTCCTCCACCGCTTTGGAGACCTGCCATGCGTCGCTCTGTTCTGGTCCTGTTTGCGCTGCTGCCACTGTGCGGCGCTGCCGCCACCCCGCCCTCTCCTGCGCCCCAGCCCTTGGTGCGCGAGGTGATGACCCGCGCCCTGCCGGAGCAGCCCGGCAAGGAAGCGCTGATCCTTACCGTGGAGTACCCGCCGGGTGGCGCCGATCCTGTCCACCGCCACGATGCCCATGGCTTCGTCTACGTCCTGGAAGGACGGATCGTGATGGGTGTGGCCGGCGGCAAGGAGGTCACCCTTGGCCCGGGCGAGGCCTTCCATGAAGGCCCGTCCGATCTGCACACCGTAGGCCGCAACGCCAGCGCTACCGAGCCGGCGAAGTTCGTGGTGTTCCTGATCAAGGACATCGGCAAACCGGCGGTGCTGCCGCCGCACTGATCGCACGTCCGGCGCTGGCACCAACGACAGGTTCCCGGGTGTCACAATCCGGGGACCTGTCCCGTCTACGCTGGCATGGACGATTCCACTGCGCTGTTCTCACGCCTCCGCCCACGCCTGTTCGGCGTGGCCTACCGCATGCTTGGGTCTTCGCACGAAGCCGAAGACGTGGTGCAGGATGTCTGGCTTCGCTGGCATGGCGCCGACCAGTCACAGATCGAGAATCCGGAAGCCTGGCTGGTGGCGGCCACCACCCGTCGCGCCATTGATGGCCTGCGCCTGGCCCGGCATGCGCGCGAACACTATGTGGGCATGTGGTTGCCCGAGCCGCTGCTGACCGATGACGCCGCCACGCCCGAGTACGTGCTGGAAACCGCCAGCGATCTGTCGGTCGCCTTCCTCAGTGTGCTGGAACGGTTGGCCCCGGATGCGCGTGCGGCTTTCCTGCTGCACGATGTGTTCGATCAGGATTATGCGGTGGTCGCGCGCACACTGGACAAGACGGAAGCCGCTTGCCGGCAGATCGTGCATCGCGCACGCCAGCAGCTCAGGCAGGAGCGCCCGCGCTACAACGTCCCGCAGGACGTGCACCAGAAACTGCTGCGCCGCTTCGCCGAGGCTGCATCCAGTGGAGATTTCCGCACGATGAAGGCGTTGATGGCCGAATCGGCCGAGCTGGTGGGTGACGGCGGCGGTATCGTCACCAGCTTTCCCGGGCCTTTGCTCGGCGGCACACGCATTGCCCAGCTGCTGTATGCCCCGCACCTGCGGCGCAGCGCGCAATTGCGGATGGTACCGGCCATGCTCAACGGACGGTTGGGACTGCTGCGCTATTTCGATGGCGTGCTGGAGGCGGCGATGGCCTTCGAGACCGATGGCGAACGGATCACGCAGATCCTGGTGCAGCGCAACCCGCACAAGCTGCAGCGGTTGGCTCGCCCTACCGCCATCCAGTAGTTTCACGCCAGGTGTGGATGGCGTCCGTTGTCGGCCTCGTCCTTGCGGGATTCGAGCGGGGCGCCGATGCGCCCCGTCGAAAACCCCTGCTTGCGCTGTATCCGCAGGATCCGATCAGAAGTCCCAGAACACCGGCACCCAGCGGAACGTCTCGCCCTCCAGCGACACCCGGCCCACTGACGGGAACGGAAGATGCGTGGCCACCAGCATTTCGCCGGTGCCGGCCAGTTCCTTCAGCAGAGCGATGCGTACGCGTGCGGATTCCTCCGGGTCGTGCTCAAAACCGTTGTGCCAGTTCGGTTGGTCGAAGCCGACCGCAAACACCGCGTCACCGGCAAAGGTCAGGGCCTGCCCCGCGGACGCTACGCGCACTACGCAGTGGCCCGGGGTATGCCCACCGGTACGGCGGGCCGTTACGCCCGGCGCGATCTGCTGTTCGTCCTGGAAGGTATGCACATAGCTGCTGTACTCGGCCCAGAAGTGCTTGGCCGTGGCGCGTAGCGCATCGGGGAAACCCTGCGGCATGTTGGTGCGGCTGAAGTCCGGCGACTTCCAGAACTCCACCTCCGCTGCGGCCACGTGGATCTTCAGGTCCGGGCGCAGCTGTTCCTTCACACCTTCAACCAGCAGCCCGCCGACGTGGTCCATGTGCATGTGGGTGATCACCACATCGGTGATTTCGCCCAGGTTGATACCGGCAGCACCAAGGCGACGGATCAGCTGGCCGGCGCGCGGCAGCTGCAGGTCCGGGTCCATGCCCAGGCCGGCATCGATGAGAATGGTGCGATCCCCGCTGTGCACCACCATCACGTTCAATGCCCAGTCGAAGGCATCCTGCGGCAGGTACATCTCTTCGAACCATTCGGCACGGGCGGCCGCCGGTACGTTGTGGCCGAGCATCTGGGTGGGCAACGGCAGGACGCCATCGCTGATCACCAGCACTTCGACGTCGCCCACTTTCAGGGCGTAGCGCGAGGGCACCAGTTCATCGAGGGCGGGGGCAATGGGCGCGGCGGTGTTTTCCATACTGAACATGAGGGATCTCCACGAAGAGCCATTTGGCGGGCAGCAATGCAAGGCTGGCGCGAACGAATCCGGGCGCTTGCCCATGGCGCAGGCAGTGACATTGCCAGGGCACGGTTGCCTGGCAGGCCAGCGCTGCGGAGTTCATGGGAAGACGGGCCACTGCGCGGGCAATGGGCCCGGAACACGGCAGGTGCCGTGTGGGATCAGCCTAGGCAGTACGCCGCAGGTGCGGTAGCGCCGTGAAGGGGTACGTCATGTTGCGTTCCGGGAAGCAATGCGGAACCGGCTGCAATGCCACCATTGCAAGCACCTCTGGCTCGTTCGGTAGCGCGCAGGCCCAGGTCGGGCAGCTTCGGATGATCATCCAGTCGACCCCACTGTGGATCCGTGCACTCAGGACGATCTATCAAGAAATTCGGACTTGTCATATCCCTGGCGCCTGATCGCGGGCGCAAAGTACGTCTCACCACCCACCCATGAGAGTTCCCCGCATGAACACCTTCACCCGTGCCCTGGCCGTTGCCGCCCTCGCTCTCTCGGTCCAGGCCGGCCTGTCCGCGCAGGCCGCCGAACCGGCCACGCCGGCGGCAGTCACCAGCATCGCGCGCACCGCCAGCTACATCACCACCGCCGATGGCGTGCAGCTGTACTACAAGGACTGGGGCCCGAAGGACGGCCCGGTCGTGACCTTCAGCCACGGCTGGCCGTTGAACTCGGACAGCTGGGAATCCCAGATGATCTTCCTGGCCGATCATGGCTACCGTGTCATCGCGCATGACCGTCGTGGCCACGGTCGCTCCAGCCAGCCGTGGGACGGCAATGACATGGATCATTACGCCGATGACCTGGCCACGGTGATCAATACGCTGGACCTGCACGATGTCACCCTGGTGGGCTTCTCCACCGGTGGCGGCGAAGTGGCGCGCTACATTGGCCGGCATGGCACGGGGCGGGTGAAGAAGGCCGTGCTGATCAGCTCGGTACCGCCGTTCATGCTGAAGACCGCCGACAACCCGAACGGCCTGCCGATTGAAGTGTTCGATGGCATCCGCAAGGCGCAGATGGATAACCGCGCGCAGCTGTACAAGGACATTCCGTCGGGCCCGTTCTACGGCTTCAACCGTCCGGGCGCGAAGGTCTCGCAGGGGCTGATCGATGCGTGGTGGGCGCAGGGCATGCAGGGCGGCCACAAGAACACCTACGATTCGATCGCTGCGTTCTCCGCCACCGATTTCCGCGCGGACCTGAAGAAGTTTGATGTGCCCACCCTGGTCATCCACGGCGACGACGACCAGATCGTGCCGATCGATATCTCAGGCCGCCAATCGGCAAGGCTCATCAAGGGCGCCAGGCTGATTGTCTACCCGGGTGCGCCGCACGGCCTGACCGACACCCACAAGGACAAGGTCAACCAGGATCTGCTGGCGTTCCTGCAGGAAAAGTGAGTGACCGGGGCTCTGTTGTGATGGCAGAGCCCTTCCTTCCCAGAAGCAGGGCTGGCACCGGAGAAGCGCCGGGTGCCGCGTCAGTGCACGATTGCGGGCGTAGGATTTCAGGCCAACGATGGAGCGTGTTCCGCACTTTGATGAAGGGTTAACCTCCAACGGAGGACACTGCGCCCTCACGGCTCTTCTCCGGCGCAGAATCCTTTGCTCCCGTGTCCAGCCCAAGACGACACGGCCATGCACCCTCCCAATGCCTTCCGGATCCATGCGATCCAGCCCCTTCTTGCGCGCAATGGCGCCATCGTTCGCCTCGATCAGTTGCGATCCACCTGCAAGAGCTGCGGCTTGCGCTCATCAATGACTCAGGACGAGGGCATCAAGACGAGTCCATCGGGTACGACGCTCACGTGCCCAGCGTGCGGTGCCACGGGGCTGATGGACGAGGTGGAGATATGGCACCACTGGCTCGAACAGTGCCGGCGTGAGCGGATGCTGGCGCTCTTCGATCCCGCGCCTCACGAACCACTGGAGCCTGGTGTCCCCGAATGAGAGCGGCTGTCATGGACTCTTCGGCCGGCGCCTCAGCGCCGCGCCTCAGCCGTCGCCCGGGTGCCGCCCCGCCAGGCTGCCCATCGTGAAGGCGTAGCCGGCCTCCTCCAGCAGCGCTCTCATGCGCAGCTCCACGCGCCTGGGTGAAAGCAGGCTGTTGGGCGCATACAAGGCGTAGACATAGCCGGCGCCGTCGATGATTTCACGGCGCACGGCGCAGTCGTTGGATTCCGCCGCCTCGGACCAGACAGACATCAGCCTGGCCGGACTGATGGACTGCCCGTTGCGAAGGCGAAAGAACAGCCAGCGCACTCCCAGGGAATGGGCTGGATTCAACCTAGCCACTGAGAGCCTCCAATGCGCCGGAAGAGATCCGTGAGAACCTCAGGATCCAATCGTGGATGCTCGTCTTTTGAAGATCGCGGAAGGTCAATGCGCGCGGCACCCTTCACCAGTGCAGGCAGATCGGACTGAAGGTCGATCCACCATCCCGCAGGCAGCCGGAGCCCTGTGCCCGTTCTATCGTAGATGCAGATCGGAAAAGTCATCGCGTTGCTCCTGAATGACTCGAGCATACGCCTGCGCGATGTCAGGTCCGGATGCGACGCCTAGGGAGATGCCACATCGGCGCGCTTTGCGCATTCGAATACGTGTGCTTCGTCCTGCTGGACCCTGCGGAACGATTCCAGCCAGCCGAACGCTGCACCACGATTGTGAATCGTATCGCCGAGCCTGCCGGTCAGGCACCGTGCGCACTCCATCCCGCCAGGGCTGGGCGCGTGGCAGCAACGGCATTGCGCCATTGTTGTGGTTTTCTCCGGGCGACACTGGTACATGATCTTGGTCATCAGGCTGATCGCCTGGCTTTGTGCGGACATGCACGCTCCCTGTCTGCTGCGGAAGCAGCCGCGCGGCGCGCGGCTCCTCCTGTTCCTCAGCGGCGGGTATCGCCGCCGAGACCGCCCTTCTTTTCATCCGCTGGCTTCGGGCTCTCGCGATCCTTGTTGTCCTGCTGCTGTTGCTGTCCTTGCTTGCCGGGCTCCTCTCCGCCGGGTTCGCCCCCCTCGCCCTGCCCCTGCTGTGCAGGCTGTTCTGCTTCAGCGGACGCGTTGGAGCGGTCATTCCTGTTCTGTTCGGGGACGCTGTTCATTTCGATTCTCCGCCGCAGCAAGTCTGCTGCCGATTGACTGTGGGCGTGTCGCCGTTACGGGAACGTACGGGGACGCGTCCCATATGAACAAGGGTCATGAACAGGCCCGCAGCAACAAGCGTGTACAGTGGAGTTTCGAAAAGGGGTAACGCCATGATCCATGGAAGAAGCAAGCACGTTGTCGACGTCGAGCGCGAGCTGGCCCACTGGAAAATCGCGTTCAACCTGGGCGCCCTGCCCGCGATGAGCTTCCGATATGAAGTGGCGCCCGTTATCCGGCTTGCCTGCGATATCTATGTGAGAGATCCGCATGGCACCCGGTCGGCATGGATCGACGATCTGCAGGGCAGGCTTGCGAAGCGATCGAGCCTACGCGGCCATCCTGGCGCAGCGGAGATTGCCGATCGGTGCTGGTCCCTGCTTGGCTGCGCCTAGGCGCGGCTGGCTGCGTGATTCCGCTCGCGCATCAACTCATCATTCAGTACGTGGACAATGGACATCACCGCGTCGGCAAGTCCACGAGAATCGCTGATGGATCCGTAGAAGTAGATCCTGGCGCCTTCAATGCGAACATCCGCCAGCTGGAGCTGGGACGCCAGTGCCCTGCACTTGATGAGGAACATCTCTGTCCAGCGAGCGCCCGGCGCCAGATCCAGCAGCGCGGTGATGGCTTCGTCGGTGGATGCGTCTACACGCTCATGCAACAACGGGACATCGAAGCCGACGATTCTTGGGAGCATGGAAGCGTTCACCTGACCATCCTCTCGCTGATGGGCGCTGCGAGTACTCCCACAGTACAACAGAATGCGTCCAGCCCCAGATGAGATGGCGTCAGCTGGCCTGCCCCAGCTCGCGCGCAAGGAACGGCGCAGTCCTGCTTCCCTTGGCGCGGGCCACCTGTTGCGGCGTGCCCTTCGCCACGATGGTGCCACCCGCGCCGCCTGCACCTGGCCCGACATCAATCACCCAGTCCGCCTGTGCGACAGAACGCATATCGTGCTCGATCATCACCACGGTGTTGCCAGCCTCCACCAGCCGTTGCAGCTGCGCCAGCAACCTGTCCGCGTCCGATGCATGAAGGCCGGTGGTGGGCTCATCCAGCACATACAGCGTGCGTCCGCGCTGGCTGCGCTGCAGCTCGGTCGCCAGCTTGATGCGCTGTGCCTCACCGCCTGAAAGCTCGGTGGCCGGCTGGCCCAGCCGCAGGTAGCCCAGACCGATTTCCTGCAGCAACTGCAGCGGGCGGGCAATGGCGTCTTCTTCGGCGAAGAACGCCTGCGCCTGGTCCACCGTCATCTGCAGGACCTCGGCGATGGTGCGACCATTCCACAGCACCTTCAGGGTGGCCTCGTTGTAGCGGGCGCCATGGCAGGTGGGGCACGGCGCATAGACGCTCGGCATGAACAGAAGTTCGACGCTGACGAAGCCCTCGCCTTCGCAGGTTTCGCATCGGCCCTTGGCCACGTTGAACGAAAAGCGGCCCGCGTCGAATCGGCGGCGGCGCGCGTCGGGTGTCGCGGCGAAGAGCTTGCGCACGTGATCGAACAGGCCGGTGTAGGTGGCCAGATTGGATCGTGGCGTGCGGCCGATGGGCTTCTGGTCTACCTGCACCACGCGCTGGATGGCGTCCACGTCGCCGGCCAGCTGGCCCCGCGTGGCTTCGATCACGGTCGGCCCATCCGCGGGCGTGCTGTCGGCGCTGTCGTCCACCGGCTCATGCCCCAGGTGCAGCAGTATCAGCTCGGGCAGCGCTTGTGCCATCAGGCTGGACTTGCCCGATCCGGAAATACCGGTCACTGCGGTCAGAAGCCCCAGCGGCACCTGCGCGTCCACGCCCTGCAGGTTATGGCGATGGATACCCTTCAGCTCCAGCCAGCTGATGACACTGCGCTGCCGGCTGGCGGGCGCAGGCACCTGGTCGAACAGGTACTGCGCCGTGCGCGAATCCTGAACGTCGCGCAAGCCATCGGGCTCGCCACTGTAGAGAACGCGTCCGCCATGCTCCCCTGCCTGCGGGCCCACATCGACCAGCCACTGCGCGCGGCGCATCAGCTCCAGATCATGTTCAACAACGAACACCGAGTTACCGCCGTCGCGCAGCCGTTCCAGTGCGTCGTACAGCGCCTGGCTGTCGGCCGGATGCAGGCCGGCCGAGGGTTCGTCGAGCACGTACAGCACGCCAAACAGCAACGAGCTGAGCTGCGTGGCCAGCCGCAGGCGCTGCAGTTCGCCGGCCGACAGCGTGGGCGTGGCGCGATCAAGTGATAGATAGCCCAGGCCGAGCTCGCGCAGTTGCCGTACACGCGCCATGACCCCGCCCGCCAGACGTTGTGCCGCCAGGCGCTTTTCCTCAGACAAGGCTGAGGTCAGGCGCACGTCGGGTGCGCCTTCGTGGGTCGCGCGGCCACTTGCTGCCCGCTTGGCGCGATCGCGGGGCGTTGCACGCCTGCTGGAACGCGCGCCGTGGCTGTGTGCACTGAAGTCGCCCCGCGCGATGGGCTCGAGCAACGCCGCCAGCTGGTCCAACGGCAGCCGCATGAACTCGCCGATATCCACACCGGCAAAGGTGACCGAAAGCGCCTCCGGTTTCAGGCGCTTTCCGTGGCAGGCCGGGCACAGCTTGCCTTCCATGTAGCGCGACACACGCTTGCGCATCAGGGCGCTCTGGGTGTTGGCAAAGGTGTGCAGCACGTAGCGGCGTGCGCCGGTGTACGTGCCCATGTAGCTGGGCTCCTGCTTGCGCTTGAGTGCGGTACGGGTCTCGGCCGGCGTGAAGCCGGCATAGACCGGCACGGTGGGCGTCTCCTCGGTGAACAGGATCCACTCACGGTCCTTCTTCGGCAGCTTCTTCCACGGCACATCGATGTCGTAGCCCAGCGTGACCAGGATGTCGCGCAGGTTCTGGCCATGCCATGCCGGTGGCCAGGACGCGATGGCGCGCTCGCGGATGCTCAGCGACGGGTCCGGAACCATCAGTGCTTCAGTCACTTCGTAGACATACCCCAGGCCATGGCAGGTGCTGCAGGCGCCCTGTGGGGTGTTGGGCGAGAAGTCTTCGGCGTACAGCATGGGCTGGTGGGCCGGGTAGGCTCCCGCCCGCGAAAACATCATGCGCACCAGGCTGGACAGCGTGGTCACGCTGCCCACCGAGGAGCGCGCATTGCTGGCGCCGCGCTGCTGCTGCAGGGCGACCGCCGGGGGCAGCCCGTCGATGGCATCCACATCGGGCACGCCCGCCTGGTCGATCAGGCGGCGCGCATAGGGTGCGACGGATTCGAAGTAGCGCCGCTGCGCCTCGGCGAAAACCGTGCCGAAGGCCAACGAGGACTTGCCGGATCCCGACACGCCGGAGAACACCACCAGTGCATTGCGCGGAATGGAGACATCGACATTCTTCAGGTTGTGCTCGCGCGCACCACGGACTTCGATGCAGCCGCTGGCTGCGGTAGCACATGACGACTCGCCAAAGGGGGTGTTGGACATCTCAGCATTCCTGCAATCGGTGGGCGGCTCGCGCATGGTGCGCCCGAGGGGGCATTGTCGCTGCTGCGGAGTGAATGGCGCGAGGGCGCCGGAGGTGGGATGCCGTCTTCACCTTCCCTTCGTACGGCGTTGCCCAGCCAGGGGCTAGCGTGGGGTGCCCACACATCGGAGGCCCTCATGCACCCCGACGTACTTGGCTGGGCCGCCACGGCGGTGCTGATGGCAACCCTGATCCGGCAGATGGTGAAGCAGTGGCAGTCGTCCCACCCGGAAGCCGTATCCAAATGGCTGTTCGCGGGCCAGATGACCGCGTCTGCGCTGTTTACTGTCTACAGCGCGATGCTGGGCAGCACGGTCTTCGTGGTGACCAATGCGATGCTGCTGTTGACGGCGGTGGTCGGCCAGGTGATGGCCTGGCGCCGCCGTGGCCGACGCCGGGCTCCCCCACCCTGCTGATTGTTAACGCGCGTTGCCTGAAGGATTGACGCCACGTTGCCCCGCCCTTGATGAGGCCGCTCACAGTGCATTCCTATGCTGGGCCCGCCACCTGCGAGGTGGTGATCAACCTGGAGATGCACCATGCAACGCGACCAGAAAGACCTTCCCCATCCGGACACGGAGGCGCAGCGCCCCGATCCTGTCAGTCCGCTGCAGGCGACGCTGCACAACCGCCGCAATCATGACGAAGCGCTGCAGGAAACCTTCCCCGCCAGTGACCCGATCTCCCCCTTCGTCGCTGCGCCCACGCCGGACGAGCAGGCCAAGCGCCTCGGGGAGCGGGTTAAACTGCCGGACCGCCACACGGATGAGGAGGCCGCGGGAGGTGACCAGTGATCCGGCGCGGTTTCGCCCGTGTCGCGGCGGCGACGGCGCGATTGTCTGGCAGCCTGGGGGCATTCGTCGCAGCGCTGGGGGTGATCATCACCTGGGCTGCCAGCGGGCCGGCCTTCCACTTCAATGACACGTGGCAGCTGGTGGTGAATACAGGAACCACCATCGTGACCTTCCTGATGGTGTTCCTGATCCAGCATACGCAGAACGCTGATACCGCTGCGCTGCACATCAAGCTGGATGAACTGATCCGGGTGAGCAAGGACGCCAACCAGGAGTTGTTGAACCTGGAGTCGATGGAGCCGGCCCATCTTGAAGAGATACGCCAGCGTTACGAGGCACTGGCGAAGACCGCTGCAGACATCAAGTCCAAGAAGGAGCGCTGCATGCCCTGCGATGCGGATGCAGCCGCCGAAGCCTGAGGTGGATGCCTGCGCCTACAGCTGTTCTGGTGTGAGGCCCTGTCTGGCAGGGCCTTCCAGCAGCGCTCCGGTGGCGGAAAAGCGGCTGCCGTGGCAGGGGCAGTCCCAGGTGCGCTCATGGCCATTCCATTGGACAACGCACTTCAGGTGCGGGCAGAGCGCCGACATCATGTGCAGGCGCCCGCCCTCGTCGCGGTAGACCGCAGTGCGCTTTCCGTCCACGTCCAGCAGTGCGCCGCAACCACGGGCGAGCTCACTGGGTGAGTGCGACGGCGCCGTGGCAAGGCGATCTCCCACCATGTGCCGCGCCACCGTGGCGTTGGTGCGGGCCCAGCCGGCCGCCGAGCGCACCGGGGTGAAGCGCATGGGGCTGAGCAACTGCTCGATCTCGCTGGTCGTGCCCATGATTCCCTCGGTGATCGCGCACGCGGCCACGCCCGCCCAGGTCAAACCGTCCGGCCCATAGCCGGTAGCGACCCACACATTATCGTGGGCGCTGCTGCCGATGTAGGGCAGCTGGTCGGCGGGCCGGAATTGCTGCGCCGACCAGCACAGCGGCTCGCGCTGCACGTTGAAGTTGCGGCGCGCGTCGGCTAGCAGATGCTGGGCCGGATCCACCGCTGGCGTTTCGCCGGTGCGGTGTGTTTCGCCAACCAGCACAAGCCAGTCGCGGCCATCAGCGCCGTGCACCCCGCGCAATGAGCGGTGCCGGTCGGCGATCCAGTGAATGCCTGCCGCAGGTGGGTTGGCAACCGGCACCGCCACCCCGTACTCGCGGTACACCTCCATCTCGGCCTGCACCAGGTTGAAGCCTGCGGGCGAATGCGTAGCCAGCACGAACTGCCTGGCCTGTATGCGGGCGCCATCGGCTGTCGCAACGCCGGCGGATGCCTCGATGCGGTTGATCCGGGTCCAGTCGTGGATGCGCACGCGACCTGCCAGATGACGTGCCAGTTGCCTGCAGAACGCCGCAGGATCCAACTGCGCCTGATCGGGAACGCGGAAGGCGTGGCCCAATGCGAACGGCAGTCCGGACTGCCGGTGTTCGCACTGCAGGCCGACGCGCTGATAGGCCTGAAGTTCACGCTCGAATCGCGTCGTCACCTCGCGCGTGCGCTCCTGCATGCCGTACTGCATGGCCACGCGTTCGAAGCCGCAACGCAGATCGTAGCGATGAACCAGCGTTTCGATGGCGCGCAGCGCCTGCTGCCGCCACTGGACGATACGACTGGCCGTGTCGCCGCCCCAGCGCGAGACCAGTTCTGCCAGCCGGGAGACGGGCCCGTAAAGATTGCCCGTGGACATCACCGTATTGCGCCCGCCGATGGGCCCTGCATCGACCACCAGCACATCCAGGCCGCTATCCGCCAGGCGGGCCGCTGTCAGCAGGCCGGTCATGCCGGCGCCCACCACCAGCACGTCCGCGCGCGTCGTGCCGGCAAGGGGGCGGAAGCAATGCGACTCGGTGTCAGCTGACCATAAGCTGGCGCGCGGAAACGGTTCGGACATGAAAGGGATCCTTGCAGCTTCAGCTGGGAGGCCTCTCTGATACGCCTTGCCGGGTGAAACGAGGGTGGCGTGGCCGTGCAGATGATGCTCACGCGCTGCCACGATCAAGGCCATGGTCAAGACCAGGTGAGCGTTGCGTGGACTACATGCCTGTGTCGCCTCTGCGAACCGCAACTCTCTGCTTGCAGCGTGGTCGCTAACGTGCTGGAAGGAGGATCAGGCAGTGAGCACGCACCTGGAAATCGATCTGATGATCGCGCAACTGGACGAACTGCTGCCGGCCTGGGCAGCGTTCTACCCCGAGCAGCAGTTCGTCTGCATGCTTGCCGAGGCACTGGACTACATTGCTGCCAGTGCAGACCCGGAGGCCCGGCTGTATTGCGTGATGCGCACCGGGCACCTCAACGTGTGCAGCGGAGAGATTCCATGGGCGGCGCGCTATGGAGGCCGCTAGGCCGGTGGATCACGCCGCGACCGCGTAGGGTTCGACCAACCTGGCCAGGATATCCATCGCCGTCTCGGTTGGCACATCGTCACCGCTGTGCTGGGCGAACCCTGACCAGTCCGCGCGGGCAAGCAGCTTCAACTGCTCGGGTTGGGTGGGCAGCCAGCGCATCGGCCAGAACGGGAGCCGCCGGTTGCCCACCCTGCCGCGCTGCAGCTCGATGAGCCCGGTATGGCTGGAGGCGCCCACCACCCGCGAATACGCCACCCTCAAGCCGTCTTCGGGCCCCTCCATGTACTGCAGGAAGCGGCTGCCGTCGAACAGCAGGACGCCGGTGACGCCGGCACTGCGGTTGAAGCGGGCGGCATCATCGACCAGATCGTCGAGCTTTCCGCTGCCCAGGCCGAACGGATCACCAGCAACGGCTGGGCCCGCTTCGCTGACGTATGCGACTGCCCTGATCGGCATTAACTGCTCCTGTAGCGAATCCCCCCAGATTCCGTGGCCGTAGGATAGGCCACCTGCGCCCCGCAGTTGTTCCCATCATGTGCATTTTGTGAATCAGTTGGGTTCCAGCTGACAAACGGCATGCAGGACGCCTACACCCCCCATGCCATGGATCGTTTACGCTTGGGCCAGATGACTCGGGAGCGCCCCATGCCCAATACCGGCCTTTTCCATGTTCTGGAGCTGGACGCTGTTTCCGGCGTGCAGGGTATTGAGCGCGTCAGGTCCATTCGCGTGCGCTGCAACACCTGCGGCGGGATTACACAGTTGTCGGGGGACGCGTTGGGGGCGGTGCCCGGTGGAACGACGCTGGTGTGCGGCGCTTGTCCTTCGCGCCAGACGGTCAGCAACGCGCGGCTGGTCGAATGCGATCATGTCCTGCCCGGCAGCGCCCAGGGATCCGACGCGTAGGCGCGGGCTACGGGTCTGCCTGCGCCCATCGCGCAAGATTCTGTTTCACTTTCCCGATACCGGCCCAAGGGTCTTTGCGCTGCCGTTTCAGCTTTGCTGGCACGTCCTTGATCGTGAACGCGTCTGCGCGCTTGAGTTTCGTCAGATCGCCCCAGGCGATCGGCAGTGCTACCGGTGCCCCCGGCCTGGCCCGCAGCGAGTAGGACGCAACCGCCGTCGCACCGCGCCCATTGCGCAGATAGTCCACGAAGATCCGCTTGTTGCGGAGGCTTTTGGTGGCCGTTGCCAGGAATCGCTGGGGCTCGGATTGCGCCAGCGCATCGGCGAAACCCTTCGCAAAGCGCCTGGTCAGGTCCCAGTCGCATCCCGGATTGAGCGGCACGACCACGTGCAGGCCCTTGCCACCGGATACACGCAGGAACGATTCCAGCTCCAGCTGCGCCAGCAGTTTCCGGATGTCGGTTGCCGCTTTCTTGACCTCGGCAAAGGGTACGTCCGGTCCTGGATCCAGGTCGAACACCACGCGGTCGGCCTTGTCGGGCGCTTCGGCGTGGCTGCCCCAGGGGTGGAACTCCAACGCGTTGAACTGCACCAGTTCAAGCAGGCTGGCCGCGTCACGCACCACCAGGTAATGGGCGTTTATACCGCTTTCTTCCTTCAGCCTTACCGGATCGACCAGTTCCAGCCCGGCTGTGTGGTGTTTCTGGAAGAAGCAGGGTTTTGCGGTGCCACTGGGGCATCGGATGATCGACAGCGGGCGATCAGCCACCTCGGGCAGGAGGTGCTCCATCACTGCTGCGTAGTAGTCCCATACCTCCTGCTTGGTGTAGCCATCGCCAGGAAACAGGATCTTGCCGGGGGACGAAAGCGCGGGCGGTGTGCGGCCGGTAGCGGGTGATTTTTTCGCCCTGCGCCCGGGTCGCGAGGGTGCATGCGTGCCACCCGCAGCCGGGGCCTTTCCGGCGCGATCGGAATCTTCGAGATCGGCGATGTCCTTGTCCGCCCGTACCGCCTTCAGCGATGCCTGGCGCAACAGCTTCTGCCCGCCAATCCCGCGATAGAAGACCTCCACAACGAAACGCGGTGCGAACCAGGTCGCGGCGCGAAGGTCGGTGTCCTGGGTGGGCACGTGCGCCGTCGGCTTGCGGCCGCCGCCGCCTTCGATGCGCCTGCTGACTTCGCCGATCAGTTCGTCCGAGAACCCGGACCCGACGCGGCCGACGTAGAGCCAGCCATGTTTCGGGTCTGGCCGCGCCAGCAGCAGCGAGCCGAACCCGGTGCGGCTGCCCTTCGGCGCGGTGTATCCGACCACCGCGAACTCGTCGCTGGCCAGCTGTTTGGTCTTGCGCCAATCCTCACTGCGGCCGCTGTGGTAGCTGCGATCGGCGCGCTTGGAAATGATGCCTTCGAAGTGCTGCTCACCGGCCAGGCGATAGGCCTCGTCGCCATCCCCCTGCACATGCGAACTGAACGCCAATGGCCTGCCCTGCCCCTCCAGCACGGAGTGCAGCAGGGCCTTGCGTTCCAGCAAGGGCGCATCGGCGATGTCCACGCCATCAAGATGCAGCAGATCGAACAATGCATACGTCAGGACGCCCTGCCGCTCGCCGGAGAGCGTGGCCTGCAGCAGGTTGAAGTCTTCCTTGGTGCCGGCGCCCGCGATGAGCTCACCGTCCAGTGCCGCCGAGGTGAGCCCCAGTGCCGCGATCGCTTCACGTATTTCAGGCAGCTTGCCGGTCCATTCCAGTGCGTTCCGCGACCACAGCTGCACGTTGCCCTCAGCCACCGTAGCAAGGATGCGGTATCCATCCCATTTGATCTCATGCACCCACTGCCCGCCTTGGGGCGGCGTGTCGCCCAGCTTGGCCAACTGCGGCTCAAACGGCCCGGACGGCGCTGCCGCCTTTTTCGCTTTGCTGAGCGCCAGGGCCTTCTTCGCCCAGTTCTTTCGTCGGGTGCGTTTGGGCGGTACGACCGTGAGTTTCTTCTTCGCGGTCTTTCCTGCCCCGGCACGCTTCAGGTCCTCCGGGGGCGCTACAGCGACATCCGCCAGCAGATCGTCTGCCTCGATATCGCTGGCAAATTCATCGTCGTCCTTGAACAGCAGCCACTGTGGCTGGCGCGCAGGCTTGCCGGAACGGACCAGTTGCCATCCACCCTTGAGCTTGGCGCCGAACAGCTCGAAACGTAGATGGCCCTTGGCGAGCTGGGCTTCCGGGTCACCCTGCGTGGCCCACACACCGTCGTCGAACTGGGCGACATGTCCGCCGCCATACTGGCCTTTGGGAATCTCGCCTTCAAATGCTGCGTAGTCGACGGGATGATCCTCCACCTCCACCGCCATGCGCTTGACCTTCGGGTCGTAGCTGGGGCCCTTGGGAACGGCCCAGCTCTTCAGCGCGTCACCCACCTGCAGACGGAAGTCGTAGTGCCTGCGGCTGGCATGATGCAACTGCACCACGAAAATGGCGCGTTGGCCTTTTGGCAGCGCCTTGCCCGGTTCGGGCTCCCTGGTCTGGTCAAAACGACGCTTGCGGCGGTACTCGACCAGTGACATGGCAGCTCCGCGCTACTTTCCCAGGTGCTTGCGTACAGCAGCGGCGGTGGGCCCGACCTCGGCGACCGCGGCCCGAAGCTCCTCGGCTGACACACCCAGCGTCGTGGTCCAGTACTGCAGTTCATAGTCTTCGTTGACGTTGATGCGATCCCGGTCCGGGCTGCCGGTGTTCTTCTTGTCATCGCTCATGGGAGTCTCCACGCGTGATCGGGCGTGAAGTGACCGTACCGGCCGGCCCATGGGCACCAGGCGATGCCACCGTGAAGCGATGGCGAAGGCCTGCCGGCATCGGAACTGCGGCAGGCGGGCGACGGACGCCACCTCGTGAAGACAACGCGCAGGGCTCGCGTTGGCGTTCACATGCCGCCTTCACCTGGCCCCCGCCTGATCGCAACCGGGCGGGACCTACGCTGAGCGCTCCACTCACAGCGGAGCCCAGCATGGCTATCAAGACAGCGGAAGACCTGTTCATCCACGAACTCTCGGATATCTACAGCGCCGAAAAGCAGCTGACCAAGGCCCTCCCGCGCCTGGCCCGTGCGGCCGAGAACCCTGACCTGGCCACAGCGTTTGAAACGCACCTGGAAGAAACCCAGGGCCAGATCGAGCGCATCGACCAGGTGGTGGAGGTTCTCGGCATCCGGCTGAAGCGCATCAAGTGCGCGGCGATGGAAGGTCTGGTGGAGGAAGGCAAGGAAGTGATCGACAGCATCGACAAGGGCCCTGTGCGCGATGCCGCCCTGATCGGCGGCGCACAGAAGGTCGAGCATTACGAAATTGCGTCCTACGGCACCATCGCCGCGCTGGCCAAGCAGCTGGGCTACAAGGACGCCCTTCCGCTGCTGCTGGAGACGCTTGAGGAAGAGAAGGCCACCGACGAGAAGCTCACCCTGCTGGCCAAGGGCGGCGGCAATGCCAAGGCAGCACAAGCCGCCTGATCGACGCGCCCCGAAGCCGGCCGCCATGGACGGCGGCCTCAGGGTTCGTACAGCACCTGGTCGTTCGGGCAGAAGAACGTGCGCCGCCGGGTGGTGCCCATGTAAAGCTTGCTGATCGGGCCGCCGCATGCCGGGCAGATCCTGCGCGTGTGTACCTGCCAGTGCTTCTTCAACTCGAAACGGCGCTTCCACTGCAGGAAATCAAAGCTGTAGGCGCGGGCCTGCGTGATCAGCGCGGTGAGCCTGCGCGGTGGCAGGTCGCCCAGCCGCGTGGCGGGGTGCACGCCTATTCGGAACAGAACCTCGTTCTTGATGATGTTGCCCACGCCGGCAAAGACCGTCTGGTCCAGAAGCGCATCACAGACCATGACGTCCGGCATTGCCTTCAGCTTGCGCCGGGCCAGCTTCGGATCCCAGGCATCGTTCATCACGTCCGCGCGCCATTCGTAGATCTCGTCCAACGGCTCGTCGATCAGCCGCACGGAACACGCATAGAAGTTCAGCTCGCCATTGTCGAACCGCAGGGATACACGCGGCGGGGTTGGCTTCCGTTCGTCGATGCGCCAGCTGCCGAACATCATCAGATGGATGCGCAGTGTGTGGCGGCTGAATTCCAGCAGGAAGTGCTTGCCCCAACTGCGGACCGCCTTGACCCTTCGGCCCTGCAGCGGCGACAGGTCGACCCGGCTGTTCCCGGAGACGGCGCGGACCACGTGCCCCTTGAAGTGGCTCGCTGCTTCGCGCAGCAGGACGATCGAAGGGCCTTCAGGCATGTTCCTTCTCCTGCAGCAGCGCCTGCAGGTGCAGGGCGTTGCCGGTGGCGTGACCCAGTGCGGTGTTGTCCAGTACGAACCAGGCGGGTCGTTTCGCGTCGGCCTCGGCCAGCAGCTGCCGCGCAAGGTGGGCAAGGGTGGGTTCGTCGTAGGCGCTGCGATAGATCTGTGGCTGGCCGTGCCAGCGCCAGTAGCTCCACGCGCGGTCACCGCCGGGCGTCGCTGCCGCCGGCACACGTGCCGGATCCGCGGCAACCCGTGCCACGCCATGCGCGCTCAGAAGCGCATCCACTTCCGGCGTGAACCAACTCGGGTGGCGCGGCTCGCACGCCACATCGGCCTGGGTGCGCGCGCGCAGGCCCCGCAGGAATGCTTTGGCCGTGGCCGTGTCGTACACCAGGCTCGGCGGCAACTGCAGCAGTAACGGCCCGAGCTTTTCACCCAGCTCCAGCACGCCTTCAAGGAACCGCTCGAGCGGTTGCATTGCGTCGCGCAGCCGACGCTCATGGCTGATCTCTCGCGGCAGTTTCACCGCGAACCGGAAGCCCTCCGGCACGCTCGCCGCCCATCGCGCATAGGTCCTGGCCTGGTGCGGTCGATAGAAGGATGAGTTGATCTCCACCATCGGCAGGCGTGTGGCGTAGCGCTGCAGCGCGGTGTCGCCCGCGCCGAACGCTTCCTGATCCGCGCGCGGCAGCGACCAGCCCGCACAGCCGACACGCAGTGGGGCGGTTGCACGGGGGGCGGCCGCCGCCGTCATCGTACCAGCTGCCCGTACGGTTCCAGGGTCTCTCCCGCACCTGCATCCGTCTGCAACTGCGAGACCGACAGCAGACGATCCAGTGCGCTGGCGCCCGACTCCAGCGCCGACGCGCTGCGCACGAAGCCGGTCCAGTCGGAGATGGCGATCTTTCCCAGCGCTAGCTCATCCACCCGCACGCTGCGCATCCGCCAGTGCGGAAACTGCCGCCGCCCCACCCTGCCCCGGTTCAGCTCGACGATCCCACTGTGGCTGCCGGCCGCGAGAATGCGCGTGTACGCGGCATTGATCCCCGCCTCCGGGCCCTCCAGATACTGCAGGAAGCGCGAGCCGTCGAACAGCAACGTGCCGGTGACATCGACGGATTCGTTGAACTGCACCGCTTCGGCCACAAGCCGTTGCAGCCGCTCTTCGGTCAGGCTTCGGGACGCTTCACTCACATAGGCAATCGCACGAAAAGGCATGGCACCACCGGTTGTTGCAGACAGCTCTACCTTAGCGACGCGGGTCGTATGTGCAGTGAGGCCGGCGTAGAGGCTGCGTCGAGTTGAGGCGCGGGCCCGCCGCATCGCCTTGACACGTGCTCGAGCGCGGCGGGCGCGCCTGCGGGCGCACACGCGCGTGCACCACGTTTCGTGGAGACCGGATGAGGAATCGTGGGCTTCCGGATGACGCCACGTTGGCGGTCATGCCACCGCGGTCTAGCGCCGGATCTGGAAGATGGTCCCTGCCGCCAGTCGGGCGGCTCAACCCAGGGAGACTTTCCATGGCCAACCAGAACCAGAACCAGGGCAACAGCAACCGCGGTTTCGCTTCGATGGACGAGGACAAGCAGCGCGAGATCGCCGCCAAGGGTGGACGTGCCGCGCACGAATCAGGCAACGCCCATGAATTCAGCTCGGAAGAAGCACGCGAAGCCGGCCGCAAGGGCGGCGAAGCGGTGAGCCAGGATCGCCAGCACATGGCGGACATCGGCCGCGAAGGCGGCCAGAACAGCCGCGGGGGTGGAAACCAGGGCGGTAACCAGGGCGGCGGGCAGCAACAGCAGGAACGCGGCGGCGGTAACAACCGCGGTGGCCAGCAGCGCTGATCGCGGCTGAAGCCAGATGCACCTCTTCGTGGGCGGACGTGATGTCCGCCCACTTTCGTACGCCTTGACGCTGATCAAGGGCTTCGCCACTGGGGCGCCGCAGATGGGCGCCCCAGCTCTTTCACGGCTCGCGTGGTGGCAGGTCCAGTGCTCCCGCGCCCGGGCCGGCCCCCAGCTCGGCCCCGGTGGTCGGCCGCGCTTCCGGGTCGGAGAGTGTACGCAGGGCCATGGCCTGCACCGCCGCTTGTTCGCGCGCGTCCAGGTCCACCGTGCCGCCGCCGTCGCCACCATCCACAGCGGTCTGTGCCTCGCGGTCGCTGACCCGCTCCCATAGCTCGCCGCTGTTCCAGCTGCCCTGCAGGTCGTCGGCGCCGTCGCCCTGCGACATGTCCATGTACAGATCGGTGAACGCAGGGTCCCCCGGCAGCTTGCCCGGCGGGAAGTTGGGCTGGATGCTGTGCAGCGCCTTCTCGAATGACTTCATGTGCGCGATCTCGCGCGCCATCAGGAAACGCAGCGCATCCTTGATACCGGGGTCGTCGGTGACGTTGATCAGGCGCTCATACACCAGCTTGGCGCGCGCTTCCGCAGCGATGTTCGAGCGCAGATCGGCGGTAGGTTCCCCGATCGAGTCGATGTAGGCCGCTGTCCACGGCACCCCGCTGGAATTGACCAGCGCCGGCCCGCCACCGTACAGGATCTGCTCGGTATGGCTGGTGCTGTTCTGCCCCAGCAGCCGCATATCCTCGGCCTCGGCAAGCCCTTCGGACTGAATGGCCTTCGGCCCGCGGTTGAGCATGGCGATGATGGTGCCGATGATCTCCAGATGGCTGATCTCTTCGGTGGCGATATCCATCAGCAGGTCCTTGCGGCCTGGATCGCATTCGCCGAGTCCCTGGGTGAAGTAGCGCATGGCGGCAGCAAGCTCGCCCTGCGGGCCGCCGAACTGTTCAAGCATGAGGCTGGCGAGCTGCGGGTTGGATTCGCGCACGCGCACGGTGTACATCAGCTTCTTGTGATGAAAGAACATGGGGTTTCTCCAATGGCTGGCTGTGCTGGCTTCGGGGTCAGCGCTTGGCTTGCGCGCCCGGCGTTTCGTCGCGATTGAGGAACGCACCGACCAGGCCGTCCTGGTGGTCTTCCAGCCAGCGCGCCATGGCGATCTCTTCCTGCAGGATCTGGCCACAGACTGCGGCGATGTCCGGCGCTGCGGCACGCTCGGCAGCAATCACCAGCGCCCGGTAGGTGGCGATCTCGGTGTTTTCGAAGCCGAACGAGAGCCCCACGCTCTTGACCACCTCGTCTTCCATCAGGCTTGTGCCGGCCGCATGGAGAGCCGCAGTCATGCTGGCGAACAGTCCCTTGGCGGTCGGCACGCTTCCTCCAAGCGCTTCAATGCACTGGCGCAGCGAGGCGGCCTGCCCCTGCGTCTCCTGGACGTGCTGGGCGATCCGTGCAGCGAGGTGGGGATAGTTCTGGATCCGCGAAGCCATGGCCTTCATCATGGTCTCCGCCTCCTGCTCCATGGCGTAGGCGTCCTGCAGCCACTTCAACAGGCGCTCGCTTCGGGCGTTGTTCTGGTCTGCCATTTCGTTCTCCGGTGCGGGGCGACATGCCTCCGGAGACCATGGTGGAGCGCCGGCAATCACCGCCCTGTCGGCCGGTGTGAGCCGACGAAGGTGGGCGCTGCACGCAGTGGTGATGCGGCGATAACATCCGCAGCCCTGTGTTTCACCCAGGAGGTGCTCTCAGGTCGCCATTGCGCTGGATACGCCCACGCCGACTGCAGGTCGCTCGCGCCTGGCGCTCGAGGCGCACGCGCCGCCCGCCGCCATCACGGCCTGCATTACCCGATGTTGAGCACGATGCCCGCCACCATCCACGCCCACGACATAGACGAAGCGCCCATCGAACTTGGCCTGTGCGCCTTCCATGGCGTCGTCGGCCAGCAGTGCTCGCTTCAGCGACTTCATCCAGGCCCGTTCAGGCGCCCGGTCCAGCTCCACGACGATGGCGGCACCGCCGCAGTCGAGTGGCATGCACTCGACACGCAGTACGCCTGGAGCGACAGAATCGGTTCCGGACAGCGGCATGACAGAATCTCCGATGGGGGGGACGGCGGCAGTATCCACAGCGCGTGCCAAGACGCCGTCAACGAAATCCAGGGCACCTTCCACACCTCCTCCACCCGGTTGGCGGCGCGCTCGGGGGGAGGCTTCGCGCCGGGCTGACAATGCACACGCATAGCGTTGATGCAGCACAGCACAGACTGCAGTTCCCAGGACAACACAGGCGTGCACGTATGCAATCCGGAATGAGCCAGCGCAGATGCAACCTGCTGCTGGTGGAAGACCAGCTCGACCTGGCTGCGCTGATGGAACAGGCGCTGGAGGACGCAGGCGATCAGGTGACGCATGCCTACAGCGTGTTCGATGCGCTGGGGCTGCTGGACAACCAGCGATTCGACGGCGCCGTGCTCGACGTCGAGCTTCGCGACGGCGTGGTCTTCCCGGTGGCTGATCGCCTGACGGAACTCGGTATTCCGTTCCTGTTCGTATCCGCGGTCTATGACCAGTTGGTGCCGCAGCGTCACCGTCGCGCCGCTTTCGTGGCCAAACCGTTCCACGTCGGCGAGTTGCAGGAGACGGTTCGGCGCGTCATGGGGGATGTCTGCGTGCAACCGCCGGCGCATTGATTGCCATGGGTGGTCACCCCAGGTGCGGGGCCACCACCAGGCTCAGCTGGCGCAGCGCGCCGCCGCGGGAGAGCCCATCCCAGTTGCTGCGCGCCACGCTGCGGATCTCGGAGTCATCGACCCACAGCAGCCGCATTGACCAGTAGGGCAAGAAGCGGCCGGAAACCCTGCCCCGGCCCAGCTCGATCAGCTCGCAATGGCTGCGGGCACTGAGGATGCGGCTGTACACCACGTTGATGCTGTCTTCCGGTCCCTCGATGTACTGGAGGAAACGGAGCCCGTCGTAAAGAAGCACACCCGTAACGCCGGCTTCGAAGTTGAAGCGGGCGGCGGCCCTGGCGAGGTCATCCACATGGTCCATGGAAAGCCCCGATGTCGCCTCACTTGCGTAGGCGACTGCACGGAGGGGCACGTTCGTTCCTTCTGACGCAGGAAATTTCCTGCTCGTCCATCATCGCTTCGCGGAGGTAGGCAGGGATGAGGGCCTTCGTGGCCTGCGCTGTCCCAACGCTCTCCTCAACCGCACGCTCCGATAACACGGGGCGCTTGCGTGACGGTGTGGCTGACCCTCAGGTGATCAGGGCCGATGCTTCCGCGCCGGAGCGCTCGCCACCCAGCGCCGCCAGATAAGCGGAGAATCCGCCTGTAGCGCGCCCCTGCAGACGCGCACTTGTCATCACCACGGGAGCGCCGGCCCATCGCACCACCGCACCGCAGCGTTGCAGCGCTCTTACAAGCGCCACGTCTTCACTGCAGTGCAGGGGAGCAAAGCCGCCAACGGCCCGATAGGAACTGGCAGAGACGCCGAGGTTGGCACCGTGGATGCGCCCATGATGGTCGCCCCACTGCTGTCTTGCCTGGAATGCCCTGCGCAGGCGCCGTTCACCCTGGCAGGTCGTCGCTATGTCCACCAGTCCGCAGAAAGCGTCACAACTGCCCTGAACCTGTGCGGCCAGCCACTCGGGAGGCACCTCGCTGTCAGCGTCCGTGCTTGCCAGCCACCTGGCGCCCCGCCCCAGCAGTTCAGCAGCGGCTGCGGCCCGGGCGACACCGACGCAGCGTGCATCCAGCTGCACGCTGCCGACCTGGTGTTGGCGGCAGATGATGCCCGTTGCATCCGTACACGCATCCAGCGCGACCATCACCTCCACTGCTTCGCCGCCGAGGCCCGGGTGAAGGGCCGCCACCCGGATGGATTGCAGGCACCGCGCGATACTGTCCGCCTCGTTGTGGGCGGGTATCAAAACGCCTATCACCGCAGGCCCTCGTTCCGGGCCAATGACAAGGGGCCCCGTGTCCATCCCTGAAGCACGAAGTCCGCATCGCGGTAGTGGAAGGCTTCCTGCAGGCCTTCCCCCAGGCATCGATGCACCACCTCGGTCCGGCTCGCGCGTCCGGCGAACGAGGGCAACCAATGGCAGGCAACCAGCAGGCCGTCATCGCGAAGTGCTTCATCGATGCCACCGCGCAGCTCGCGCAGTGCGCCTGCCCCCAGGTAGTAGCCCATTTCGCCGCAGACGATCAGGTCGAAGCGTCCTGGCGGCCATTGCTCGGGATGGCTGGCGCAATGAACCTGCACGTGCGGCAGATGGGCCAGGTTGCGGCGCGCCTGGAACGCCGCACGTGGGCTGATGTCGGTTGCCAGCAGGCGTTCGCAACGTGCGGCCAGCGCCTCGGTCAGTACGCCGTTGGAACACCCCAGTTCCCAGCCGCGAGCGAACTGGCGCTGGCTGAGGCTTGCCAGCAGCAGCGCACGCTTGCGCTCTTCATACCACCGGCTGCGGTAGCCGAACGGGTCGTCCTGCTCATGCAGGTCATCGAAGTACGGTTGCGCGCTCATGCAAGGAATACCTCGTAGTTTCGGAAGAATCGGGCGAGTACATGTGCGGGCAGCACCGGCGGGCTGTTCAGGCCCGACACGTCGCCGGTCTGCGTACGGAAATGCGCGATTGCGTTTCGCTTTGCGGACGCCACGGCTGAAATGTCGACCAGCTTCGGAACCTCCCACGCCATATGTGCGCAGGCAGGGTCAAGCCAGTGCCAGCCCCACACCGGGTACTCCAGCCGGTGGCAACCCACCGCCCGCGCGGCGCGGCAGGCAGCGCGTCCTGCCGCTTCGTGATCGGGGTGACCATCAAACCGCCATGGCGCCAGGACCAGGTCGCGCGGTTGCAGATACTGCTGCAGCCAACCTTCCAGCCCCTGCTCATGCGCGCTGACCGCGCCGTCGGCGATACCCAGGTGGAAGATGGAGCCGACCGGAATGCCGAGTTCGCCCAATGCCGCGGCAAGCTCCGCTCGGCGCGCTGATCGCAGGCGTTCGGGCGTCCACCACGGCTCGCCCGGGTAGCATGCTTCGCCGTCGGTCACGGCAACGACACTGACGTCGATACCCTGCCCCACAGCGTGATGCAGCAGCCCGCCACAGCCGAGGATTTCGTCGTCCGGATGCGGCGCGACCACCACCATGCGGTCATGCCCGCTGCAGAGTGCGGTTGCCGATGTGGTCGGTTGCTGCCAGAGCCAATCGCAGTGCAGCCAGGCCTGCTCCTGGGTTCCATCCCCTTGCAGGGGTGTCCTGGCTACAGCGCCCATGTTGCCTCCTGTGCTGCACGCTGCTCGCCCAGCCATTCCCAATCGCGATCGGCGTGGCTCTGGCGAAGGAACACGGTCAGGTCCGCGCAGCGCCGGGCATGGGCGTCCTCCAGGCACATCGGGCCCGGGCCCAGCGCCCGACCCGCCAGATCCAGCACACGCGTTGCCGCGCGCTCGACGACACAGCGCACGCGCACTACATCTTCGCGATGGGCCAGTTCGGGCGCGGCGTCGATGTGCGCCGCCAGTTCGCGAAGCAGCGCGGCTGCCGGGCCAAGGGCGAGGTCCACTTCACCCAGCAGCCGCGCGCGATTTCCCTCGGTGCAGGCCGGTCGCATGCGCTCGGCCAAAGCGGCCGCTGCACCAAACCAGACCGCCGCGATGCCTGCCCCGCCGTGCCAGAAGCCCGGGCGCTGCAGGTAGTCATCGCGCGTCCCCAGGATCACCATCGGTGCGCCGTCAAAGCGCACCGTGGTGGAAGGGATTGCGGCCATGCCCACGGCAGGCCATGGCTCGCCCGCAAGTGTGTGCCAGTGTTCCGCCGCTACCTGGCATAGCCACACGCCCTGCGGGTTGCGAACCGTTACCAGTGCCGCATCTACCCATGCGCTGCCGGAACACCAGGGTTTGTCACCGTACAACCCACCGCCGGCATCGATGCGAACGGTGTTGGCCGGACCCTCTGCAGCCCACACCGCCAGCAACGTGTCTTCAGCAGGGATGGGCGCCCTCAACTCGGCAGCAATCGCCTGGGCGTCATAGTGGGCCTCCAGTACCTTGGCCAGGCAAAGATCCTCTGCCCCCCAGGCTGCCAGCGCCTGCCAACGCTGCAGCGTCTGGCCGCCACCGGGCAAAGGCAATGCCGGTTGCTGCACCAGCACCTGGCGTGCGCGATTGAACAGCGAAGAGGATGACGTCACATCCTGCATGGGTGGCAGACCTGCAATGGAGATACGCCATGAACGTAGGCGGCAGGCGGTCACATGTCTGTCTTGATGGCGTGGCGGGCACATGAATGCCCGGTACCATGATCCTCACGGCCCCGTCTGCGTGCGCTGCCTTGCACGCACGCACTGCCGCAGTTCCCAGAGCCATGGCAGCACCACCAGGCCCAGCGCCGGCAGCAGGGTGAACCACCAGACGTCCGGTTCTGCAGGCTTCACTTCGAGCGACCACCGCGGGTGGACCTGCCAGCCCACCCAGGCCAGCAGGACCCACGGCGCGGCATCCAGCACGCTGTGCACATGCTGTTCCGCCGGGCTGATGCGTCGACGGCCGTCCGCGCTGACGGTATCGAGATAGCCGGCGACCGCGTGTGCGATGACCAGGCCTGCCAGAAGCGCGACCAGCGACAACGTGTTCTCCAGCAGGAGCCAGGCAAGCACACCGCTGCCGATCAGCAGCAGCTGCACCCCATGCAGCAGGCTTTCGCGCATCGCGGAAGTGTGCGGAAGATCGGTGCGCCGGTGAAAATGGAAATCCAGCGATCCGGCAGCCAGCCACAGGGCGTAGACACAGGCGATGACAATCGCGCTCATGGCGGCACTCTCAGGGTGTCAATACGATCTTGCGGCAGTCATCGTCCTTGGCATCAAACATTGCATAGCCCTGAGCTGCATCGGCCAGGCGCATCCGGTGCGAGATGATGTCACCCGGGTGCAGCTTTCCTTCCATGATTGCGTCGAGCAGTTCCGGCATCAGTCCCTGCACGTGGGTCTGCCCCATCTTGAACGTCAGCCCCTTGTCGAACGCATCACCCAGCAGAAAACCATGGATGAAGCCAGCGTAGACACCCGGGATGCTGACCACGCCGCCGCGGCGTGCTGCCGCGATGCACTGCCTGATCGCCACGCCGCTGCTGCCCTCCAGCTTCACGGCAGTCAATGCTGACTCCAGCGCACTGCCCTCGGCCTCGAAGCCCACCGCCTCGATGCAGGCGTCCACGCCCCGCCCGCTGGTCTGGGCAAGGATGTAGTCCGCCGGGTCTTCGATCTCCTTGAAGTCGATGGGCGTCACACCGTAGGTACGGCGCGCATAATCCAGACGGTAACGAAGATGGTCGACCATGAAGATGGTCTCTGCGCCCAGCAGGCGGCAGCAGGCCGCGCTCATCAGCCCCACCGGGCCCGCACCGAAGATGGCCACCGTCGAGCCCGCCTTCACCCCTGCGTTCAGCGCAGCCTGGTAGCCGGTGGGGAGAATGTCGGACAGGAACAGCACCTGCTCATCCGCAATGCCTTCCGGAATGCGCAGCGGGCCTACATTCGCCTTCGGTACACGCACGAATTCGGCCTGGCCCCCGGCCACGCCGCCATACAGATGGCTGTAGCCGAACAATGCGGCCGGAGGCAGCATGCCCTTCTGATTCAGTGCGGCGCCCTTGCCGGTATTGGTGGTTTCGCAAGCGGCATACTCGGCCAGGCGGCAATGGAAGCACTCTCCACAGGCGATCACGAAAGGGATCACCACACGATCGCCCGGCTGCACCTGGGTCACGCCGCTGCCGACCTCTTCCACCACGCCCATGAACTCGTGGCCGAGCACATCGCCATCGTGCAGATCCGGAATCTTGCCGCGATACAGGTGCAGGTCCGATCCACAGATGGCGGTGGCAGCTACCCTCAGGATCAGATCATCCTCGGCCGCCAGTACCGGGTCCGGTACGGTCTCGACTCGCACATCCTTGCGGCCGTGATAGGTCAATGCCTGCATCGTGCTTCTCCAGGAGCTCGGGACGCCAGCATCGCAAGGCCGCCATCCCGCTTCGGTGACATCCCGGTGTGCACGGCGTTCATTCCACGGGGTCATGGTGTTAACCCGGCCCGGTGCAGTCTTCGGTCTTTAGCCGCAGGAGCTGCCCATGAACGACAAGCTGCCCTTCAATCCGACGACAGACGTGGACGATCAGTCGAAGGCGCACACGCCGGACAAGCGGCGCAACGATCGAGCCAAGTGGAAGGAGCACGACATGCCCGACGACGGCGATGGCCCCAAGGCCGTACCGGAAGACTACGAACGTCCTGATCCTGACCCGACAGGAAAGCGTTGAGTCCGCCTCACATTCTGGATGCGCCGGATTCACGGGTCATGGCCTGCTACCCGCGCAAGCTTCACGCACGGCCTCTGGAACAGACTGAACGAGGTGTTGCATGTGGAAACGCAACGGTCTCTCGCTGGTGCTGCTTGTGCTCACGCTTGTGTTCATCGTTGGGCAGGCGGTTGCCGGGCATCACGTGCACAACCAGGATCTGGTCGAGCACGGACGCGCGCCGATCGATCTCTGGCACTACCTCGCGACGGGGCACTTCGTCAGCGCGACATTCGAGAACTGGGAGAGCGAGTTCCTGCAGATGGGGATGTATGTGCTCCTGACGGTCAGCCTCCGCCAGCGCGGCTCGGCCGAATCGCGGCCGCTGGACCCTGCGCAGGAACAGAATCGCGTCGAGCCGGGGCCCACGCCGTGGCCGGTAAGGCGCGGTGGTCCATGGAAGACGCTCTACGGTCATTCGCTTGCGATCGCGTTCGGGCTGTTGTTCCTGTTCAGCTTTACGCTGCATGCAGTGGGAAGCTGGCGTGCCGAGGAGGCCGAACAGCAGTTGAAGGGATTGCCGCCGCCAGGCTTTGTGGAGCACCTCGCCAGCAGCACATTCTGGTTCGAATCCATGCAGAACTGGCAGAGCGAATTCCTGGCCGTGCTGTCCCTGGTGGTGCTGACGATTTTCCTGCGCCAGAAGGACTCGCCGCAATCCAAGCCGGTTGAGGCCCCACACGCGCAGACAGGTGATTGAGCCATGCGAGATGATCCATCGACGGCCCTGCTGATCATCGACATGTTCAGCCGATTCGACTTCCCTGGCGCTGAAAAGCTGGCGCCGGCGGCAGAGCGGGCGGCCCGGCAGATCCGGCGCCTGAGGGATCACTTCGACGAACGCGGTTGGCCGGTCATCTACGCCAATGACAATTTCTCGGATTGGAAGCGCGACTTCCGCCAGCAGGTGGAACAGTGCCGGCGAGACGGTGGCCCGGCGGGGCGAATCGCCAGCCTTCTCTCGCCTTTGCCTGGTCACTACTTCGTGCTCAAGCCCAAGCACTCGGCCTTTCTGGCCAGCCCTTTGCCGATTCTGCTGGCCAAACTGGGAGTGCGCCGCCTTTGCCTGTGTGGCATGACGGCCGATTCGTGTGTCCTGGCTACAGCGTTGGACGCCAACGCCAGGGAATTCCACGTGGTGTTGGCGTCGGAGGCCGTGGCGGGGATGCCAGCGCAGAAGCGGCGGGCACTGGCGCTGCTTGCTGGTTCGGGCGCAGCGCGGGTCGCGCGGGTTTCTTCGCTTGTCTCTGGGCAGGAGCGGGATGGCGTTGACGGCGACTCAGGCCCGGTCGGCTAAACCCTGTACACCTGAATGACCGGCGCAGTGTGCGCAGCAGAAGATCTGGCCGTTTCCTTCAACACCATGCCCGATAACAGCGCAATCGCAGTGTGCGCAGCGCGGTGCGAATGCGTGGATCGCGCATTCGAACGAATCGAACGTGCCGCTGCGCCCGCCCTGCTGGAGGGTGAAGCTCTTGTCGTAGTTGTTGCCGCAGACATCACAGGTGGCCATGGGGCACCTCGTGCTGTGGAAGCAACATGCAGTGTGGGCAGCGCGGGTGTCGGTGGCCGTGAATGCACCGTGTCGCGAGGGTGTAGGACGTTCGCGTCGTCACGCGTCGGGCGCGGCCCGTCCTATTCGTCTTTGCCGGGCTCGGCACTGCCACCCCGCGACGCGCCACCACCACAGGGAAATGCGGTCCGCAGCGCTTCGGCAACCAGTGAAAACGCATCCTGCTGCAATCGCTCGCGGGGCAACTGCCGGAGATGGGAAGACACACGGTCGACCAGCTCATGCGGAAGAATCCTGCCTTGGCCACACCACTGGCCGTGGCTGGCATCGGCAACGCCCTGGATGTAGGCGCTGGCGCGAGCGCTGGACAGGTTCCGGCACTGCTCGCCGTCGCAGAACCCATCAGCGCCTTTGCCCTGCAGCAGGGTGATGAGTTCGGCTCCACTGACAAGCCAGGTGCGTGCCGGTTGCGTTGTTCCGGCGAGGGCGGATCCTGCCAGGGCGCAGAGGCCAAGTGCGAGGAGCCGACGCGTGAGGCGGCGCGCCTGGGGTTCGTGATGTCCGTTCATGTCGGAGTCCTTGGCGCGTTCCTGTGGGATGCACACAGCGTGGGGCAAAGTCGAGCTAGCTGGTTGTGGACAGATGGCTTGTAACAGACAGCGGCTGGCCCGCCAACACCCGGGCGGCATTCCCAGGCTTCGCCGCGATCGGGCGCCGAGCTATCGCGCTGCCGTCGACCCTCTGACCACGCACCGGCCCGTCATTACGAGTCGGCGTACCGGCAGCTCCGGCGTGCGCAGGCGCTCAAGCAGCAGCGACATCGCGGCCCGCCCCATCTCCTCAACCGGTTGCTCGATCACGGTGATGCCCGGCTCGACCAGCTCGGTCCAGCGTTCGTTGTCGAAGCCGGCCAGTGCCAACGCCTCTGGAATCGCCAGCCCTGCGCCGCGGGCGGCTTTCAATGCTCCCATCAACAGCAGGCTGTTGCTGGTGACCAGTGCTTCGGGGCGGGACGGCGTAGCGAGCCACTGATCGACCGTCGCGATGGCGGCTTCGGCCGTGGGTTCAACCTCACGGTAGTCCGGCTGCAACCCATGCGTGCGCATCGCAGCAAGATAACCGTCACGTCGCTCGGCCGCGGTGGTACTGGTGCTGCCGAACAATCCGCCGATGTGCCGATAGCCGCGCTCGACCAGATGCTCGACCAGGCCTGCCATCGCTGCCGGATTGTCGAGTACCACGCTGTCGATCGGACCGCCGGGCGCGGCACGGTCCACCAGCACCGTCGGATAGTCCAGCGTGAGCCGCTCGAGCCGGCCCACCGTGGTCCGGGTTGGCGCGAAGATCAGGCCACTGATGCGCTCTTCGTGCATCAATTGCAGATACAGCGCCTCCCGCTCGGGGTCCTCGTCGGTGTTGCAGAGGGTGACCCGAAGACCTTCGCGATAGGCCACCTCTTCCACGGCGCGGATCAGCGCCGTGAAGAACGGGTTGCGGATATCCGCCACGATCAAGCCGATGATGCCGGTGTGCCGGGAGCGCAGCCGTCTTGCCTGCAGGTTGGGTCGATAGCCGGTCTGGCGGATCGCCAGCTCGACCCTGCCGCGCACGTCCTCGCTGACCGGACCGCCCCCGAGCACCCGTGACACCGTGGATTTGGACACCCTCGCCACGCGTGCGACGTCGTTGATGCTGATGCTCATTGGAAACGTTCCCGGAAACGTGGGCTGTTCATGGCCGGATGGCTGTTCAGGACAATGCTAACGCCAAAGGACTATTGGCTTTTTGTGCAGTGCACATTGAAATGTGCAGTGGGAACGTTCCCAATACGCCTCAGCCATCCCCCCGGAGCCCGCTTTGTCGCCCCTGACCTCCCCTTCCCCCGTCAGCCGGGAACTGATCCGCCTGGATGCGCGGGCACAGGACAAGACCAATGCCATCGCCCAGGTGGCCCAGATGTTGGTCGCTGCCGGCTGCGTGGCGCCGGGCTACGAGGCCAGCATGGGACGCCGCGAAGCGCTGGCGAACACCTTCCTCGGCCATGGCGTGGCGATCCCGCACGGGCTCGGCGAGGACCGCCACCTGGTGCGCCGCGACGGCATTGCGGTGCTGCAGTTGCCGGAAGGCGTGGAATGGAACCCCGGCCAGGTCACCCGCCTGGTGGTTGGCATTGCCGCCCAGTCCGATACCCACATCACCCTGCTGCGCAGGCTGACCCGCCTGATCCAGGACGAGGCCGCGCTGCAGCGGTTGTTCACTACTCCCGATGCAAGTGAAATCGTCAATGCGCTGGCCAGTGATGCGACTGTCAGCGTCGCCCACGTACCGGTGACGGACCTGGCCGAGCGTTTCGACTGGACCATTGCTTACCCCAGCGGACTGCACGCGCGCCCGGCCACGCGCTGGGCCGAGACGGCGCGGGGTTTCATGGCCCGGGCCCAGGTGCGCGCGGGCGATCAGGCGGCCGATGCCAAGAGTCTGGTGGCGCTGCTGCAGCTCGGGCTTCGCGAGGGCGATGCCGTACGTGTTTCTGCCGAAGGCGCCGATGCCCCCGCACTGCTGGCTGCACTACGCAAGACCATGGACGGGCTGGTCGCGCAGGAAAAGGCCGATGCGGAGCGTGCAGCGCAGCGAAAGACGGCGCCGGTCGCCGGCTGGAATCCGCCCGAAGCGCAGGCAGCGATCGTCGGCATCGGCGCCAGCCCCGGGCTGGCCATCGGTCCGGTGCATGTACTGGCCAGCGCGCAGGCCGATGTTGCCGATCGCCCTGCCCCGCTTGGCGAGGGCGGCGCGCGCCTGCAGGATGCACTCAGCCGTACCCGCCAGCAGCTCGCCGCGCTGCAGGACGACACCCAGCGCCGCCTTGGCGCCTCGGATGCGGCGATCTTCAGGGCACAGGCTGCGCTGCTTGACGACACCGACCTGATTACCCGCACCTGCCAGCTGATGGTTGAAGGTCATGGCGTCGCGTGGTCCTGGCACCAGGCCATCGAGCAGATCGCCTCCGGGCTGGCGGCGCTGGGCAATCCGGTGCTGGCCGGGCGCGCTGCCGACCTGCGCGATGTGGGTCGGCGCGTACTGGCGCAGCTTGACGCCTCTGCGGCCGGTGGCGGCCTGGCAGATCTACCGGCGCAACCGTGCATCCTGCTTGCCGCCGACCTGTCACCCTCGGATACCGCCAACCTTGACACCACCCGCGTGCTCGGCCTCGCCACCGCACAGGGCGGCCCCACGTCGCACACTGCGATCCTCTCGCGCACGCTCGGCCTGCCGGCGCTGGTTGCCGGTGGCGCCGAACTGCTGGCGATCAAGGCCGGCCGCGAAGCGATCATCGACGGCAGCAGCGGGCGGCTCTACCTGTCCCCTTCCGAGGCCGATCTTGCTTCGGCACGCGCCTGGATCGCCGAGCAGCAGCAGATCCGCGCGCGCGAAGCCGCACAACGCGCGCAGCCGGCGCAGACCACCGACGGCCATCGCATCGACATCGGCGCCAACGTGAACCTGCCTGAGCAGGTGCCATTGGCGCTGGAACAGGGCGCGGAAGGTGTCGGCCTGATGCGCACCGAATTCCTGTTCCTCGAACGCGGCAGCACGCCCAGCGAGGAGGAGCAGTACGCAACCTACATGGCGATGGCCAAAGCGCTGGAAGGCCATGCGTTGATCGTGCGTGCGCTCGATATCGGTGGCGACAAGCAGGTCGCCCACCTGGAGCTGCCGCACGAGGAGAACCCGTTCCTCGGCGTGCGCGGCGCGCGCCTGCTGCTGCGCCGCCCGGATCTGCTTGAGCCGCAGCTGCGTGCGCTGTACCGCGCAGCCAAGGACGGTGCACGCCTGTCCATCATGTTCCCGATGATCACCTCGGTGCCTGAACTGGTCGCACTGCGTGCCATCTGCGAGCGCCTGCGCGCCGAACTCGAGGCACCCGACGTGCCGATCGGCATCATGATCGAAGTACCGGCCGCGGCCGCCCAGAGCGATGTGCTGGCGCGCCACGCCGACTTCTTCTCGATCGGCACCAACGACCTGACCCAGTACGTGCTGGCGATCGATCGCCAGAACCCGGAGCTGGCCGCAGAGGCCGACAGCCTGCACCCGGCCGTGCTGCGCGCGATCCGCACCACGGTGGACGGCGCACGCACGCAGGGGCGCTGGGTGGGTGTCTGCGGCGGCCTGGCCGGCGATCCGTTCGGCGCAATGCTGCTGGCAGGGCTGGGCGTGGACGAACTGTCGATGACCCCGAACGACATCCCGTCCGTGAAGGCACGCCTGCGTGGCAGCGCGCTGGCCGATCTGCAAACGCTGGCTGCGACGGCGCTGGACTGCGAAACCGCCGAGCAGGTGCGCGCCCTCGACGGAGCCCGCGCATGAACGCCCGCGCCGTCACCGTTACCTTGAATCCGGCGATCGACCAGACCGTGCGGCTGGCCAGCCTGCGGCCGGGCCATGTGCACCGCGCCCGCAGCAGCCGCGACGATGCGGGTGGCAAGGGCATCAACGTGGCCGCCTGCCTGGCCGACTGGGGCGTGCCGACCGCCGCGCTGGGCGTGCTCGGTGGCGGCAACGACGGTGTGTTCGGCGCGCTCTTCTCCACGCGCGGCATGGTGGATGGTTGCCTGCGTATCCCCGGCAGCACCCGCACCAACATCAAGCTGGTTGACGAGGACAACGGCGAAACCACCGACATCAACCTGCCCGGCCTGGCCCTCGACGATGCCGCTCTGGACGCAGTGTCGCGCAGGCTTGGTGCCTTGCTGCTGCCGGGCCTTCCGGTGGTGCTGTCCGGCAGCCTGCCGTCTGGACTGCCGTCCGATGCATGGGCGCGACTGCAGGCGCAGGCCGCCGCCGCCGGTGCGCGCGTGCTGCTGGACACCAGCGGCGACGCACTTGTGGCTGCATTGAGTGACACCGCTGGTGCACTGCCCTACGCGGTCAAGCCCAACCGCCACGAACTGGAGGCCTGGACCGGCACCCCGCTGCCGGGCCGCAGCGCCCTGCGCGTCGCTGGCCAGGCCTTGGTCGAACGTGGCGTTGCGCTCGTAGCGATCTCGATGGGCACCGACGGCGCGCTGTTCATTGATCGCAGCGGCGCGCTGGTCGCACGACCGCCGCGACTGGCCCAGGGCAGCACGGTCGGTGCGGGCGACGCGATGGTGGCCGGCATCGCTGCCGCCCTGCTGGAGCCGTCCATCGATCTGGACGGCTGCGCGCGGCTGGCGACCGCGTTCTCGATGAGCCGGCTGCAAAGCGGTGACGCACGACGGCTGGACCCGGCGCAGGTACGCGGGTGGACCGGCGATGTACTGATCGAGCGGTTGGATTGACCCCCCTGCCGGGAGCACGGCGGCGGCTTCGGGCCGACCGCAGCGCTTTCGGCAAGCACGAGCCCGAAGAATTCCAGGAGTTTCCATGCACGCTTTCACCGTAGTCATCGCCGCCGGCGAACGCAGCATCGAGGCGGTTCTTGCCGCCGAAGCGCTGCGCCGCGCCGCCCGCCAGCGCGGGCTCGAGCTGATGATCGAGATCCGCAGCGACCAGGGCGTGACCGGCGCACTGTCTGCCTCGGACGCCGCCGCCGCGACGCAGTTGCTGCTGGTGGGTGAGGGTGAGGCGGACATCGCGCGCTTCGCCAATGCCGGGATCGTGCATGCCAGCCTGGGCGAGGTACTGGACGACCCGGTTGCGGCGCTCGCACCGCTCGCGGCCGCGGTGTCGGGCAACGCCGGCACGCATGCGGGCAAGCGCATCGTCGCCGTCACCTCCTGCCCCACCGGCATCGCCCACACCTTCATGGCGGCGGAGGGCCTGCAACAGGCCGCCAAGGCGCTGGGCCATGCAATCCGGGTCGAAACCCAGGGCTCGGTCGGCGCGCAGGACGCATTGAGCGACGAAGAAATCGCCGCCTCAGACCTCGTCCTGATCGCCGCAGACCGCGAAGTCGATCTGTCGCGCTTCGCCGGCAAGCGCCTGTTCAAGAGTGGCACCAAGCCGGCGATCAACGATGGCCAGAACCTGATCCGCAAGGCGCTGGCCGAGGCCGGCGTGCAGGCAGGTAGCGCGACTCCGGGCCGCACGGCCGAAAAAACCAGGGCCACCGGCCCCTACAAGCACCTGATGACCGGCGTGTCGTTCATGCTGCCGTTCGTCACTGCCGGTGGCCTGCTGATCGCACTGGCGTTCGCACTCGGCGGCATCTATGCCTTCGATGACGCGCACAAGGGCACGCTGGCGTGGTCGCTGTTCCAGATCGGCGCCAAGTCCGGCTTCATGTTGATGGTGCCGGCGCTGGCCGGTTACATCGCCTACTCCATCGCCGACCGGCCCGGCATTGCGCCCGGCATGATCGGCGGACTGGTAGCAGTGAACATGGATGCTGGCTTCATCGGCGGCATCCTGGCTGGCTTCATTGCAGGTTATGGCGTGTACTGGATCAACCGTGCGCTGCGCCTGCCGCGCAGCCTGGAAGGCCTCAAGCCGGTGCTGATCCTGCCGGTGCTGGGCACGCTGCTGGTCGGCCTGTTGATGATGCACGTGATCGGTACGCCGGTCGCCGGGCTGCTGGCGTGGCTGACCGACTGGCTGCGCAGCATGCAGGGCAGCAGCGCGATCCTGCTTGGCCTGCTGCTGGGCGGAATGATGGCGGTGGATATGGGCGGGCCGGTCAACAAGGCGTCCTACGCATTCTCTACCGCATTGATTTCCAGCCAGGTCTACACGCCGATGGCGGCCACGATGATCGGCGGCATGACGCCGCCGCTGGGTATCGCGCTGGCGACATGGCTGTTCAGCAATCGCTTCACCGCGGAAGAGCGAGGCACGGCCGGCGCCGCCAGCGTGCTTGGCCTCAGTTTCGTGACCGAAGGCGCGATCCCCTACGCCGCGCGTGATCCGCTGCGCACCATTCCGGCGCTGATCCTTGGTTCTGCCGTGGCAGGTGCAATCTCGATGGCGGCTGGCGTCGAGCTGAAGGTGCCGCACGGCGGCGTGTTCGTGCTGCCGATCCCGAACGCAGTCACTCACCTCGGCATCTACCTGTTGGCACTGCTGGCCGGCGTGGCTGTCACTGCGGTCGCGCTGCGCATCCTCAAGAAGCCGGTCACCACGCCGGCCTGATCCACCCCATCGCCAAGACCCTGCCACCTCCCCTGCGCACGCAGGGGCGCAGCGACCTACGCCCTGCACAAGGACCCTCGCCCATGACCCGCTCTTCCCGACACGTGTTGCCGATGGTGATCGCGCTTGCCCTGCCATCCCTGGCTGCCACCGCAGACGCGAGCGACGTCTTCACTCCCAAGCTCGCCTACACCGGCGAAGCCGCCGCCACGCTCGATGGGGGCAAGCGCAGCGGCACGGCCTATGCCGGCCAACTGATGTTCGGTGCCGACGTGGACCTGGACGCTGCGTTTGGCTGGCGAGGCGCGACGATCAAGGCCTACGGCATCAATCGTCATGGCACCAACCTCGCCAACAGCAGCACGGGCAACAGCACCTCGGTGCAGGAAATCTTCGGTGGCCAGGGCACGCGCCTGGCCAACCTGACGCTGGAGCAGAAACTGCTGGACGACCGGCTGGTGCTTGAGGCGGGACGCAGCGTCGCCAACATCCATCATCTAGGTTCGGAGTTGTGCCAGTACTTCCAGGGCAACTCGGCCTGCGGCAACCCGACCTACGTATTCCGTACCAGCAACTTCACCTGGTGGCCGGTATCGAGCTGGATGGCTGATGCCACGGCATGGGTGACGCCGGATGTCTACGTACGCGTGGGCGCGTACCAGGTCGACCCGAGCCAGGCCGAAGATGGCCAGCACGGCCTGAAATGGAGCACGAACCAGGCCACTGGCTGGATCGTGCCCTACACGATCGGCTGGCGCAGCCCCGCGTCGGCGCGCTTGAAGGCCCGCTACGAACTGGGTGGCTGGCAGGACAACTCGACCTACCGCGACCCGCTGCGCGATGCCAATGGCATGCCGGCGCTGCGCAGTGGCCAGGAGTACGCGACACGTCATGGTCGCTCCGGTGCGTTCGCCCGCTTCGAGCAGCAGCTCAGCAGCGATGGCAGCGGCCGTGGCCTGACCCTTTTCGGCGCCGCGCTCAAGGGCACCTCCGGCCAGGTGATCGAGGATCACTTCCTTCAGGCCGGGCTGGTGCAGAAAGGTACGTTCGCCAGCCGACCGCAGGACAGCATCGCCTTCGTCGTGACGCAGCAGAAGTACAGCAGCATCGCGCTGGAAAACCTGCGCCTTGCCCGTGCCGCAGCGGGCGGCAGCGGCACCCCGCACGGGAGCCAAGTGATGATGGAGCTGAGCTATGGCATCCAGGTCACCCCCCAGCTTCGGGTCGCGCCGAACCTGCACTACATCGTGCATCCGGACCAGTTCAACGAACCCGCACGCCAGCGGGACCTGCCGAATGCGTTGATCGCCGGCCTGCGGGTCGATTGGAGTCTGTAGGAGAATCCGTTTTCGTCCACGCGATTGCCGCTCAACGGCTCATCAAGTCTCGAAGTGGGCTTTCAGCCAGTCGTCGACACCCTCCAGTTTCACGCCAATGCTGGCATTGAACGTCCCGTCCAGGCTCCAGGAGACGCCCCTGCCCTGGGCGAAGGCAGCACGGTACTTCCTGATCATGTTTGATGGGTCACTGGCAAGCTCCTCCATCAGCTGGGGAACGCTCCACACGATCAGCTTGAAGGGAGCACCGAACTTTTCCTCAAGGATGGCGGGCAGCTGCTCATAACGGACCGTGTCTCCCGCAAGATAGACGATCTCGTTTCGAAGGGGGGGCGAGTGGAAGACGATCTGTGCAGTCATTGCACCGATGTCCTCTGGTGTGGTCAGCGTAACCGCATTGGAGGCTGTGCCAAGTGCATTGACCTTTCTGCCGGGAAGATCGATGACGCCAAACTCCGGCTCGAAGAGGTAGCTGGTGAACATGCCGGTGGAAATGACCACCCAGTCCATTTCGGCCTGTGAGCGGAGATAGTCGCGTACATCCAGCTGGGCGTCGAAAAGATCCTGTGGCCCGCCGCGTCCGATGGCGTCAAAGTCGACCCCGAATTGCCAAGGGAAGTACCTGGTAATGCCCGACTTCACGGCGGCGCGCGCTACCTTCATGGGAGTGTCGCGGCCAGCGGCGTAGCCGGTGCAGCCGATGACCGTGTCATAACCGGAAAATAGATCAGCCAGCTCATCGACCGTGGCAGTGACCAGGTCGCCAGGAACGAGGGCCACTCCCAGCGAGCGGATCTGGTCAATGACCGTACGCTTGTCCGGTAGTGTGGATTCAATCGACGCAGGCCTCAGCATCACGCTGATGGTTGCGTCATGCACGACCGCGAGCTGGGCCAGGTTGCGGATGACGGGCATTCCGAGTTCGCCGGCACCCAGCACCAGGATTGAGCGGGAAACAATCGGGGGAGACATTGAAACCACCATCTGTGTGTACGATGGCGGCGATTCTGCGCCCCTCCCTCGTTGCCACGTAAGAAGGCACACCGATGATACCGACCGCACCGTTCATGAGCACCGATGAGCTTCTGCGACATTCACAATCGATATGCGACGGCATGAGCGCGGACGACGACGGTCTGCGCCGCGAGGTGCTCGCGCATGCCGGCAGCCGCTGGTCGCTGGGCATCATTCACGCCCTGGGGGTCTACGGAACACTGCGTCACGCCGATGTGGCGCGGCGGATGAAAGGAGTCACGCAGCGTATGCTGACGCGTACCCTGCGTCAGCTTGAAAGGGACGGACTGATCCATAGGCAGGATTTCCGTGAGGTTCCGCCGCGCGTGGAGTACACCATCACTCCGCTGGGCAGGGAGCTGCTGGTTCTTATGATCCCGATGTGGACCTGGGTAGTGGGACACGCCGAGGAATTCCGCCGCTGCAGGGAGAATTTCGACACGCATCACGGCGCTCTCCCTGACTGACCCGGCCTGCATCCGGTGCATCCAGGCGCTCCCGCCAGCCGTATGTAGGATGCCCGCGCTGTGCGGGCATCCTATCGAGGAACGCACCGTGAACGCTCTTCAGCGCATCGCCGCCGCAGTCAGCTTCGCCGTACTCGTCTCAGCCGCTTCCGCCAGCTTCGCCGCAGATCCGGTAATGGTTGGCGGGGCCGAGATGTACCCGACCAGGACCATCGTTGAAAACGCCGTGAACTCCAGGGATCACACCACGCTGGTGGCAGCGGTCAAGGCCGCAGGCCTGGTCGAGACCCTCAATGGCGCCGGTCCCTTTACCGTCTTTGCGCCCACCAATGCCGCCTTCAACAAGCTTCCAGCAGGCACGGTCGATACACTGGTGAAGCCTGAAAACAAGGCGCAGCTCACCCGGATCCTCACCTACCACGTGGTCCCAGGACGGTTCAGTTCCGCCCAGCTCCTGGCCGATGCCAGGAAGCACGGTGGAAAAGCCACGCTGAAGACAGTGCAAGGCGAGCCGCTTACCGTGGCGCTCCACGACGGCAAGCTGTGGGTGATCGACGCCAAGGGTGGCAAAGCAGGCATCAGCATCGCCGACGTCAACCAATCCAACGGCGTCATCCACGTTGTCGATACCGTGCTGATGCCGAAGTAGTGGCGCGCCCTGCCAGACCCTGCCACTCCGGCCAGCAGCATGAAGCAGTGGACGAGGATCCGGGCGCAGGCCCGGCTCCCCCGTTCACTGAAGCGCCTGGGCCAGCGTGAGTACATCCGCCGGGAATGTCGCGTAGTCATCCAGTGGCGCGCGATGGCTGTCGCGTCGGTGGATGAGGCGCACGGCAACCACGCGCTGTTGCGGAACGATGACCAGGTGCTGGCCCAGGTAACCGTTGGCGGCGTAGGCAACGGTGGGGCCGCGTTGGATGTCGAACATGTCGGACAGCTTGAGTCCACGACCGGTGATCTCGCTGCCATAGTGCTGCGGCCAGTCCGCCCCAAGTCGCTCGGCCACGTACGCAATCAATGCACTTTTGCTGTCGAATACCCTGCCCCCGGTGGCCAGCAATGCCTGCTGGACCGGAGCGCTGACCCCATGCCGCGCCAGGAAGCCGGCCATCTGGCCTTTCAGCTCATAACGCTCCCATGCTGGAATGCGCCACCAAAGAAGACCAACATCCGGGGAGCGGGCACTTGCTCCAGTCAGCAGCGCCACCGACCGCTCGCTCAGCACGCGCGTACCCGCCGGGGTCACGCCGCCATCAAGCAGCAGCTGCCCGATCTTCGCCAGATCGCGGGCACTCAGCGACAATCCGGCCATGCCCAAGGGGGTGCCCGCACCGTCCTTCAACCAGGTATATCGGGCAATGCCCAGCGGTTTGAACAGGCGCTTCTCAAGGTAGGCATCCATCGGTTCCCCTGCCAGACGCTCGACAATGCCGGGCAGCAGATTGGTAGCCTTGTTGTTGTAGGAGAACGTGGTACCTGGATCGCTGCTCAGCTCTGCCGCCAGTGCGAGCTTGACCAGGTCCGGCGCAGCTTCCAGCTCTTCCCCCGCGTTGGCCATGTTCTGCAGGCCGGAGGTATGGTCCAGCAGCATGCGTACCGTGATGTCCCTTTTCCGCCCCTGCTTCCACTCCGCGAAGATGTTGCTTACCGGCTCGTCGACCGAGGCCAGCTTTCCGTCGTCCAGCAGGAGCATGACGGCCAGCGCCACCACCGACTTGGTGGCAGACATGAGGTGAACCGGCTCCTCGCCAGTCTCTGGCTCTGGCTCCAGCAGTGCTTTTCCATCCTTCCAGACAAGCACCGCGTCGGAATGCGCGGCACGGGCGTTGCGTTCGATCGTCGCGACGGCGTCGGCCGTGGTGGTCGTGCTGGCCAGTGCAGGGAGGGCCAGCATCAAGGCCGCGAAGCTGGACAACCATCGTGCAGTTTTCATGGGCATCTCTTCCGGTGAATGCCTGCCCATATTGACTACAACTGTAGTCAAGACGGAGTGCCTGAAGTCATGCCCGGCCACATGACAGCATCAGCACCACGCCACCTGCATGGCCCCGCAGCCCGCCAGCGGATACGCGAAGCCGATGGCCCTTGCTGCCGATCCGCTTTCTGATGGTTCCAATCCAGCCGTTGCATTCGCAGGCAGGGCGCAACGCCGCTCGATTTCGTTTCGCATTGCAGCAAATGCGGCGTGCCAGGCAGCACTGCTGATCGCTCAACTGTCTGATTTCCCGAGCTTCTGGTCATCCATCGTTCATTCTGATTGACAGCGTTGTCAGGTCGCGCTTACAAGAGCCCACGTCCGGCGCGTGGCGCGGGAACGTCCAGACATCACTTATGGGGAGAGAGGGACCCTATGACCGGCCATTTCAGGAAGAGCACACTCGCACAGGCAGTACTTGCCACCATCGTCACCGCCACTGCAGCGCTGCCGGTCGCAGCGCAATCAGTCAAGGAAAGCAGCTCGACCGCCACCAGCGAGGCACGGGAGGCCTCAACGCTGGACGCCGTCATCGTCACTGTCGAACGCCGGGAACAGGACCTGCAGAAATATGCAGGTACCGCCCAGGCAATTTCCGCGGACGATACGCGTGCGCTGGGCATCAACAATGAGCTGCGCAACATCCAGGCGCTGGTGCCGGGCATGAGCATGGCCAACCAGGAAGGCAACCTGGAGATCTTCATCCGCGGCGTGGGCTCTTCGAACAACACCGAACTGGGTGATCCGGGCGCCGCGCCTCACATCAACGGGGCCTACATTGCACGACCGCGCGGTCTGGGCGGCATGTTCTACGATGTCGAGCGGGTGGAAATCAACAAGGGCCCGCAGGGCACGCTGCGCGGCCGCAATGCGCTGGCCGGCACGCTGAACATCATCACCAAGCGCCCCGACCTGGAAGCGTTCGGTGGGTATGTTCAGGCCGAGGCCGGCAATCGTGACCATCGCGGTGGCGAGTTCGCCCTGAATCTCCCGATCGGTGGTGGCGCGGCCTTCCGCGTGGCTGGCTACAAGGTGGAGAAGGACTCTCCGTTCAAGAATGCGGGGCGCGCGCAGGACCTGGAACCGGCTGGCGTGCAGGACGACCGGGGCGCTCGACTGTCGTTCCTCTACCAGCCGGATGACAAGCTGTCGATCTTCGCCATGGCCGACATCGGCAAGGAAGGCGGCACGGGCTATCCCGGCGCCAACGTCTACACCGCCGCCAGGGCCGGCTACCTGCCGGACGATGTCGACCTGCGGAAGATCATCTACCGTGGCGCGCAGGGCAAGCTCGACAGCACCAACTGGGGGGCGCAGACCAGCATTTCCTACGACTTCGGCAAGGTGGCGGTGGAGTACAACGGCAGCTACCGCAACGTGGACTACCGCCAGACCAATGCGCAGAGCGAAGGCATCCTCTGGCCGGGCCGCAACATCGATCCGGTATCGCCCAGCAACCCCGGTGGCATCGATTACGACAACTACTCCACCCAGTACTGGCTGACCGAGTCGGAGTCGCAGGTACATGAGCTGCGGTTCACGTCCGACCAGGACGAGCGGCTGCGCTGGACCACCGGCCTGTTCCACTTCAACGAGGACCAGCGGGTGGGCTACCTTTCGCTGGTGGACAAAGGGCGCTGGTATTCGGGCACTGAATTCACCATGCCCAAGGTCAATGGCAAGTCTTCCGCCGTTTTCGCCGATGGCACGTTCGACGTCAACGATCGCCTGCGCCTGAAGGGCGGCCTGCGCTACTCCGAGGAGAAGAAGTCGCGTTACGGCATCGGCGGCAACTGGTCGCTGGGCCTGCCTGGCCAGGGCGGGGACTTTGCCACGCGCCTCGGCACGCCCGGCTTCGAGCCCGCGTTCATGAGCCGTCCGAACTTTGATGTCAGCAACATCACCTCGCAGGCGGAGATGGCCCGCTTCCTGCTGCAGGGCGTGCTGCGACACGGTCGCAACGACACCTTGCTGCAGCAGATCGGCGCGGTGCCCGATGGCGGCCCATTTGGTTGCGTGGACCGCCCCGACATCGGTGGCGATACCGTCGATTGCCCGTACCAGAGCTGGGCCCAGGTCAGCGCGATTCCAGCCCAGCAGTTCGGCAAGAGCAAGTTCAGCTTTACCGACTGGCGCGCGGGTTTCGAGTACGACGTGAGCGACGACAGCCTGCTGTACGGCCTGGTGTCGACCGGCCACAAGGCGGGCGGCTTCAACGACACGTTTGATCCGAAGGAGATTCCCGAGACCTTCAAGCCCGAATCGATCATTGCCTACGAAATCGGCAGCAAGAACTCCTTCCAGATGCTGGGTCGCACCTCGACCTTCAACGTCAGCGGGTTCTATTACGACTACAGCGACCAGGTGTTCCAGGACCTGGCGGTGATCGCCACCAACCCGACCACCGGTGAAGCCACCGGCTATGCGCTGGTCAACCGCAACGTCGGCAAGTCCGCTGTGTACGGCCTGGAGGCGGAAAGCACCTTGCGATTCCCGCACAACTTCATGGTCAACATCAATGCACTCTGGATGGACAGCGAGATCAAGCGCGGCACCGTCGCCGATGTCCGCAGCCAGAACTACGACGCCGGTGGTGCCACTTCGCTGATCGACCTGTCCGGCAATGAACTGCCGCTGGCCTCGAAGCTCACCTTCAACGTGCGCCTGCAGCATACGACCGAGCTGCGCTTTGGCACCTTCGACTGGCAGTTGCTGGCCTCGTACCGCTCGGCCTTCTATCTCACCCAGTACAACAACCGGGACGTAGAGTTCATCCGACAGGATCCGGCCACTGGTGAGCTGGTCCATGACCGTACCGAAAGTGCCGCTACGGCCGGCTTCCCTGACCGCCAGAAGGGCGAGACCACCTTGAACGCGGGCATTGGCTTCACCTCACTGAGCGGCAACTGGCGGGTGGAAGCCTGGGGCAACAATCTGCTGGGCAACGACGTCTCGCAGAAGGCCCTGGTGGGTTCCGGCATCAACGTCCGCTTCCTGAACGATCCGCGCAGCTACGGCCTGCGCCTGCGTTACCAGTTCTGAGCAACGCAGCCTTGAAGGAGGGCCGGTTTCGCCGGCCCTCCGTGCGCAATCACCACGTCCCGCCCTGTGCGACAACGCACGGGGCGTCGCCCTGCCCGCGATGACACGAGAATCATGAAACACACAACCCGCTGGTCGCAGTTCGGTGTACTCATCACCGTCTTCTTCTTCTGGGGCTTCGTTGCCGCAAGCAACGGCATCCTCATTCCGGTGTTCAAGAAGGCGTTCCATCTCAGCCAGGCGCAGAGCATGTACGTGGCGATGGCTTTCTACGTTGCCTACACCGCCGGTTCGCTGATCTACATCGCCGTCTCCCGCGCCATCGGCAGCGACCTGCTGCACAGGGTGGGCTACCGCAACGGCATCTGCCTTGGCCTGCTGGTCTCGGCACTGGGTGCCCTGCTCTTCTATCCCGCGGCCAACACCGGCTCGTTTGCACTGATGCTGTCCGGCCTGTTCATCGTTGGCCTGGGCTTCTCGCTCCAGCAGATCGCAGCCAATACGCTGGCGGTGATCATGGGTGATCCGGCCACTGGATCGCAGCGCCTGACCATGGCTGGCGGTGTCAACAACCTGGGCGCGACGGTAGGCCCACTGCTGGTGAGCATTGCCATCTTTGGCAGCGTGTCAGCGGGCAACACAGAGGCGAGCATCGAGAGCGTAAAGATCCCATACCTGGTGCTGGGCGCCGCCTTCGTACTGGTAGCCGTGCTGCTGCGGCTCTCGAGCGTGCCCAATCATGTCGAGCTGTCCGCGACGGTCCCCGCAGGTGCAACCGGGGCAGATCACCAGACAGATCGCAGATCTGCGCTCGCTTACCCGCAGCTGGTCATGGGCATGATCGCGATCTTCCTTTACGTCGGCGTGGAGGTATCGACCATCGACAATCTTCCAGCCTACCTTGAGCAGCCCTTGAGCAAGGGTGGACTGGGGCTGGAAACCTCGGTGATCGCCCCGTTCGTGTCGTTGTACTGGGCCAGCCTGATGATCGGCCGCTGGGGTGGTGCCGCAGGCGCGTTCGATGTGCGCGCAGGCACCCGGAAGCTGTTGATGCTGGTGTTGCCGTTCGTCGCGTTCGCCATCTACCTTGCCGTCAACGCGATCTCTGGCCACAACTCCGCACAGTTCCTCCACTACGCGCCGGTGATCGTCCTGATGATCATTGCAACCTTGGCCAGCAGGGGCAATCCGTCGCGCATGCTGCTGTACTTTGCCGTGTGTGGCATTGCGGCGCAGCTGGTCGGCATGTTCACCACCGGCATGACCAGTGTGATCGCCTTCATCAGTGTCGGGCTGTTCTGCAGCACGATGTGGCCCTGCATCTTTACCCTGGCCATCAGCGGCCTGGGCCGCCACACAAACCAGGCAAGCAGCCTGCTGATCATGATGATCATGGGCGGCGGCATCGTCAGTTGGGCGCAGGGCGCACTGGCCGACAAGGTCGGCGTGCACTACAGCTTCATCATTGGCGTGCTGTGTTTCTGCTATCTGGCGTTCTACGCCTGGGCGGCTGGCCGTACACTTCGTCGCCAGGGTGTTGACCTGGAGCGATTGGCAACCGAAGCGGGCCACTGAGCTGAGCCGCGCCCCTGCCCTGCCAGCGCGGCGTGGCGATCGCGGCGGCAGGCCGTTGGACCGCGTTCAATCGTGACGGACCGGTCCCGTGGATCGCCGGACCTGCAGAGCGTAGTCAATATCGACCACACCACCGCTGCCGAGCTCGCGCACTTCCTTGATCAGCTCCATGGCCGCCCGCCGGCCCATCTCACGGGTGGGCTGGCAGACCGTGGTCAACGCCGGATAGATCTGGCGGGCAATCGGCGTGTCATCGAAACCACAGACCGAGATGTCGCCCGGCACCGAAAGGCCATGTTCGAACACCGCACAGATGACGCCTGCCGCCATATCATCGTTGGCAGCGAAGATGGCGGTCGGCCGATCAGGTCGGTCAAGCAGCGCGTTGGCACCGTTGTAGCCCGACTCGTATGAAAACTCGCCCTCCAGCACCAGGCTGGGGTCGTAGCGCAGGCCTGCCCTGCGCAGGCCTTCGCGATAGCCTGCCAGGCGCCACATGCTTGCGCCATGCGCGGCGTGTCCCTTGATATGGGCGATGCGGGTATGGCCCAGCGAGGCCAGGTGTGCGATCAGCGCCACCACCGCGCCGATTTCATCCACGACGACGCCCACGTTCCGGTTCTGTTCCTTCGCCGAAATGCTGGAGTACGGAATGCCCAGGTCGACCAGGCGTTCCAGCAGGGCCGTGTCGTCGGTCAGGGGCGGCGTCAGCACCACGCCGTCGAGCTGCGACTGCATGATCAATGACTCGACCTTTTCCACGATATCGGCCGCGTCGTAGATCAGCGGAGCGAGCATCAGGTTGTAGTGCTGTTCCATGCAGGCATCCAGCACCCCCATCTCGATCTCCATCAGATAGTTCGAGGACGGATTATCGAAGAGCATCGCGATCAGGTAGGAACGCCGGCCGGCGAGGACCCGTGCAGAGGGCAAGGGGCGGTAACGCAGCTTTTCCACTGCCGCGTCCACCCGGGCCCGGGTGCTCTTGGAGACGTTCGGCTCGTTGTTGAGCACCCGCGAGACGGTCTTCATCGAGACCCCGGCCGTTGCCGCGACATCCTCGATCCGCACGCGTCCCGGCCTGCCTGCGAGCACCTGCTCAGGTCCCGGCATCCCCCGCCCTCTGCCCGTCATAGCCTCACCATCGCTACCGAAATCCTGCACCACGGGATGTGGATGCAGATGCAACTTTATCCTCAAAACCCATGCCGCTGTGCAGCAAGCATTCGTTCCACGGGCTGGGTATGCTCGACTTCGACTGACAACGCTGTCAGGTTGCTTTCTGGTCGCCGAGCCCATCCAAGCCACCCTTCCGAGATGATTGTTCCCGATGAACGTCCGTCATTCCGATCGTGCGAAGCGCAACCCCGTTTTACGTCCACACCGCCTGATGCTGGCTGCATCGCTTGCCATGGCGCTGGTGCCTGCGACCGGTGCGGCCCCTGCCCCGGTGAACGACGCAGGTACCATCACTCCCGCGCACTGGCCCAAGGCAACCTGGCCGCTGGCCAACGATCCGGCCATGGAACGACGCATCGACGCGCTGATCGCATCAATGACGCTGGAAGAAAAGGTCGGCCAGATCGTACAGGGCGATATCGCCAGCATCACGCCCGACGACGTGCGCAGATATCGATTGGGTTCAATACTGGCAGGCGGCGCATCCGACCCAGGTGGCCGCTACAACGCAAAACCCGCCGAATGGCTTGCGCTGGCCGACGCGTTCTGGGAAGCCTCGATGGACACGCGCAACGGTGGCAAGGCCATTCCCGTCGTCTGGGGCATTGATGCGATGCATGGCCAGAGCAATGTGGTGGGTGCCACTCTGTTCCCGCACAACATCGGCCTGGGCGCAGCGCGCGACCCGGAACTGCTGCGCGAGATCGCAAGGATCACCGCTGCCGAAACCCGTGTGACCGGCATGGAATGGACCTTCGCGCCGACCGTGGCCGTTCCACAGGACGACCGCTGGGGGCGCACGTACGAAGGCTACTCGGAAGATCCGGCATTGGTGGCCAGCTATGCAGGGGCCTTCGTCGAAGGCCTGCAGGGCAAGGCGGGGGCTGCTGACTTCCTCGACGACCACCACGTGATGACCACGGTCAAGCATTTTCTCGGCGATGGCGGCACGGGCAACGGCAAGGACCAGGGCAACACCACGGTCAGCGAGGCAGAACTGCGCGACATCCATGCCGCCGGATACCTGCCGGCGATCAATGCGGGCGCGCAGTCGGTGATGGCGTCCTTCAACAGCTTCCATGGCGAGAAGATGCATGGGCACAAGCCGTTGTTGACCGATGTGCTGAAGGGCCGGATGGGTTTCGGCGGCTTCGTGGTTGGTGACTGGAACGGCCATGGCCAGATCAAGGGCTGCAGCAACACCGATTGCGCGAAGACCTATGTTGCCGGCCTGGACATGGCGATGGCGCCGGACAGCTGGAAAGGCATGTACGAAAGCACGCTGGCCCACGTGAAGGACGGCAGCCTGCCGGAGGCGCGGCTGGACGATGCCGTTCGCCGCATTCTGCGGGCGAAGATGCGCATGGGCCTGTTCGACAAACCCAAGCCGTCCGAGCGCGCATTGGGCGGCAGATTCGAGCTGCTCGGGGCGCCGGCGCATCGCCAGGTGGCGCGGCAGGCCGTGCGTGAATCGCTGGTGCTGCTCAAGAACCAGAACCAGCTGCTGCCACTCCCGCCGAAACAACGGGTGCTGGTTGCGGGCGATGCCGCGAACGACATGAGCCGTCAGGCGGGCGGCTGGACGCTCAGCTGGCAGGGCGATGGCGCGCGTCGGGAGGACTTCCCGAATGCTGAAACGATCTGGGAAGGCCTGGAGGCACAGGTCAGGTCGGGCGGCGGCCAGGCCGAACTGGCGGTCGATGGCCGTTATCGCAACCGGCCCGATGTGGCCATCGTGGTGTTCGGCGAAGATCCGTATGCCGAATTCCAGGGCGACTTGCCCAACCTGATGTTCAAGAACGGCAAGTCCGGAGACCTGGAGCTGATGCGACGCCTGAAGGCAGACGGCATTCCGGTCGTGGGGGTGTTCCTGAGCGGGCGCCCGTTGTGGCTGAACCGCGAAATCAACGCCGCCGATGCCTTCGTGGCCGCATGGCTGCCGGGATCGGAAGGTGGGGGCGTGGCCGATGTGCTGCTGCGTGGGGCCGATGGGCGCGTGCAACACGACTTCCGCGGAAAGCTGAGCTACTCCTGGCCACGCCGCGCCAACCAGTACCAGAACAACGTGGGGCAGAAGGACTACGACCCGCAGTTCGCCTTCGGATACGGCCTGACCTATGCCGACAAGGGAAATCTGCCTGCGCTTTCCGAGGACCCGGGCATTGATCCGGACGCCGCCGGTAGCGGTACCCTGTTCGATCGTGGTGTGGCCGGCACTGGGCTGATGCTTCGCCTGACTGCCGCCAATGGCGAATCGACCGATGTCGTGCACCCCAATGCAACGACTGCCGACCAGTCACTGGCGATGGTCGCAATCAACACCGATGTGCAGGAGGGCGCACGCCGGTTCAGTTTCCGGGCGCCGGCCACGGTGGCGTTGCAGGCCAATACTCCGCTGGACTGGTCGCGCGAGACCAACGGCGAGCTGTCCGTGGTAGTAACCGTGCGTGTCGAACAGCTCCCGGCAGAAGCCGCAGTGACACTCGGTACCGCCTGCGGGGCGGCCTGTGCTGCCGAGGTTGCGCTGGGCCCCGCGCTGTCGGCGGCGCCGCGCAATGAGTGGGTCAGGCTGGGCGTTCCCCTCAAGTGCCTGGCCAACGCCGGGGCGAACATGAGCCGCTTGAACGTGCCGTTTGCGCTGCGCGCCGGAAAGGGCACAACGCTTGCGATCACCTCGGTCGTACTGGGCACCGAGTTCGATCGCAAGGTGGAGTGTGCGTCGCAGTAGGCGCGGTGTTGAACGCCCTGGTGCGGCCGTCACGTAACGTGCCGCGCCAGGGCCTTTGCTGGGCAGCCGGCACGGTATGATGCCGCAACCCCGGCACTTGCACTGATCGCAGCGGGCGCCTGCACGCCGATCACATGCGCCAGAGAACCGGCGACGCGGTCGATGGACGGCACCGCGCACGCCCCCTACCCCATGCTCGCTTCCCATTCTTCCCTCATCATCTGGATGGCGGTGGCCGTTGCCACTGTCGGCCTGCTGTTCCGTCCGTTCCGCATTCCGGAGTATGTGTGGGCGCTCGGTGCGGCCGCGCTGCTTCCGCTCAGCGGCACTGTGTCGTTCGGCACTACCTGGCACGCAGTCGCCGAGGGCCGCGATGTCTACCTGTTCCTGGTCGGCATGATGGTGCTGGCCGAGCTCGCACGCCGCGAAGGGCTGTTCGATTGGCTGGCGTTGTACGCGGTGCGGCACGCGGGCGGATCCGGGCGACGCCTGTTCGACCTGGTGTTCCTGGTCGGCACGCTGGTAACGGTGTTTCTTTCCAATGATGCGACAGCCGTGGTGCTGACGCCGGCGGTCTACGCGGCCTGCAAGGCGGCCCGGGCCAATCCCCTGCCGTACCTGTTCGTCTGTGCCTTCATCGCCAACGCGGCCAGCTTCGTGTTGCCCATCTCCAACCCGGCCAATCTCGTGGTGTACGGCCAGCACATGCCGCCGCTGCTGCAGTGGCTGGCGCAGTTCGCACTGCCCTCGCTGGCGGCGATCGGTGCGACCTATCTTGTGCTGCGCTGGGTGCACCGTCGCGAAATCGCACAGCCGCTGGTGGCCGCGCCGGCGCATCGCTCGTTGACCGACGGCGGCCGACTGAGCGCACTGGGCGTGCTGTTCACCGGCACGGTGCTGCTGGTTACGTCCGCCTTGAACGGGCCATTGGGCCTGACCACGTTCTGCGCGGGCACGCTGAGCGTGGTGGCAGTGGCGATCCGCCAGCGACGCAGCCCGCTGCCGCTGCTGCGCCACGTGTCCTGGGGGGTGCTGCCGCTGGTGGCTGGGCTGTTCGTGCTGGTGGAAGCGGTAGCGCAGACCGGTGTCATCCAGAGTTCGGCCAGCGCGCTGCAGGCGCTGGCGAATACGTCGCCGCACCAGGCCAGCTGGCTGGCCGGCGGCGCCGCTGCACTGCTGAGCAACGTGGCCAACAATCTGCCGGTCGGCCTGGCGGCTGGTTCGTTGGGGCAGATGGCGGACCTGCCGGCGCAGACCCGTGCCGCATTGCTGGTCGGCGTGGATCTGGGCCCGAACCTGTCGGTGACCGGCTCGTTGGCCACGATGCTGTGGTTGATGGCGTTGCGTCGCGAAGGCGAGCATGTCAGCGCGCTCGACTTCCTGCGCGTCGGCGCGCTGGTGATGCCACCTGCACTCATCGCAGCGTTGTTGCTGCTGTGACCAGAGTACAGGCGGCGCCCCTGCCCTAGAAGACCAGCTGCAGGCGGGTATTGAAGGTGGTGCCTTCATCCCTGCCCATTGCGCTGCCGTTGCGGTGACGGGTCTGCCAACGGACGGCTTCGAACATCACGCGACTGAAATCGTTGAGGTACCAGTTCGCGCCCAGGGTCCACGCGTTACCGGTACCGCCACTGGGCAGCTCGGCATAGTCCACGTCTTCATAGCGGCCCTTCAGCTCCCAGGCACCGCCGCCGCCGCGCGTCACCGGATCGGCGACCTTCACCTTCCCCCAGGTACCGGCCTTGCCCGAGTACGACGGCAGCGCGCCCGCCAGGAACCAGCCGGCAGAAATCGCCCACGCCGCGTGGTCGCGATCGTAGCGACCGCCGGCATCGGCCCCGCGCAGGCTTCGCGTACCCCACTCTCCCGTTGCCCACGCCGGGCCGAAGAAGCCGGCCAGTTCGGCACCGTAGGCGGTGCTGCGCTCGGCGCCCAGCAGTGTGCCCGGCGTGATCCTGACCAGATCGTTGAAATGCCCCGCGATGGCCGAACTGCGCACCACGCCGCTGGCCCCGGCGGGAATCTTCTCGTGGAACGCCCATGCGCCCAGATGCAACGTGGCGCCAGCGGTGTCCAGCGGATTCCAGTGCACGCGCGTGGCCCAGGTCTGGCTGTCGTTGTCGGTGCCGGCGTTGTTGAGATCGTTGCCGGCCACCGACAGGCTGGCGTGCCAGCCCTTTCCGTACACCCGCTCGGTCAGCCCGACACCGAACAGGCCGCGCTGCGGCAGCATCAACGTGCCGACCACGTTGCGTTCCTGGAACGGCGTGTTGGAGGTGCTGCTGGAGCCATCGATACCGCGATCGTTCAAGCGGTTGCCCATCGTGAGATCGGCCGGCAGGCCGAACAGGGTGTGGTCCAGCGTGGCGTAGACCGACTTCCAGGCCACCGCGTTGTCGGCGAAGTCACCCTCCACCACCCAGCCCAGTGTGCCGTAGCGTCCCTCGGCCCCCAGGCGCACCGAACGGACCTCGGTGCCCGAAACGTTGCGATCACCGACCGCCGAACCGTCCGTACTGGAGGCATCGACGAACAGGCGGCCGCGGGGACGGAACACCGTAGTGCCGTCGGCGCTGCTGAGCTCGGGTGCGCCCTTGGCCCAGGAGACCTTGGGCTGCCTGGACTGGCCGGATTCCAGTGCGGCCACCCGCGTTTCCAGCGCAGGCGCGGGCGGCGTTGACGGTGCCCCCGCACTGCCCTGCCCGCCCTCGACGGCGCGGAGGCGTGCTTCCAATTGCTGGATCTGCAGTGCCTGCTGCTGCACCAGGCGTGACAGCTCGGCCTGGCTCAGTGGCGTGGGCGGGGATGAAACAGACTGGGCGTCGGCGTGGCCACTGGCCAACAGCAGGCCGAGCGCGACCGGCAGCGCTGCCAGCGGCAGCACGGTGGAAGGGTTCATGGACTCTCTCTCCGGCCAGCCGGCCCCCTGGCCCGGCGCTGGCCTGTTGCGGTGGTGCGGGGGAAGATCGGGGGAGGAAGCTCGCGCCGCCGGATCGGACCGGCGGCGCGGCAGGCGGGCTCAGCCCGGCCCGGTCAGCTGGTGGCCTGTGCCTGGGCGTTGGGACGCCAGGTGATCAGCTTGTTCTCGACCACGTCCAGCAGGGCGTCGATGACCAGCACGAAGGCGGCCAGGATGATGATGCCGGCGAACACACCCACGGCATTGAAGTTGCCCTCGGCCTGCGCGATCAGGTAACCCAGGCCCGCCGAAGCGCCGAGGTACTCGCCGATGATCGCGCCGACCACGGCAAAGCCGACCGAGGTGCGCAGCGAGGACAGGATCCAGCTCGCCGCTGCCGGGAAGTAGACATGGCGCAGCAGATCGCTGCGGCTTGCGCCCAGGATGCGGGCATTGGCCAGCACCACCGGATTCACCTCGCGCACGCCCTGCATGGCGTTGAAGAACGTGGTGAAGAACACCAGCGTGACCGCCAGCGCCACCTTCGACCACAGGCCCAGCCCCAGCCACAACACGAAAATCGGCGCCAGCACTACGCGCGGAATCGCGTTGAAGCCTTTGATGAAGGGATCGAGGATGCGCGCCGAACGGCGGCTCAGGCCCAGCCAGACACCGCCAGCCACGCCCAGGCCGGTGCCGATGATGTAGCCCAGCGCGGTTTCGGTCAGGGTGATGTAGACATGCTGGTAGAACGAGGTATCGGACAACCAGGTCCAGGCCTGCTGCACGATGGCCGTCGGCGAAGGGAAGAAGAACGGATCGATCACGCCCAGCGCGATACCGCCTTCCCAGCCGCCGAACACGGCGACCACCAGCGCGAGCTGGATGAATTTGTCAGTCTTGGCGTGCATAGCTCTTCTCCACTTCGCCGCGCAGGCAGGCCCAGATGTCGCGGTACAGGTCGGTGAAACGGTCATCCAGCTTGATCTCGGCCACATTGCGCGGCCGTTCCAGATCCACGTCGAAACTGCGCACCACGCGGCTCGCCGGGCCGGAGGACAGCACCACCACGCGGTCACCCAGCGCGATTGCTTCTTCCAGGTCATGGGTAATCAGGATCACCGAGCGGCGATCCTCCTGCCACAGGCGCAGCAGCTCGTTCTGCATCAGGTGGCGGGTGTGGATGTCCAGCGCCGAGAACGGCTCGTCCATCAGGATCACCTTCGGCTCGACGATCAGCGCCTGCGCCATCTGCACACGCTTGCGCTGGCCACCGGACAACTGGTGCGGATAGCGATGCTCGAAACCGGCCAGGCCGACCTTGGCCAGCCACGCGTTGGCTTTGGCCTTGCGTTCGGCTTCGGGCACGCCGCGGAAGCGCAGGCCCAGCTCGACGTTCTGGAAAGCTGTCTTCCACGGCAGCAGGGCGTCCTGCTGGAACAGGTAGCCGACCGACTCCTGCACGCCGCTGACCGTGCGGCCATCGATGGCCACGTCGCCCGAGGATGGCTTCAGCAGGCCCGCCACGGAATTGAGGATGGTGCTCTTGCCGCACCCGGTGGGCCCAACGATGGCGAGGAACTCGCCGTCACCTACCTGGATGTCGACATCGCGAACGGCGGTGAACTCGCCGAAGGACATGGTCACCTTGTTGATGGCGACCATGGTCTGTGCAGGCTCCAGCTGCGGTGCGCCGTTGAGTTGGCGCACGGTGGCATTGAGGGCCATGGGGTTACCTCCGCTTACGGTTGGGCAGCCGGCGCCGCAGCGTTGGCACGCTCGACGAAGGCATTGGTGTAGGTCCTGGACAGATCGATGTTGGCCTTGGCCACATCCGTATTGAACTCACGCAGCACCTTCAACGGCGTCTCCAGGTCGGCCGGGGTGAAGCGTCCATCGCGGGTGAATATCGCGCGGGCGTTCTCCACCGCGCGGGCATAGGTGGCGCGGTCGCCGGAGACATAGCTGTCCGGCAGCGCGGCAACGATCTCCTCGGCACTGTTGTCGGCGATGAACTTCAACGCCATCTGCTCGGCACGGGCGATCTTCTCGGCCGCTTCGGGGCGCTTGTCCAGGAAGCTCTGGTTGGCATACATCACCGAGGTCGGGTACAGCCCGCCATAGACCTGGCGGGCGCCTTCGTCGCTGCGCGCGTCGAGGATGATCTTCCCGACCTTGCGCTCGGTGATCAGGGTTGCAGCCGGATCGTAGTTGACCAGCAGGTCGATCTTGCCCTGCTCGAGCGCGGCGACTGCAGCAGCGCCGGAGCCGACGCCGATCAGCGAAATGCTGTCGGCCGGAATATCGTGCTGCGCCAGGAAGTGGCGGACGAAGAAGTCGGACGAGGAGCCCGGGGCCGTGATGCCGACCTTCTGGCCCTTGATGGACTCCGGTCGCGCAGGATCAAACGTGGCATCTTCGCGCCCCGCCATCACCAGGCCGGAATTGCGCGAGAGCAGCACGAAGGCCACCACGTCCTTGCCCTTGGCCTGCATCTGGATGGTGTGGTCGTAGAAACCGACCGCCACGTCGGTGGAATTCGCCACCAGGGCCTGCAGCACCTTCGAGCCACCCTGGGCGAAGTTCTCGGTTTTTACGTCCAGGCCGACGTCCTTGAAGTAGCCCTTGGCATCGGCAATGAAGAACGGAAGGTTGTTGAGGTTGTAGGAGCCGACGCTGATGCGCACGGGTGCATCGTCACCGGTGCCGGTGGATGCGCCATCGGGGCGCCCGCTGTTGCTGCAACCGGCCGCGGCCAGACCGGCCGCGCACAGCGCGGCCATGAAGAACTGCTTGTACATCATCCCTCCCAGGAGTGAAGCATCTACGTTGTAATGGCTGGCATGCGCGTCTGCGCCGGCCCTGCCGGGTTCAGATCATGCCGCTGACGTCCATTGGCGGGCTTGGGTGGAACTGGCCATGGCAGGCACTGGCGTTGTCGCAAACACGCGACCTTCGAACAGTCGGCGTGCGGTGCGGACCACGCTGGCAATCACCGGTGCGTCATCCGAGCTGCGACTGAGGCCCACCTGCAGGTCCCCGCTCGGATGTTCGAGGGTAATGCTGCCGGGAACGGACAGGCATCCGACCAAAGTGTGGGCCAGCGTGCCCGGTGTGACGGCGGCGGTAGCCAGGCCGACCGCACCGGTGATCGCCAGTGCGGTGTGGCATTGGTGCGGCATGAAGTAACGCACCTGCAGATCGCCGCCGTGTTGCGGCGCCGACAGCAGCACCGGCTTGGGAATGACCTTGTTGCCGGCGTCGGCGATGCCCATGCGGGCACCTGCCTCGATGCGCAGCGCTTCCAGCCGGCGCATGAACGCCGCGTCCGCGTTCAGTTCGGCGGGCGAAGCATCACCACGCACGCCCAGGTCTTCGGCACGCACCAGCATCATCGGCATGGCGCAGTCCACCAGGCTGACGGGCATGCCGTTGATGCTTTCCTGCGCGTGGCCGCTGGGCAGCAGCTTGCCGGTGCGGGCGCCTGCGGCATCGAGGAAGGAAAGCCTGACCGGCGCGGCCGAGCCCGGTGCGCCGGCAATGCGCGTATCACCGCGGTAGACCACATGGCCGCCCGGCGTTTCCACCGTGGCGATGATCAGCTTGCCGGTGTTGACGTTGTGGATGCGCACCTCGGTCTGCGGATCCTGAGCCTGCACCAGCCCCCGCTCGATGGCATACGGGCCCACCGCCGCCAGCATGTTGCCGCAGTTGGGGGATGTGTCCACCACCTGCTGCTCCACCCGTACCTGGGCGAACAGATAGTCCACGTCGGCGTCTGCCCGGCTGGATCGGTCGATGATGGCCACCTTGCTGGTCAGCGCGTTGCCGCCACCGATGCCATCGATCTGCAGCGGATGGCCCGACCCCATTACTTCCACCAGCAGGCGATCGCGTTCAGCAATGTCCGCCGGAAGATCGCTGGCCAGGAAGAACGGGCCCTTGGATGTACCACCGCGCATGAGTACGCAGGGAATGCTGAGCAGATCGTTGGACATACGTGTGCTAGATTGATGCGTATAGGGGATGAATGACCCCTCTGTGATTCGATACTGGCATGACCCCAATTGATCTGTGAATTGCTGATTTTTGGATGATTGATACCCAATGAGCATCAATTGCGAAATCCTGGATCTACGCGCATTCCTGCTGGTGTCGGAGACGCGCAGCTTCCACCGCGCCGCGGAGATCCTGCACGTCTCCCAGCCGGCACTCAGCCGACGGATACAGAAGCTGGAGCAGGCTGTGGGTTCGCCACTGCTGGAGCGCACCACGCGCAGCGTCAGCACCACCGCCGTCGGCGAGAACCTGCTGCCGCTGGTGCGTCGCATGCTGGAGGAATTCGATGGGTCACTGTTCTCACTGCGGGGCCGGGACGATACGCGGGGCGCTACCGTCACCATCGCCTGCCTGCCCACGGCGGCGTTCTACTTCCTGCCCAGCGTGATGGCGCGTTTCCACGAAGCGCATCCCAACGTGCGCTTCCGGATCCTGGATATCCCGGCCACCGAAGGCCTGCAGGCGGTAGAGCGTGGCGAAGTCGAGTTCGGCATCAACTTCATGGGCGCCAACGATCCGAATCTCGATTTCGACGTGCTGGCCGAAGATCCCTTCGTGCTGGCCTGCCGACGCGATCATCCGCTGGCCCGCAAGCGCAAGGTTGAATGGGCCGATCTGGCCGAGCACCAGCTGATCACCGTGCATCGCACCAGCGGCAACCGCACGCTGCTGGATGGTGCCCTGGCGCGCGAGAACCTCAAGTTGAGCTGGCACTACGAAGTGACCCACCTGTCGACGTCACTGGGCATGGTCGAGGCCGGCATCGGCGTGTCGGTCCTGCCGAAGATGGCCACGCCGGACGGAGATCATCCGACCCTGGTGACGCGCACGATTGGTAACCCCGTGGTGTCGCGCACGATCGGGATCGTCCGTCGCCGGGGCGCCCTGCTCTCGCCTACTGCGGAACGCTTTCTGCAGATGTTGATGAGCCAGTGGCGCGGGGAGACATGAGCATCGTTTGCTGGACAGGCCGCCCCCGGATCTGGCCGAGGGTGATGGCCGGGCATGGCTCGGCCCTACAGAGGAGCCAGCTCGCGCGCAAGGAAAGGCGCTGTCCTGCTTCCCCGTGCGCGGGCCACCTGTTGCGGCGTTCCCTTCGCCACGATGGTGCCACCCGCGCTGCCTGCGCCCGGCCCGACGTCAATCACCCAGTCCGCCTGGGCGACCGCCCGCATGTCATGCTCGATCATCACCACCGTATTTCCTGCGTCGACCAGCCGCTGCAGCTGAACCAGCAGCCTGTCCGCATCCGACGCGTGCAGGCCGGTGGTGGGTTCGTCCAGCACGTAAAGCGTGCGCCCGCGCTGGCTGCGCTGCAGTTCAGTGGCCAGCTTGATGCGCTGGGCCTCGCCGCCTGAAAGCTCCGTGGCCGGCTGGCCCAGCCTCAGGTAACCCAGGCCGATGTCCTGCAGCAGCTGCAACGGCCGGGCAATGACCTCTTCCGCCATGAAGAATGCATGCGCCTGGTCCACGGTCATCTGCAGGACCTCGGCGATGTTGCGGTCGTTCCACAGCACCTTCAGCGTGGCCTCGTTGTAGCGGGCGCCGTGGCAGGTGGGGCATGGGGCATAGACGCTGGGCATGAACAGCAGTTCGACACTCACGAAACCCTCGCCTTCGCAGGTTTCGCATCGGCCCTTGGCTACGTTGAACGAGAAACGACCCGCATCGAAGCGACGACGACGTGCGGCGGGCGTCGCCGCGAACAGTTTGCGCACGTGATCGAACAGCCCGGTATAGGTGGCCAGGTTGGAGCGTGGCGTGCGGCCGATCGGCTTCTGGTCGACCTGCACGACCCGCTGGATGGCGTCCACATCACCGGCCAACTGGCCTCGCGTGGTTTCCATCACCGTCGGCCCGTCGTTCGGCGACGCCTCGGCTCCATCGTCCGCGGGTTCATGCCCCAGGTGCAGCAGCATCAGCTCGGGCAAGGCCTGTGCCATCAGGCTGGACTTGCCCGACCCCGAAATGCCGGTCACGGCCGTCAGCAAACCCAGCGGCACCTGCGCGTCCACTCCCTGCAGGTTGTGGCGATGGATGCCCTGCAGTTCCAGCCAGTAGGTGGCGGTGCGCTGCCGACGGGTGGGCGCGGGTACCTGGTCGAACAGATACAGTGCCGTGCGCGACTCCTGCACCTGGCGCAGGCCGCCCGGCTCACCGCTGTAGAGCACGCGCCCTCCCCGCTCGCCGGCCTCCGGGCCCACGTCCACCAGCCACTGCGCGCGGCGCATCAGCTCCAGATCGTGCTCGACCACGAACACCGAGTTGCCACCATCACGCAGCCGGTCCAGCGCGTCGTACAGCGCCTGGCTGTCGGCGGGATGCAGTCCGGCCGAAGGCTCGTCGAGCACGTACAGCACACCAAACAGCAACGAGCTGAGCTGCGTGGCCAGCCGCAGGCGCTGCAGTTCGCCGGCGGACAGCGTGGGCGTGGCGCGGTCCAGCGAGAGATAGCCCAGGCCAAGCTCGCGCAGTTGCCGTACCCGCCCCATGACCCCGCCCGCCAGCCGCTGTGCGGCCAGCCGCTTCTCTTCGGACAGGGCCGAGGTCAGGCGCACGTCGGGGGCGCCCTCGTGCGTCGCGCGGCCACTCGCGGCGCGCCGGGCACGATCGCGGGGTGTCGCATGCCTGCTGATAGGTGCACCCTTGCTGTGTGCGCCGAAATCACCTTCCGCGATGGGCTCCAGCAGATCCGCCAGTTGATCCAGGGGCAACCGCATGAACTCACCGATATCCACGCCCGCGAAGGTGACCGAGAGCGCTTCCGGCTTCAGGCGCTTTCCGTGGCAGGCCGGGCACAGCTTGCCTTCCATGTAGCGGGAAACCCGTTTGCGCATCAGCGCGCTCTGGGTGTTGGCGAAGGTATGCAGCACATAGCGACGCGCGCCGGTGTATGTACCCATGTAGCTCGGCTCGAGCTTTCGCTTGAGCGCAGCCCGGGTCTCGGCAGGCGTGAAGCCTGCATAGACCGGCACGGTGGGCGTTTCTTCCGTGAACAGGATCCACTCCCGATCCTTCTTCGGCAGCTTCTTCCACGGTACGTCGATGTCGTAGCCGAGCGTGACCAGGATGTCGCGCAGGTTCTGGCCATGCCAGGCCGGCGGGCAGGAGGCGATGGCGCGCTCGCGGATGCTCAGCGACGGATCCGGCACCATCAAGGCTTCCGTCACCTCGTAGACGTGCCCCAGCCCGTGACAGGTGCTGCAGGCGCCCTGCGGGGTATTGGGCGAAAAGTCCTCGGCGTAAAGCATCGGCTGGTTGGCCGGGTACGCACCTGCACGCGAATACATCATGCGCACCAGGCTGGACAGCGTAGTGACGCTGCCCACCGATGAGCGCGCGTTGCTGGCGCCGCGCTGCTGTTGCAGGGCCACTGCCGGCGGCAACCCGTCGATGGCGTCCACATCGGGCACGCCGGCCTGGTCGATCAGGCGCCGTGCATACGGCGCAACCGACTCAAAGTAGCGCCGCTGCGCCTCCGCGAAGATCGTGCCGAACGCCAGCGATGACTTGCCGGAGCCCGAAACACCGGAAAACACCACCAATGCGTTGCGCGGGATGGAGACGTCGACATTCCTGAGGTTGTGCTCGCGCGCGCCGCGCACCTCGACGCAACCGCTGGCAGCGGCGGCACATGACGATTCACCAAAGGGGGGCTTGGACATCTTCGCGATCCTGCAGGCAGTGAGCGGCGCGCGTAGGGGCGCGCCCGATAGTGCATTTTCGCTGTTGTGGAGTGAATGCGGGTGATGGCGTGGTCACGCCATGGTGCGCCGATACAACTGATCGAGCGTAGCCGTGCGAACCAGGCGGCCGCGATTGTAGAAATGCAGCACCGGCTCGCTCAACGTCACGTCAGCCGGAACCAGGTTCATGCCTTCGCAGCCGACCACGACCGAGCCCCATCGTCCGACGGGAACAACCCGCGATGCCATCCGGGTATCAGCGAGGCATCCTGGCCCGATTCCTGTGGCATTACCCGCGTTGAATTGACGGCTGGATCCGAATCGGTACAGAGATTCCGCGCGGGGGGAGCATGCCGTGAACCTCTCCGGCGGCAGCAGCGGGGCATCGGCAAGCGCCGGGCCCGCAGCAAATGCGGCGATGAGCGTGATGAAAGCCTTCATGTCGCTGCACATCCCAAGGGAGCGGCCGCCGAACCGCAAACTAAGCGGCGTGCACGTAGGGCTCAACCGCGGCGGCCAGCACATCGATACCCCACGCAGAACCCGCAATCTCCTCGGGCTGGCTTCTCTTGAAGCGTGACCAGTCGGCCCTGGCAAGCCTGCCGACCAGAAGCTGGTCGGCAGGAAGCTGGTGCATCGACCAATAGGGGAACTGCCGGGTAGAGACACGTCCCCGGGCCAGCTCCACCACATCCGTGTGGCTGGTCGATTGCAGCACCCGCTCGTAAACGCTGGCCACCCCATCTTCCGGCCCTTCGAAGTACTGCACGAATCGCGTGCCGTCATGCAGCAGCACGCCTGTCACCCCTGCAAGCTTGTTGAACCTCGCGGCATCGGTGACGAGTGCTTCCAGGCGGTCAATCGAAAGGCCTTCAACGGCCTGGCTTGCGTATACAACGGCCCGGATGGGCATGGACTTCGCCTTGAATGCAGGGCCACGTCGGCACCTATTCACACTCTAGCACCCGGCGCAAGTCCGGGCCGTGATGCGTATTCTTAATTCTTCAGAATACGGTTCGCGCCTAGCAGCGCGACAGGCGGCATGATGAACGCCCCCATACGTTCAGGGCTTTATTCATCTTCATGCGCGACATCGGACAGTTCTATGTAAACAGCGTCGAAGGAGTGGCGCGTGAGGATGGCACCCTGCTGCAGGTCACCCGGATCGATTGTTCCTGCCTGAAGTGTTCAAGGCAGTTCCGCGCCATTCCTGATCATGGCCTCGTCGATCTCAACGGCGCTGCTTCGCTCAGTTGCCCAGGCTGTGGCAACCACCAGTCCGTCAGCCGGGCGCGGCTGGAGGAGTTCGTGCTGCGTAGTGATGCATGAGCTGAAGCGCGCCGCTTCTCGACACTGTGCCAACCCTGTCGACACCTTCGCCTCGCATCTTCCCGTAGTGCACCCACAACGGCGTTCCAATGAGTCATACCGGCCTATTCAAGATCAGGGACCTCACCTACACGCCAGGCGCGGAGGGCGACCTGGCCCGTGCCCTGCAGATCGAAGCCACCTGCACGGCCTGCGGCGCAACCAGCGTCTGGGGCGAGCAGGAAATGGAGCATGTGCGAGGAGGAACCGTGCTTGCGTGCCGGGCGTGCGGTACGCGCCAGGCCATCAGCAATGCGGGCCTGATCAGTACCCCGTCAGGGATACGCCACCGCCGGGGCTGAGCGGGGCGGCACCGGGTCATGCGCTGCCCGGCAGGCACGATTGATGGCCTGTCAGCGGCGGGCAACCGATGGCAGCGCCCGATGCTGGTTGATCCAGTCCAACGACTGGGCAATTCCACCGAACGGAAAGAAGTGCGGGCTGACCAACCCGTGGGCATCAGTCAAACCGCCCGCCAGACGGTCCACGAACACCTCCGGGCCCGCGCTGCCCAGCAACCGGCCGATCGAGATGCCATACCGGGACAGCATCAATGCACTGGCCCCCACCCCGCACATTGCGGCGTAGCGTACCAACCGCGCGATGCTTGCCGGGCCCGGCACGCCAACGAGCACCGGAACGTGGATGCCACGGGCGCGCAGCGCGTGCAACCAGGCCAGGACGATGTCGGCATCGAAGGCGAACTGCGTGATGATCATTGGCGCCATGCCGCGCGCTTCGATGGACTGGCACTTGTGTTCCAGTACCTGCCAGCACGCGTCACTGCCCAGGACCGGATGGCCATCGGGGTGACCGCCGATGGCGACGACCTTGATACCGGCCCTCTCCAGAAGGCCGCTCTCGATGATCGAAGCGCTGTCAGCAAACGGTCCGGCGGGCGTGGCCAGGTCGCCGGCGATCACCAGGCACTGCGCTGCTCCGGCCTCGTTGGCGGCGCGCTGCAGGAACCGTTCAAGCACCGTGCGCGACCGGATGCGGCGGGCCGAAAGATGCGGCATCGGCTCGAAGCCAAGCGCGCGCACCGTGCGCGCGGCGGCGAGGCGTGCGTCGTCATCCTCACTGGCCAGCCAGGGAATGGAGATCGTTGTGCCGCGCGGTATGCGGTCGGCCTCGGCGCGCAGCGCGGGCATGGACTTCGCGCTGACCTCCAGTGAAAAGGTGTTGATGAAGGCTTCCGCCCGCAGTGATCCAGGTGCAGCCATCAACGGGCTCCGCCTGCATTGCCGGCCAGTGGCGAGCTGTTCCGCGCCAGTTCGATGAAGGCCTGCAGGTAGTCGATGCTGGTATCGGCCTCGCGCGCACCCAGATAGATCTGCTTGGGAATGCCCTTCGCACCGAGGCGCACCGGCACCACGTCCATTCGGGTGGCGTACTCTTCCACCAGCCAGCGCGGCATGGCGGCCACGCCACGACCACTGGCCACCATCTGCATCATGATGTCGGTGGTCTCAATGGCCTTGTGCCGGCGCGGCGTAATGCCGGCCGGCAGCAGGAACTGGTTGTAGATGTCCAGCCGCTCGAACGGCACCGGATAGCTGATCAGCACTTCCTGGCCGAGCTGGCGCGGCTTCACGTAATCCACCTTGGCCAGGGCGTGGTTCCTGGCCACCACCAGCACCTGCTCGTAGTCGAACACGGGAATGAACTTGAGGCCTGGCTTGAGCAGTGGATCGGGGGTAACCAGCAGGTCGATCTCGTAGCCGAACAGCGCGCCGATGCCGCCGAACTGGAACTTCTGCTTGACGTCCACATCCACATCCGGCCACGCGGCCAGGTACGGCGAGACGATCTTCAGCAGCCACTGGTAGCAGGGATGGCATTCCATGCCGATGCGCAGCGCGCCGCGCTCGCCCTGTGCGAACTGGCCCAACCGCTCCTCGGCCAGATCCAGCTGCGGCAGCACGCGGTTGGCGACGGCCAGCAGGTATTGCCCGGCCTGGGTCAGGCGCAGGCTGCGGCCTTCGCGCAGCCATACATCAGTGCCCAGCTGCTGTTCCAGCTTCTTCATGCTGTGGCTCAGGGCCGACTGGGTCAGGTTCAGTACGCCGGCGGCCGCGGTAAGCGAGCCCTGCTGCTCGACCTGCTGCACGATGCTGAGGTGGATCCGCTCCAGCATGACGATGAATCCTGCTCATGGATAGGTGAAGTAATACCATTTTACGTCATGGAAGGGCATGGCTAGCATCGGGTCATGCTTTCACCTGCCCGCCCCCTTCGAATCGTCGCCGTGTCCGGCGGATTGCAGCGCCCCTCCAAGGCCGCCACCCTGGCCGAGCATCTGATGGGCCTGATCGGCGAGGACATCCACAGCGAGCAGCACCTGGTCGAACTGGGCGAACTGGCCCCGCAGCTGGCCGGTGCGCTCTGGCGTTCGCAGTTGCCCGACACCGTGGAACGCCAGTTGACCACCGTCGAGCAGGCCGATGTGCTGGTGGTGAGCACGCCGGTCTATCGCGGCTCGTACACAGGGCTGTTCAAGCATTTCTTCGACTTCGTCCACCAGGACGCACTGGTCGACACCCCCATCCTGCTGGCCGCGACCGGCGGCAGCGAGCGCCACTCGCTGGTGATCGACCATCAGCTGCGCCCGCTCTTCAGCTTCTTCCAGGCGCGCACCCTGCCGCTGGGCGTCTACGCCACCGACCGGGATTTCGCCGACGGTCGCGTGCACAACGACGCCCTGGTCGAGCGCGCACGGCTGGCGGTGCGGCGGGCCATGCCGCTGCTGGACCTGCCTCGCCAGCGCCTTGCCGACCTGGAAGCGGCCGCAGCACTTTGAATGCCGGATGCCCTCGCCCGCATCCGGATGTCACCCCGCACTACGGAACGCCACCCATGACGACCGACACCTTCACCTTCAGCATCACGCAGATCCCCTTCAACGAGGATTACCAGCCTGCCGACGGGACGCGCATCACCACCAATTTCGCCAACCTTGCCCGCGGCGCGTCCCGCCAGGAAAACCTGCGCAACACGATCAGCATGATCAACAACCGCTTCAACGATCTGGCGCACTGGGACAACCCCAGCGCGGATCGCTACGCGGTCGAGCTGGACATCATCTCGGTGGAGATGCACATCGGCAGCAGCGGTGGCGGTGATCCGTTCCCGCTGATCGAGGTGCTGCGCCCGACCATCGTCGACACCCGCACCGGCGCGCGCATCGAAGGCATCGTCGGCAACAATTTCTCGTCCTACGTGCGCGACTACGATTTCAGCGTGGTGCTGCCGGCCAGCAACGAAGGGAAGGCCACCTTTGGCATCCCGGAGGGCTTTGGCGACCTGCATGGCAAGTTGTTCAAGCATTTCCTGGAGTCCGAGGCCTACCGCACCAACTTCAGCAAGGGGCCGGTAATCTGCATCAGCGTATCCAGCAGCAAGACCTATCACCGCACCGAGAACCACCACCCGATCCTGGGCGTGGAATACCGCCAGGGCGAGTTCTCTCCCACTGACCAGTACTTCGACAAGATGGGCCTGCAGGTGCGCTACTTCATGCCGCCGGGCAGCGTCGCACCGCTGGCGTTCTACTTCCAGGGCGACCTGCTGGGCGACTACTCGAACCTGGAGCTGATCGGCACCATCAGCACGATGGAGGCCTTCCAGAAGATCTACCGCCCGGAGATCTACAACGCCAATTCCGTGGCCGGCAAGGTCTACCAGCCCAGCCTGAAGCACCAGGATTACTCCTCCACCCGCATCGTCTACGACCGCGAAGAGCGCAGCCAGCTGGCGGTCAAGCAGGGCCGGTTTACCGAAGAACACTTCATCAATCCGTACCGCGCCGTGCTTGAGCAGTGGGCTGCCCGCTGATTCATTGATTCCCCATTCGCCCCCAGGAAACCAGACGCAATGTCGACGAAGAAACTGCTTCCCACCTCCACCGCAGGCAGCCTGCCCAAGCCCTCCTGGCTGGCCGAGCCCGAGAAGCTCTGGTCACCCTGGAAGCTGCAGGACGACGGCCTGACTGAAGGCAAGCAGGATGCACTGCGCCTGTCCCTGCAGGAGCAGCAGCACGCCGGCATCGACATCGTCAGCGACGGCGAACAGACCCGGCAGCACTTCGTCACCACTTTCATCGAGCACCTCAGCGGCGTCGATTTCGAGAAGCGCGAAACGGTCCGCATCCGCAACCGCTACGATGCCAGCGTGCCGACCGTGGTCGGCGCCGTGAGCCGTCCGAAGCCGGTGTTCGTCGAGGATGCGAAGTTCCTGCGCCGCCAGACCACGCAGCCGATCAAGTGGGCCCTGCCCGGCCCGATGACCATGATCGATACGCTGTACGACGCGCACTACAAGAGCCGCGAAAAGCTGGCCTGGGAGTTCGCGAAGATCCTCAACGAGGAAGCGAAGGAGCTGGAAGCCGCTGGCGTCGACATCATCCAGTTCGATGAGCCGGCCTTCAACGTGTTCTTCGACGAAGTGAACGACTGGGGCGTGGCCGCGCTGGAGCGTGCGGTTGAGGGCCTGAAGTGCCAGACGGCGGTGCACATCTGCTACGGCTATGGCATCAAGGCCAACACCGACTGGAAGCAGACACTGGGCTCGGAATGGCGGCAGTATGAAGAATCGTTCCCCAAGCTGCAGACCTCCAGCATCGATATCATCTCGCTGGAATGCCAGAACTCGCACGTGCCGATCGACCTGATCGAACTGGTGCGCGGCAAGACGGTGATGGTGGGCGCCATCGACGTGGCCTCCAATACGGTGGAAACGCCGGAAGACGTGGCCAACACGCTGCGCAGGGCGCTGCAGTTCGTGGATGCCGACAAACTCTACCCAAGCACCAACTGCGGCATGGCGCCGCTTGCACGGGAAGTGGCACGCGGCAAGCTGCGCGCGCTCAGCGAAGGGGCCAGGATCGTGCGTGAGGAGCTTTCGGCGTAACCCTGGCTGGGGAGGTGTTCCCGTTTCGGTGCGGCGAGGATGGATTCTGGCCGGGCACAGACCAGGTTCCACCTCGTCCCTGCACCTCGGGCCTGGCGGCCATCACGCGCGGCCGTGGCGCCAGCGCTTCCTTGATCCGCCCCATCTCGCTTGCGCCGGCCTCGGCCAGGCGCCGGGCCTGCTGCCGCTGCGTCCGGGTCAGTGGCGGCGCGAACACGGCGCCCGGTTCGGGTGCACTCTGCACCAGTCGGGCGACGGCGTCACGCAGTGGCAGTTGTGGGCAGAGCCGCGCCGCGCACCAGCGCTCGGCGTAGCGCTTCGCCTGGCGGGCGCTGGCGACGGACACGACCTTGCTCTGTGACATCCTGCGTGCGTCCAGTTTCAGGCGGAACCCGAGCACGGCATGCGGCACGATACTGGCCACCGAACGGCCGTTCCACCACAGATCCCAGCGCTCGCCGCTCTGCACCCAGCCGGACGGCCGGGTGACGATCATGAAATCTGGACGGTGAAATGATGAGCCCATGATGGGAAGCATACGAACGCTCGTCGCACCGGCTGAGATCAGGGTAACGCCCCCCTGCACTGCTACGCCTCCACGAAAAGCAATCAATGTGACGCGTCACGGCTGATGCTTTCGATCCAGTCGATGTAGCGCGATACGCGAACGTTGTAGACCACCTGGCCATAGAACCCCGCCTCGAGCGCATGCTCTGGAACCGCAGTGATCCACGAACCAAGCCCCACCAGCTGCGGCGTTCCGTGATCATCAATCACCAGCGGACCGCCGCTGTCACCGTTGCCGAGAACCCCCTCCAGCGGCAGGGCCTGCGGTGGCGGATCGAACCGGTACCAGAGATACCGTTCGTTGCCGCCGGTAATCGCGTTGAATGCCCGCCGCAGGGTCGTGCGATGCGGGCCGCCCGGCACCAGCCCTACGACGCCATTGCCGGTAGCCCCCTTTCCTATCAGGGCCGCGATCTGCGCGACTTCGGCAGCACCGCGATAGAGCGCTACGGGCTGTACATCCTTTACAGCAGTCGCAAGCCTGATCAGTGCGATGTCATCCGATGCTGCCAGGAACGCGTGGATCCTGGAGGGATTTCCTGTCGCCAGCGCCTCCTTGCCCAGGGCCTCCGGCATTCTTCTGAAACCGGGATGCACAAAGACGCGCTCGACCGCATAGGCGCGTCCATTGATGGAGATGGATTCTTCCATCCCTTCCATGGGTGCCGCATGCGCTGCGGTCAGTACCCAGCGCGGGGCGATGAGAACGCCATGTCCTTCACCCGGCATGTCAGCCAGCGCCGGGAAGACAGAGGCATCGATCTGATACCGGGCGTCGTCAACGTCATCACGGATGACCACGGCACCGGCAGTGAACGGGAGCGCAGCAAGCGCCAGGAAAAGCCAGCGGTTCATGGGGTCGTCATCCCTGCGGTCGATCGCTATAGCCTAGCCGAGGGCATTGCCGCGGCGCAGACCATGCGACCAACGATGATATCCAGCGACGAACGCCAGGAATGCGAGCGCAAAGCCCTGCGGCCGACAGCCGCCGGGGCCGAGCAGTCTGTCCAGATCGGTTCCAGGCTTGTCCGACACGTCGTCCTGCGAAGCCACATTGGTCCACGGACCGGGCCGCGTGGGCCCGAGCCTCAGCGGGAGGTTCAACGCGCCGCGATTCTCCCGACCAGGGTATCGATCGCCGCCTCCATGGCACGCGCGGTCCGGTCGCCGCTCTGGTTGGTGATCACGAAGATGCCCAGATCGTGCTCCGGCATGATGTAGATGTAGCACTGCGAGCGTGGAACGCCACCGTGGTGGGCGTAATAGACACCCTTCTGGCGATCGCCAGCGACGATGTTCCAGAAATAGCCAATGCTGAACTCGTCGTCGAATCTGGCCAGAGTGCGATGCGATTCCTGCACCACCGGGCCGTTGGCCAGCTGGAACTGAAGGTATTTCACCATGTCGGGCACTGTTGCCTTGACGTTGCCGGAAGCGCCCCATGGCAACTGTGGCATCGGCGAGGTCGGCACCGGATTGTCGCTGTGGTAGCCGATGGCAAGACGGTCTTTTTCCGCATTCCCCAGCTTGATCCCGATGCTGGTCATTGCTGCGGCATCGCTGAAGAAGCCACGCAGCAATGACGTGTAGTCGGTCTTGTAGACGCCTTCCAGAATGTGGGCCGTCAGCTCCGTCCCAGCACTGGAGTAGGCGTACTCTTTCCCGGGCATCCGTGGGATCCGCACGGCGTGCAGATCCCGCAGGAAATCCGGCTTGCCGTAATGCGCATAGAGGGCACTGAGTTCACCGGGCACGCGGTGATCGGTGAAGTCCTCCAACACGGTGTTCGCCCGCTCCGGCAGCATGTTCGGCAGGCCACTGGTGTGTGACAGCAGGTGACGGACCCGTATGGGCTGGCCCTGGTACTGCAGGTTCGGATAGTCGCCCTGCAGGTAGCTGCGAACGTCATCCTCCAGGCCCACCCTGCCCTCAAGCACCGCACGGGCCATCAACGTGCCCGCCAGGGTCTTGCTCAGCGAGCCGATCTCATACAGCGTTGCGTCGGTCGGAACATCGGGCTTGCCGGCTACCATCTCGCCGCGGTGACGGATGAAGGTCTTGCCCCGGTACACCACGCCGATGGAGGCCGAGTGCAGCAAAGGCTGTTCAATCAGGGCATGGGCCGCCTCGTCGACCGCCGCCCCCACATCGTTCGGCGGTGCCTTCCTGCCCTCGCAGCCGACGGCAAGGAGCACTGCGGATAGCACGACGGCATTGAGCCATTGCCGGTTTCGGGCAGTCGTTGACATGGATTCCATGCGCCGGCGCTTGAAGGTCGTGGGAACGGGCGCTCACGATAATCGATTGCCATGAGCGGCTGAAGGTGCCATCCGGCACATCCGGTCGCGCCCCTCCCTGGAAGGCCCCCTGCCCCCCGTCAGCGCTGGTAGTCCTTCAGGAACAACCAGGTGATCAGCGTGGCGTCCGGCCCCTTCGGGTCGGTGAATGGCAGGCCCGACTGGCTGCCGCTCCAGGCATGCCCCATGCCCTGCACCACGTAGTGCTGGACCAGCGTCCTGCCACCGTAGGCGTAGGTGTCGACGGTATACCCGCGGCCGCCCGGCACCTGTCCGTGATAGGTGCTGGTCGGCACGTATTTCACCGAGTCGTTGTCCAGGCCGTCGTCGGCCAGGTCATTGGTCTGCAGGAACTGGCGCACGGCCTGCTGGCCGTTCACCGGATTGACGGTGAGATCGGCGCTGCCATGGAACACCAGCACCGGCAGCGGTCGCGGCGACGGCGAACCCGAGCACTGCCACGCCAGGCGGCCATTGCTGTCCGGCGAATAGATGCTGCCGGCCAGCAGTGCGTAGGCGCTGCCGGAAATCGTGGTCGCGCCCTTGAACATGCCACCGGAGTGGATGGCGCCGGCAGCGAACACATCCGAATAGCAGGCCAGCATGATCGAGGTCATCGCACCACCTGCCGAAATGCCGGTGACATAGACCCGGCGCGGATCCACGCTGTAGTCCGCTTTCACCTTGTCCACGATGCCGGCCAGGATCGACGCTTCGCCGCTGTCGCGGGCCTGGTTGATCGGCAGCTGCCAGTTCCAGCAGCGGGCCGGATTGGAGGTGACGTTCTGCCGGGGGTAGACCACGATGAACCCTTCGGTGTCGGCCACATCATTGAAGCCTGACGCCTCCCCCATCAGGTTGGGCCCGTTGACGCAGCCGTGCAGCACCAGCAGCAACGGTAGCGGCTGCTGGTCATCGTAGCCCGCCGGCACCCACACCTGGTACTCGCGGGCGCCGAACAGATTGCCGTACAGGCCAATGTCCCAATGCCCGGCCGGGCCTGCGGCAAGGGCACTGCCCGCCATCGCCAGCCAACTGCACAGCACCAGCAGTACAACCTTGATCGAATCGATTCCGGATTTCATGGCCAGATCCTCATGCGTGAGTCGTGGATGAAGTGGTACCGGGACGCGCTTCCGGCTGGGGGCGCGCCCAGTATCCGCATCCAGCGGCCGCTGCCGACTGGACCTAGGTCCACTCGCCGCTGCGTGATGACACCGCTAGCCTTGGCTGCAGGATGGCAATGGGCCATCTGCAAGCAGCTGCCTGGGGGATGATCGAATGAAACGGAATTGCCTGAGTCTCATGATCGGCGCATTGCTGGCCTCCGGGCCGGTACTGGCACAGGAAACGCCCCAGGCCACGCCGACGGCGGCCAGGACCGCTTCACCCACCAACCTGGACAGCATCAAGGTCACCGCGCGCAAGCGCGAGGAAACCCTGCAGGAGGTCCCGGTAGCGGTTACCGCATTTACCTCCGAAGCGCTGGACAAGATGAATGTCCAGGACATCAGCGACCTGGATGCGCAGGTACCCAACCTGACCATCTACGCCGCCCGCGGCGCCAGCAGCACGGTCACCGCCTACATCCGTGGCATCGGCCAGTCCGATCCCACCTGGGGCGCCGATCCGGGTGTTGGCATCTATCTGGATGACGTCTACATCGCACGTCCGCAGGGCGCGCTGCTGGACGTTTTCGACGTCTCGCGCATCGAGGTGCTGCGCGGCCCGCAGGGCACGCTCTACGGCAAGAACACCATCGGCGGCGCGATCAAGTACATTTCGCGCGGCCTGCCGACCCAGACCGAGGGCTTCGCCCAGATCACCGTGGGCAACGACAGCCAGCTGGATGCGAAGGCGGCCATCGGCGGCCCGATCGGCGGTGCCGACAGTGGCCTGCGCGCCCGTGTGGCGGTGGCCAGCATGAACCACGACGGGTTTGGCGAGAACACCTTCAACGGCCAGCCGGTCAGCGACAAGCAGATCAACGCGGCACGCCTGAACCTGGGCGCGTATGCGGGCGACGACTTCGACGTGCAGTTCGCACTGGACTGGATCGACGATCAGTCCGGCATGCGCGGCTCGAAGATGCTGGCACCCAATCCGTTCCTGCGCGCCTACCCGCCGATGGACAGCCGCTATGACATCCGCTCGGGCATGCGCAACCTCAACAACGTGGAGAGCAAGGGCGCCTCGGCCACGGTGAACTGGCGACCGAACGAAGACATCGCTGTGAAGTATGTGGTGGCCAAGCGTGAGTCGGACAGCGAGGCCAACATCGACTTCGACACCACGCCGATCAAGCTGGCCGACGTGGGTGGCACCTACCACGACGACCAGGTCAGCAACGAAGTGCAGTTGAACTACGATGCCGGCGGCCGGGTGCGCGGTGTGGTCGGCCTGTACCAGTTCAGTGGCGAGGCTGGCGGGCAGATCCAGAACAACTATTTCAGTGCCCAGTTCGCCGACAACCAGGGCAAGGTGCTGACCGACAGCATCGCGCTGTATGCGGACTGGACCTTCGACCTGACCAGCAGACTGAAGCTCGATGTCGGCGCCCGCTACACCGACGAGGACAAGCGCGCGATCGTGCTCAACCGCCTCTACGCCGACCCGGGCTTCAGCCGGCCGGTGGCGGTGACCGCCGATTTCGACAAGAAGACCAATTTCAGGAACGTCTCGCCCAAGGTCTCGCTGGACTACCAGATCACTCCGGACATCATGGTCTATGGCCTGGCGACGCGTGGCTTCAAGTCCGGCGGCTACAACATCCGCGCCAACGCGGTGGCGGTACCGCGCTCGGCGGAGCCGTTCGATGACGAGACCGTGGACAGCTATGAGGTCGGCAGCAAGATGGCCTTCCTCGACCAGCGCCTGTTCCTGAACCTGTCAGCGTTCTACAACAAGTACAAGGACATCCAGCTGTCGGTGTTCACCGGCCTGGATACCAATGGCGATGGCATCGATGATTCCTTCTTCGGCGATTTCACCAATGCCGGGGCCGGTACCGTCAAAGGCTTGGAAGTCGAGTATCAGTACCTGCCCAGCCAGCACTGGCTGATTTCCGGCAACCTGGCGTGGCTGGATACCAGATACGACGAGTACATGGACCGCGGCATCAACGTGGCCAGGCAGATGAAGTTCACCAATGCGCCGAGGTTCTCCGGTGCGTTCAACGTGGAATACCGCACCGACCTGGCCAACGGCAGCAACCTGTCGGCAAGGGTGAGCTACAGCTACCAGAGCGAAGTGTGGCCGACCACCGACCTCAGCCCGGTGATCCGCCAGCAGGGTTACGGGCTGGTCAATGCCGGCGTCATCTGGCGCCTGGATGATGCGTGGACCTTCTCGCTGCAGGGCACCAACCTGGCCGACAAGGAATACCGCACTACTGGCTACAACATTCCTGCAGTCGGCACGCTGATTGGCTTCTATGGTCCGCCGCGCCAATATGGCCTCAGCGTCCGTTACGATTTCTAGCGCATCCGTTACGATCTTCAGGAAGCTTCTGCATGACGCAGTCTTACGACGACCTGTACTGGAACAGCGACGATGGCCTGCGCCTGCACGCGCGCGACCATGCAGCGGATGCCCGGCAGGCGCCCCGCGGCACCGTGGTCTGCATTCCCGGCCTGACCCGCAATGGTGCCGATTTCGATGCACTGGCCGAAACACTCACCGCCGAGGGATGGCGCGTGATCGCCGTCGACCTGCGTGGCCGCGCCGGTTCAGAACGTGCGCATGATCCGTCCAGCTACAACCCGCGCACCTACGCAGATGACATGGTCGCGCTGCTGCGCGCGCAGAACATCGACAAGGCGGTGTTCGTCGGCACCTCACTGGGCGTGCTGGTGACCATCACCCTCGCTTCGCGCGCGCCCGAGCGGGTCGCGGGCGCGGTGCTCAATGATGCCGGCCCCAGGGTGCCGCGTGAGGCGCTGGCACGGATCGGCAAGTATGCCGGCAAGCCGGTACCGCCGATGGACCTGGTGCAGGCCACGGCCTACGTGGAATCCATCGGCAAGGCCGCGTTCCCGCGCTTCAGCACCGACGACTGGCGGCAGATGGCGGTGCGCACCTTCCGCCCGCGCAGCGATGGCCTGCTGGAACTGGACTACGACCCGGCAGTGATCCGCACCACCCGGCCATGGCTGCTGTGGCTGTTGCGTCCGCTGCTGTGGCGTGCGGTTCGCGGGCTGACCGCCCGGGTGCCGGTGCTGGTGGTGCGCGGCGCGCTGTCCGACATCCTGCCGGCCGATGTGGCGCGGCAGATGGCGGCCACCTCGGAAAGTGCCCGTCTGGTGGAAGTGCCCGATGTCGGCCACGCTCCGATGCTGTCCGAACCAGAGGCGCGTGACGCGATCCTTGCCTTGCTGGAGCGTGTGGCGTGAGTGCGGACAGCGACCTGCCTCCCGCCCTGCAGGCGGTGCAGCAGTGGGCCGCCAGTGAGCGGCTGAGTGGCGTGACCTGCCTGGACCAGGCGCGCATCGATGCCTTTGCCGACGCGACCGGCGACCACAACTGGATCCATGTCGATCCAGCGCGGGCACAGGCGCAGATGCCGGGCGGGCGTACCATCGCACACGGCTTCCTGCTGCTCTCGCTGACGGTGGAGGACGATGTGGCCGCCCTGGCCGGCTTCCCCGGCATCGCCCATGTGCTCAACTACGGCTTGAACAAGGTCCGCTTCCTGGCGCCAGTGCCGAGCGGGTCCGAGGTGCGGGTACGCTCGCAGCTGGTGTCACTGGATGCGCGCCAGCCCGGCCAGTGGCTGCTGATCCAGCGCAAGGCCGTCGAGCGGGTCGCCGATGGCGAGCTGGCACTGGTCGCTGAGCAGCTGTCACTGATCGTGATCACGCCCTAGCACCACCCCGCCCGATTCTCTCCCTACACTGGAGCGATGTTGACGCCCTCCATCGTCCTCTTCGCCTGCATTGCGTGGACCGCACTGCTGTTTGGCGTGGCGCTGTGGGGCGAGCGCCGGGGGCACCGGCTTTCGAAGGCATGGCCGCTCATCTATGCACTGTCGCTGGCCGTGCACTGCACCGCGTGGACCTACTACGGTGCGGCCTCGCAGGGGCGGCAATGGGGTTTCCCCATTCCACCAACCCTGGCCGGCATGGCGCTGATCTTCGCGTTCGGCCTGCCGTTCCTGCTCCGTCTCGGGCGGCTGGCCAAGCAGCACAACAGTGCCACCATCGCCGATCTGGTCGTTGCACGACTGCGTGCCGATCGCGGCCTCGGCTTCACCATCACCCTGGTGGCGCTGTTCGGCATCATTCCGTACATCGCACTGCAGCTGAAAGCCGTCAGCCAGGGGCTGGGCACCCTGCTGGGTGATGGGTTCGCGCCTGCCGGTGCGCAGCTGGACATGTCGTTCTGGTTCGCGCTGACGATGGCCGCGTTCACCCTGCTGTTCGGTGCACGCAAGGCCTCGGCCACCGAGCCCAACCGCGGCATCGTGGTCGCGCTGGGCCTGGAGTCCGTATTGAAGCTGGTGGCGCTGCTGGCCATTGGCCTGTATGCGGCGTTGTCCGTACACAAGGCCGGCACACCGCTGCTGGAGAAGATGGCGCAGCTGCCACCACCGGCCATCGTGCCGGACTATCTCACCATGGTCGCGCTGGGGGCGATCTCCGCGTTCACCCTGCCGCACCAGTTCCATGTTGGCGTGGTCGAGCTTCGCCAGACATCGGACCTGAAGACGGCACGCTGGATGTTCCCGGTCTACCTGCTGCTGATCGGCCTGCCGTCGGTGCCGATGGCATTGGCCGGCGCCGCGCAGCTGCCGGCCTCGGTATCGCCTGACCTGTACGTGCTGGCGCTGCCGCAGGCCGGCGGCCATCATCTGCTGGCGCTGCTGGCCTATCTGGGCAGCCTGAGCGCGGCCACCGGCATGATGATCCTGTCCGGGCTGACGCTGTCGATCATGCTTGGCAACCATGGATTCGGTTCGCGCCTGCTCGGTGGCATCGGGGGCGGCGTGGCCAATGCCGATCTGCGCCCGCGCGTGCTGGCGTTCCGCCGTGCCGGCATCCTCGCCGTGTTCCTGATGTCGTGGCTGTACAGCCGCGCGATGAGCGACACCGAGGCACTCAGCGATTTCGGCCTGATGTCCTTCACCGCCCTCTCGCAGCTGGCACCGGCTGTGCTGCTGGCGGTGTATCGCCCACGTACGCCCTCCGCGGCCATCATCGCCGGCATCGTGCTGGGCTCATTGGCCTGGCTGTGGCTGGTACTGCTGCCGATGGTGATCCCGGCCGCGACGCCGTCGGTCGGCGCCGACGGGCTGCACTGGTTGTCGGTGGTCTCGCTGCGCGTGCAGCCGGGCCATATCGCCATCAGCATGGGGGCCAGCCTGGCGATCAACCTGCTGACCGTGGCCCTGGTGTCGCGGGCCGTGCGTCCGTCATTGCCGCGGCGGCGGGATGCGGTGGCTGCGGCGTCCCTGCGCAGGACCGCCGGACGCTTCCTTGGCCAGGAGCGTGCGCGCCAGCTGCTGGAGGGCCACGCCGGGCAGATGCTGGATGAAGACCGGGTCACCGCCGTCGAGCGTGAGCTGACCGCCGTGGTGGGCGCAGGCATGGCACGGCTGCTGGTCGAAGCCGCACGCGAGGGCGGCGCCGCGCCGCTGGATGCGGTGACCCGCGCCGTCGGCGAAGCTACCCAGGTGCTGCGCTTCAACCAGCGCCTGCTGGAAGCTGCGCTGGAGAACATGAGCCAGGGCATCAGCGTGGTCGATGCGCAGCTGCAGCTGGTGGCCTGGAACAGCCGCTACGCCGCGCTGTTCAAGTTCCCGCCGGAGCTGCTGCAGGTCGGGCAGCCGGTGGTCAACCTCACGGCGTGGGCACTGGGGCAGCTGAAGATCGGCGATGGCCCCGGCGACACGCCCACCAGGGCGTTGCAGCGCCGCGTCGCGCATATGCGCCGTGGCACGCCACACCTGTCGGAACGGATATTTCCCGATGACACCATCGTCGAGATCCGCGGCAACCCGATGCCGGGTGGCGGCTATGTAGCCACCTTCACCGATGTCACGGCGTTCCGTCGCGCGGAGGATGCGCTCAAGCGCAGCAATGAAACGCTGGAACGCCGCGTACAGGACCGCACCGCGAGGCTGCAGCAGGCGGTGCAGGAGGCCGAGCGCGCGAACGCGGCGAAAACCCGCTTCCTGACGGCGGTCGGCCATGACCTCATCCAGCCCCTGCATGCGGCCCAGCTGCTGACCGAGGCGATGTCGCAGCACATCGAATCCGAGTTCCTCGACAGTTTCCTGCGGCAGATCCGCGGCGCACTGGATTCCACCGATGACCTGCTGTCCGGCCTGCTTGATATTTCGCGACTGGAAGCCGGTGGGTTGGTGGCCGATCCGCGCCCGTTCGCGCTGTCGACGGTGCTGGATCCGCTCGCGCAGGAGTTCGCGGTGCTGGCGACGGCGCGCGGCCTGCAGTTCCGCCATGTGCGGAGCCAGGCCTGGGTCCATAGCGATCCCCTGCTGCTGCGCCGGGTGCTGCAGAACTTCCTGGCCAATGCCATTCGCTACACCCGCCATGGCGGTGTGTTGCTGGGTGTGCGCCGCCAGGGGCAGGCACTGATGATCGGCGTGCATGACACCGGCCCCGGCATTGCTCAGGAGCAGCAGGCGGTGGTGTTCGAGGAGTTCCACCGGGTCGACCGCAGCAACGGCCAAGGACTGGGACTGGGCTTGACCATCGCCCACCGCATCGCCGATCTGCTGCATGCACCCTTGCACCTGCGCAGCGTGCCCGGGCACGGCTCGGCCTTCTCGATCAGCGTGCAACGCGCAGCACCGCCAGTGACCCCGCGCAGTTCGGCACCGACGGGTGGCAGCAACGCCCTCAAGGGTATCCGCATACTGGCAGTGGACAACGACCCGGACGCGCTGGAGGCGATGCGGCAACTGCTGCTTTCCTGGGGCTGCGACGTCATCGCGGCAGGCAGCGCCGATGCCATCGGGCCCTCAGCGCACGAGGCGGCGCTGTGGCTGTTCGACTATCACCTGGATGACGGCGATACCGGTGTTGCGCTGTGGCAGCGGCTTGCGGACATGCATGGACCGCGGCCGACGGTGATCCTCAGTGCGGATACCGGCAGCGATACACGCGAGGCGGTGCGCGGCGCTGGGCTATCCCTGCTCAACAAGCCGTTCAAGCCGTTGGCGTTGCGCTGGGCGATCAACCACCTGCTGGCGGCCACTGCCACGCGCTGACCGTTCAGGGCTCGGGCAGCGCTTCGATCAGCCGGGACGGATCGGCCAACCCCATTTCGTGCAGCACGCGGATGGCCTGCGCGCGGTTGCGTACGCCCAGCCGCTCCATGATGCGTGTCATGTGCGCCTTGACCGTGCGCAGCTGTACGCCCAGCCGGTCGGCAATCTGCTTGTTGAGCAGGCCCTCGGCCACCAGCCCCAGCACTTTGTATTGATGTGCGGACAGGCTGGCCAGGCGCGCGGCGAGGTCGGCATCCCTGCTGAACGGCGCTACCCGCGCCACCGGCTCGCGCAGCAGCGCCGGGATCCAGCGTTCGCCCTCCAGCACGGACTGCAGCGCGGACTGCAGCTCGTTCAAACCCGAGCTCTTGGGCAGGTAGCCCGCGGCGCCGAGGTCGATGGCGCGCCGGATCACCTGCGGCTCCTCGTTGGCGGAGACGATGATGATCGCCAGGCCCGGCTGCAGCGCACGGATGGTCGCCAGCCCGGCCAGCCCATGGTTGCCCGGCATGTGCAGGTCCAGCAGCATCAGGTCGATCGACTGGTTCTCGATCGCCTCCAGCACGCTGTCCAGTGAATCCGCCTCGCTGATCTGCAGATCGGCGACCGCCTCTTCCGCCGCGCGATGCAGTGCCGCACGGAACAAGGGGTGATCATCGGCGATGAGCAGGGTTGGCATGTCCTGGCGAGATTATCAAATCGGCTGCGCGCGGGAACAGGTACCTAGGTACGCTGGTACAGCAGGAAGGGCTTGATAGTGTGGTGCGGAGAAGGCCGGCGACCGCAACGCCGCCCACGAGGAAATGCCATGTCATCCGCCCCCACTCCCGATGCCCATGCCTATCCACTGCTGATCAAGCAGCTGCTGCTGATGCCGCTGGCGGTGAGTCCTGAACAGGAAATCGTCTATGGCGACCAGCTCCGATTCGATTACCGCACCCTGCAGGCGCGCATCGGCCAGCTGGCCGGCCTGTTGACCTCGCTGGGCGTCGGCCACGGCGACACGGTGGCGGTGATGGACTGGGACAGCAACCGCTACCTGGAGGCCTACTTCGCGGTTCCGATGATCGGTGCGGTGCTGATGATGGTGAACGTGCGCCTGGCCCCCGAGCAGATCGCGTACACGCTGAACCACAGCGGCGCGCGGGTGATCCTGGCCAATCGCGAGTTCCTGCCACTGCTGGACGCCATCGACGAGCAGCTGCCGGACCTGCGCACGCGCATCCTGCTGGACGACGCCGGTGGCCCGCCGCCGCCAGGCTTCGCCACCGAGTACGAAGCGGGGTTGCGCGGTGCCACGCCGGTCGTCCGCTTTCCGGACTTCGACGAGAATGCCCGTGCCACGGTGTTCTACACCACCGGAACCACCGGATTGCCCAAGGGGGTCTATTTCAGCCACCGGCAGCTGGTGCTGCATTCGCTGGCGGCGATGGCCGCGCTCGGCGGCGCGCCCCGCCAGGGCCGCCTGCATCGTGACGATGTCTACATGCCCATCACCCCGATGTTCCATGTGCACGCGTGGGGCCTGCCCTACGTGGCTACCGCGATGGGCATCAGGCAGGTCTATCCGGGGCGCTACCTGCCTGCGAAACTGCTGGCGTTGATCGCCCGCGAAAAGGTGACCTTCTCGCACTGCGTGCCAACCATCCTGCACATGCTGCTGGAGCACCCGGACGCCGCGCAGACCGACCTGGAGGGCTGGAAGGTGATCATCGGCGGTGCCGCGCTGCCCCGTGCCCTGGCGCAGCGCGCACTGGCGCGGGGCATCGACATCTTCGGCGGCTATGGCATGTCCGAGACCTGCCCTCTGCTCACCATCGCCCAGATCGACGTGGACAGCGTGACCGATGCCGACGAGGTGCTGTCACTGCGCACCAAGGCCGGCATTCCGGTGCCGCTGGTGGACCTGCGCATCGTCGACCCGGACATGGGCGATGTCGTCCACGATGGCGTCGCCACCGGTGAAGTGGTGGCGCGCGCCCCCTGGCTGACCCAGGGCTACCTGCACGATCCCGAGGCTTCGGCAACGCTGTGGGCGGGCGGCTACCTGCACACCGGCGACATCGGCAACATCGACGAAGCTGGCTACCTGCGTGTCACCGACCGCATCAAGGACGTGATCAAGACCGGGGGCGAATGGATCTCCTCGCTCGCGCTGGAAGACATCATCGCGCTGCACCCGGCGGTCAGCGAGGTCGCGGTGATCGGTATCGCCGACACGAAATGGGGCGAGCGGCCATTGCCACTGGTGGTCACGAAGCCGGGAAGCCATGTGGCCGAAGCGGAGATCATCGAACTGGTCGCGGCGCGCAGCCGTTCCGGAGACATCTCACGCTATGCGATCCCGGAGCGCGTGAGCTTCGTGGATGCAATCGAGCGGACCAGCGTGGGCAAGATCAACAAGAAGAAGCTGCGCGGGCTGCATGATCCAGTCCTTGGCACCGGCGGGCGATGACGGCCTCTGCCGGCACCGCTCAAGCGCGCGACGCCCCACCCTGCAGCAGCTGGACCCAGCTCTGGAATCCCTCCAGGAAGCGCTGCAGGCGCTTGCGCGTCGCCGCGTCGAAATCTTCCGCGTCATCGTCGTAGGCGGCCGCTGCTTCGGCCACATAGAGCTGTGGCGAGGCCATGGTCAATGCGCCCATGGCGGTCAGTGTATGGCGCAGCTGCGACTGTGCCAGTTTGGTGCCCCAGTGACCCGGCGTAGCGCCGATGATCGCCACCGGCTTGGCCGAAAGGACCGTGCGGTACTCGGCATCGTCGCGGGACAGCCAATCAAGCGTGTTCTTGAGTACGCCGGGCAGTGACTGGCTGTACTCCGGCGTGGCGATCAGCACGCCGTCAGCGGATGCAATGGCCGCGCGCAGGCGCTTGACCCCGGCAGGGCCGGCCGGGTCGGCGGCTTCCAGGTCTTCGTCGAACAGCGGAATATCGGCGATGGTGTCATGCACGGCCAGCAGCAGGCCCGCAGGCGCGGCGCCTGCTGCAGCCCTGACCAGGCGCCGGTTGTAACTGTTGCTGCGCAGGCTGCCGGCAAACGCCAGGATGTTCAGCGGTGGAGGGTTGTCGGACATGCGGGATTCCTGGAATGAGTCGGTGCGGGGTCACGGGCCAGGCATCGACAACGCGGGTGGGCCAGGGCCAGACTGGATCTGCAGAGGATCACGGTTCCGGCGGTGTAGTGCCTTCGTTCTTGCTGCTCCCTTTTCCAGGGCGAACAGGGCGCGGCGGGGCGGGGCGATCCAGCACGTGCCACTGCCCGCGTTGCGGCCCCTGTCCTGCCACACCGTACGCCTACTGCACGGGCTGGCTGGCTTCAGTGATGGACACAGGTCGTGCCATGCTGTCGAACATATTGACCTTCCAGATGTAGCGTACGCCATCCTGTTCGATGACCTTCTGCAACAACGGTATCTGCTTGGCTGCGATGATTCCGCTGGCACGCTGATATGCCGGTCGCCCGGCCAATGCCGGATAGCTGCCGGAAGCGTCAAGCTGATAGCTGAGGGTGGTGGCGCGGCCCGGCTGGACCGAGGAAAGCAGATAGCCTTCGTCCACATTGAATCGATTGCCAAAGGTGTGCCGGGTGGTGACGCCCTCTGCATCCTTGACGTCCACCCACTTCGTGGCCGGCGAATTGGCCTGGCACAGTTCCTTGCTGCCGTCGGCATAGCACCCGTTGGCCGGGCCGTAACTGTAGGCCCACGTATAAGGCTGGTCGATGCCCGGCCCGGTGACTGTCCTGGAAACCAGCGACCACGTGTAGTACCTGGCGGGCGTGTATTCGATCGAGTCGAGGAACCCGCTACCGGTGCTGTCGGGCATATTGCAGCCATAACGCGCCCACGAGCGGCCATGCAGCGTCGGCTCGAAGCGATACTTCGCCACTGCACCACTGGGATGGCGGATCGAACCGGAATGGCCGTAGGTCACCACACCCGGATTCCGGCAGAAACCCCGCTCTGCGGGAACGGCACCGGCACCCATGGTGCCTACGTTGAACCCCGTAGTCTGCCAGTAGGACTGGTCCGGGAAGGTGACCTTGTAGCCACCCACCACGGTACCGTAGGTCCACGTCCTCCCGCCCGCACGGACCGCGCTCACTTCGCTTGGCAGCGTGCTGGGCGATCCAGCCGTCCATTCGAGATCGACGGTGCGGCCATCGTTGGCTGCGATGCGCAGCAACTGCCGTGGATTTGCCGGATCCCACGTGTAGGTCACCGAATTGCCAAACCGGTCTCGGGCACTGGTCGGAAGAATATGGAACTCCTGCCGGAAAAGAACGAACTCGAACTCCGTAACCGAGCCGAAGTTTCCCCGCGAGTATCCCTTCTTGATCAATGGTGGTCCGCTACCAAGGCTGGCCATATGATTGAGCGTATAGGTGATACCGGCAGGCGTCGTGACTTCGAAGCCCTCACCCGCCCCATCGTCCATGGCGACGCAGCGGATGACATTGCCGCTCTTGGTTCGCATCGGGTAGGCATGGCCTGTACTCGGCACCGGCCATTCGTTGCTTTGCGCGAGTAGATCCTCGTCACCGGTCTCTGGCAGGTAGAGCTGCGTTCCATGCCAGAACTCGTCGGAGTTGAAGTACTCGGTGAATGTCCCCGGCCCTGTCGGCGTCTGTGCCTTCACCGTGACGATCTCGGTTGGAGGCGGGGTGAACTTCGAACAGCGGTTGAGCGGCTCGGCCACCACGTAATTCTTCCATCCCCCCTGGGTGCTGAACGTTCCATGCACCCTGGGCAGGGCCAGGTCCCACACCCCGAACATGCCCAATCCCTGCCGGCCCTGCGCACCTGCAACCAAGCGCCGCTTGATGCCCACCTCCAGCGCACTGTTGCCCGGCAGGTCGACGTCGGTCTGCAGAAATTCCACCGAGCCGGTAAACAGCCCGATCCTTTCCCCGAACATGTCACCGGTATCCAACTGCAGAATCTGCCCGCGGGCATTCAGCGCCGCCGCGTAATCCTCCATCACCGTCGAGCCGCGGTTGGCGCTCGACGCAGGCAGGGCCGTCATACACAGCAGCGCAGCTGCCGCGATCCTTGCGTACATGGTGTCCCCCTCGTCGACGAAGCAGAGCTTACTTCGCGCTCGTCGGCACCGGCAAGGATGATTCCCCGCACGTCACAGCGTCCTGACCCGCCCCGGCGGCCCTGGAAACGCCGTTACTCAGATACGCGTCGTGGCCATGAACCGTTCGCGGTCCTGCTGCGTGCGGCGGCGGATCTCCTCCAGCGCCTGGCTTTCGGTCGCCTGCAGCATGGCCTCGAACAGGCGCTGGAAGTGATGGCGCATCGCATTGCGCGCGGCCACCGGATCGCGCGCGCGCAGGGCCTCGAAGATCGCCATGTGCTCGTCGGCACGGCTGGCGCCATCATCATGGCAGACCCGTGCGTAGACCTCGGTTACCCGCGGCAGTTCGCTGCGCATGCGCCAGATCTGCTGCACGAAGAACTCCACCACCGGGTTGCCGGAAAGCCGTGCGATGGCCAGGTGGAAACGGCGGTCGTACTCGCCGGCTTCCGCGTCGCTCAGGTCGCGACGGCACAGCGCTTCGGCCAGCGCCTGCAGCTCGGCAATGCCGGCATCATCCAGATTGCTTGCCGCCAGAGCGGCGGCCTCGGCCTCGAATACCGCGCGGGCAGCGGTGAGGTCGAAGGCGCTGACATCCGGCAGCCCGCCGGGCGCCTGCGTCGGGCGCGGCTTCACATGCACGCCCGATCCGATGCGGATGGCGATCCAGCCCTGTGCTTCCAGTGCGATCTCGGCTTCGCGGATGGTGACCCGGCTGACACCGAACCGTTCGGCCAGCTCACGCTCGCCCGGCAGCCGCGAGCCCGGCGGAAATTCGCCGTCCTCGATCAGCTTGCGGAGCTTGGCAGCGATGGTCTGGTAAAGGCGGTTGGCGGACATGCGGCTGACCCTTGGCGATTCCTTCCCGGTCCCTGCCCTGCCACCGCGGCCGGCAAGGGTCCGGTTGGAGCGACGGCGCGACCACTGGCCGCGCCGCCCTGTTCAGAACTTGTATCGTACACCGAAATACGCACGCCGCCCGTAGGTCACCACTTCGCGGAAGTTCCCATAAAGCGGCTGGTAGGCCACGCGCGGCTCGTTGGTCAGGTTCATCAACTCCAGCGACAGCGACAACTGCTTGTTCACCCGGTAGCGCAGGCGCAGGTCCACGCTGGTGTTGTCATCGTAGTAGCGGTTCTGCTGCGCGGTGTTGCCGGTGAAGTCCTGGTAGTAGTGCGAGCGGAACTTGCCGATGGCCTGGATGTTGAAGCGCCCGACGTCCCAGTAGATCGAGCCGGACAGGACGTGCCGCGAGAAGCCGCTGAGGCCCGCCGGCGGCACGATCGCCGGAATGATCGTGCCGTCACTGGCCAGCTGCTCGCCCAGTCGCGAGTCCTGGGTCCGGTAGTCGGCATCGGCGTAGTTGTAACTGACCTTGAAGCCCAGTCCGTCGAACGGCTTGGGCAGGTACGACAGTCGATGGGTGGCGGTCAGCTCGAAGCCGGTCAGCGTGCTGTCCTCGTCGGTGGTTACCTGCTGGCGTACCGGCACGGTCACGCTGTGGCCGTCGATGGTGTAGGTCTCCGGCACCAGCGCAGTGGCGGTGCCGCCGTTGAACTGCTTCCAGTACACCGCGCCGGCCAGCATCGTGTCCGGGTTCGGGTACCACTCCAGTGACAGGTCGCCGTTCCAGGACATCAGCGGCTGCGCGGCGGGGTTGCCGCTGGCGCTGATGTCATCCAGCGCGTCGGCCAGATTGCCGTAGGTGGCATCACTGCTCACGTTGATGGTGCGCCCGGCACCCAGCGCGGCGATGTCCGGCCGCGACATCGCGCGGTATGCACCGACCCGCAGCAGCACGTCCGGGCGCAGTTCGAAGGCCGCGTTGAGGCTGGGCAGCAGCTTGTCGTTGCCCGCCTTGAACACCTGCGTGCTGTACTCGCCGGTGGGTTGCAGGCGTATCGTGCCGTCACCATTGTCCTCGATACGCAGCCCGGTACGCACGCCTTCGGAGCGAACGTCGGTCTTGACCCAGCGCAGGCCGAGGTTGCCGGTCACCGGCAAGCCGAACAGGCTGCTGCTGAACTCCCCCATCAGATAGAGCGCGCGTGTCTTCTCGGTGATATCGACATTGTTCGGATCCTGGAAACCCGGATCCAACCCACTGTCGAGGCTGCCACGGAACGACTGGTACAGGCAGTTCGGATCGAAGTACGCCCACGAGGAGATCGTGTTGCCGCTGGCGGCATCCATGAAGTCATCCTGCGGGAACGGCGCGCGGCAGGCCCGGTTGGCGGCGATGATCTTCGCCTTGTCGGCCGCCACGCGCTGGTCGTAGTCGGTTACCAGGGTGTTGTCGCGCAGACGGTAGTCAGCCTGGCTGGCACGCACGCCACCCTTGATGCGGGTAAAGAAACCGGACTCGGGCATGAAGCTGGCATCGAAGCGGCCGGCCTTGATCCTGTGGTCGTTCTCCGTTGCGCTGGAGGTGACGCGCGCCGCGCCGGTGTAGGCGTCCCAGTTGTTGGGGTCGAAGTTCGGCGCCAGCGCAACACTGGGCACTTCGCCGTGCCAGTCCCAGTCATAGTCCACGTAGCCGGTGGCACCACTGCTGATGCCCGGCACGATGGCATTGTTGACGTCGCGCTGGTTGGCACGCAGGCGGGTCATGCGCTCGCTGTCGAGGCGATTGGTGTGCGAGTACGAAAGATCGGTGGACAGTTCCCAGGCCGGGGTCGGTCGCAGGATCAGGTTCAGGCCACCCCCGGTGTACTCCTCGCCACGCCAGTAGCGGTTTGAAGTGGAATCAATCGAGGTGCTCCCATGCAGGTGGCGCACGATGCCGTCCTCGTCCACCTCGCGCCGGGTGATGCCACGGCGGGCGTTGGACAGGCTCAGGTCGCTGCGGTTCTCGTACCAGTTGCGCTCGGTGTGTTCGAAGTCGAGGTTCACTTCAACTACGTCATTGGGCCGCCACTGCAATGCGGCGAACTCGCTCTGCCGGTCGTTGCGCTCCTGCTTGAGCCGGTAGATGCGGCTGCTTGGCACCAGGTAGTACGGCGCGCCGTTGGCGATGGCCTGCGCGGACACTTCATTGCAGTTGGCATTGCCCACGTTCTGCGTGCCATCGCAGGCATACCAGGTGGAACCGCTGGTGATGCTCTCTTCCGGGTCGGTGCCGTCCAGGCGCTGGAAGCCCAGCGAGATGCCCAGCTTCTGCCCGTTGCCGAACTCGAACTGGTCGATGTAGCTGGCGGTGCCGCGATAGCCGATGCCGTCGTCGTCGCGGTACTTCTTGTCATACTCGGCCCAGCTGCCGCGCAGGTCCAGCTGCGCCGCACGCTTGCCGTACTCCAGTGGGCGCACTGTTTCCAGGCCGATGGTGCCAGCCACGCCGCCTTCGATGATGTCGGCGCGCTGGGTCTTGTAGATGGCCACCGTATTGATCAGCTCGGCGGGGAACATGTTGAAGTTCACCGAGCGGTCGCCGCTGCCGTTGGTGATCTCGCGGCCATTGAAGTTGGTGCTGCTGAGGAAGGCGCCCAGGCCACGGATGGAGATTTCCGAAGCGCCGGTCTTGTCGCGGGTCGAAGCGGCGCCGGTCAGGGTCTCGATCGCATCGGCCAGCGAGGGCGCCGGCAGGTCGCCGATGTCATCGGCCGAGAGCACGTCGGCAATGACCGTGTCATCGCGCTTCCTGTTGATCGAACTCTGCATCGATTCGCGGATGCCGGTGACCTGCACCTGGTCCAGCGTGGCGGGATCCTGCCCTGTCGCGTCCTTGCTGGATTGCGCCTGGGCCGTGGACAGGCCCGCCAGCACGGCGAGCAGCGCCACGATCAGGGGTGTGGGGGACAACGAGATGCTGTGCACTGCTCCGGCGGGTCGCCGCATGGTTTCCTCCTCCCAAAGGATCGCCTGCATGCCAGGCGTGGGACGCAGCTTCGGCACGACGACATGAAAATGTCAACCAATTGGTATGCGATTGTTCAAATGCCTTTTATCCATACCAGTTGATCGCAATTTAATGTGCTCATGCAGCATGACTTTGCGCGAAGGCTGGCTTACAACAGACCCGAAAGTGGTATGCAGGCCCACCCTGAAACGACGGCCCGGCCGTCCCTGGAAGGATTTCATGCGCATTCACTCGCTGGCGCGTCACCGATCCAATGATTCATGGCTGTTTTGCCTGACCACTGGTCTGGCAATGTGCCTGACCACTTCAGCAGCAAGTGCAGCCAGCTGGCTCGTCCACGATGTCGCGGAGTTCACTACCGCCGCCTCGGCGCTGCAGCCTGGCGATGAGATCGTGCTGGCTGACGGCACCTGGACCGATGCCCGGCTGCTGCTGAAGGGCCAGGGCACGGCAGCCGCACCGATCGTGCTGCGCGCGCAGACCGCCGGCAAGGTCGTCCTCAGCGGACGCTCGGACCTGCGCCTGGCCGGGAACTACCTGCAGGTGTCCAACCTGGTGTTCCGCAACGGCTATGCGCCGGGTGATGCGGTGGTGGCGTTCCGCGAGTCGAGCAAGGCCGTCGCCAGCAACAGCCGCGTCACCGGCCTGGTGATCGATGACTACACCAACCCGGATGCCAGCGACCAGGACTACTGGGTATCGCTGTATGGCAGCAACAACCGGTTGGATCACAGCCAGTTGCGCGGCAAGACCAACGCCGGGCCGACCGTGGTGGTGGTGCGCGATGCCACCCAGGGCCTGGACAACCAGCACCGTATCGACCACAACTGGTTCGGGCCGCGCCCGGCGCTGGGCGTCAACGGGGGCGAAACGATCCGCGTCGGCACCAGCGACAGCTCACTGAGCGATTCCAACAGCACGGTGGAGAACAACTGGTTCGAAGGCTGCGACGGCGAGACTGAGATCATCAGCAACAAGTCCGGCGGCAACACCTACCGCGGCAACGTGTTCTACCGTTCGGCCGGCGCGTTGACCCTGCGCCATGGCAACGGCAACCGGGTGATCGACAACGTCTTCCTCGGCGATGACAAGGCCGGCACCGGCGGCGTACGCATCATCAACGCCGACCAGACCGTCAGCAACAACTACTTCGAGCGGCTGGCCGGGTCCAGCAACCGCTCGGCACTGGCGGTGATGGATGCGCAGGCCAGTCCTCCGCTGTCCGGCTATGCGCCGGTGGTGAATGCCACGATCAATCGCAACACCTTCGTGGACGTGGCGAAGATCAGTTTCGGCGTCGGCCACGATGAAGCCAAAGGCATCCTGGTCGCCGCCAGCAGCAGCCGCTTCACCGGCAACCTGATCGTCAACCGCAGCAGCAGGAACCCGCCGAATGCCGCCAGTTCGCTGGCCGGCATCGACTTCAGCGGCAACGTGCAGTCGCCGGCAGCCAGCACCGTGTTCCCGGGTGGCGTAGAGGGCCGTGGCGTCAGCCTGCAGCAGGCTGCCAGCGGATTGTGGGTGGCCACGCCTGCCCTGCCCGCCGTGGGCGCCGATCCTGCCCTGGCGATGACCGCGCGCGAGGCGACCGGCGTCGACTGGTATCCCAAGGTGGGCGAAGTTGCCCTGTCACGCACCCGCAATGGAGTTGATCGATGAGGTTGCAGCCGCTGTTCGTTTCCCTGGCCCTGGCCGCCCCCTTCGCCCTGCTGCCGAGCGCATCGCTGTCCGCAGCGCCCGCTGCCGCTGCGCGGCAGGCCGACACCGCGCCGGTGCTGGTCACCGCTGCGCAGTGGCAGCAGATGGCCAGCGAAGGCCGCCGCTACCCGTGGTTCGCCAAGGAGCAGGCGCGCACCGAGGCAACACTGAAGAAGATGATGAAGGCCGGCATCGACGTGCCGGTGCCCAGGGACAAGGGCGGCGGGCGCACCCATGAACAGCACAAGCGCAACTACCAGGCACTGTTGGCGGCGGGCACGCTGTTCCGGTTGACCGGCGACAGGACCTACGTGGATTACGCGCGTGACATGCTGCTTCAGTATGCCCAGCTTTACCCGACGCTCGGCCCGCACCCGGAAGGCAGGGGCCAGATTCCCGGCCGCGTGTTCTGGCAGGTGCTCAACGATTCGGTGTGGCTGGTCAACGCCATCCAGGGCTACGACGCGATCCGTGACACGCTGTCCGCCGAGGACCGCAACACCATCGAATCGAAGGTGTTCCGGCCGATGGCCGAGTTCCTCGTCAGCGAACCGAAGAACTACGACCAGATCCATAACCACGCCACGTGGGCGGTGGCCGCCACCGGCATGACCGGCTACGTGCTGCGCGACCAGGAACTGGTGGAGAAGTCCCTGCGCGGCAGCCAGAAGGACGACAAGTTCGGCTTCCTGCGGCAGATCGACCTGCTGTTCTCGCCCGATGGCTACTACGAGGAAGGCCCCTACTACCAGCGCTATGCACTGGCGCCGTTCCTGCTGTTCGCCAACGCCATCGAACGCAATGAGCCGCAGCGGAAGATCTTCGCGCGTCGCGATGGCGTGCTGCTGAAGGCGGTGGATGTGCTGGTGCAGTCCAGCTATGGCGGCCTGTTCTTCCCGATCAACGATGCGATCCTGGACAAGGGCATCGACACCGAAGAGCTGGTGGCCGGCATCGGCATCGCCTATGCGCGCACCGGTGATGACCGCCTGCTGTCGGTGGCCGAGCAGCAGAAGCGCCTGCTGTTGTCACCCGAAGGCCTGCAGGTGGCGCAGGCACTGGCCGCCAACAAGGCCAAGCCCTTCGACTACCACCCGATGCTGCTGCGCGATGGCCCCGACGGCGACCGCGGCGGCCTGGCGATCCTGCGCATGAACGGCGAACGCGGCCAGGCACTGGTGCAGAAGGACACGATGCAGGGCATGGGACACGGCCACTTCGACAAGCTCAACTGGCTGTTCTACGACAACGGCAACCCGGTGGTGACCGATTACGGCGCCGCCCGCTTCCTCAACGTGGAAGCCAAGCGCGGTGGCATCTACCTGGCCGAGAACCGCAGTTGGGCCAAGCAGACCGTGGCCCACAACACCCTGGTGGTGGACGAGCAGAGCCACTTCAACGGCGACTGGAAGCGTGGCGAGGCGCATGCCCCGCAAGTGCGCTTCTTCCAGGCCGATGCCGATACCCAGATTGCCTCGGCAACGATGCGCGATGCCTATCCCGGCGTGGCGTTCACCCGCACCCAGGCGCTGCTGCGCCACCCCGACCTGGGCCTGCCGGTGGTGGTGGACCTGCTGCAGGTGCACGGCGACAAGGCCGCACGCTACGACCTGCCGCTGCACTTCAACGGCCACATCGTCACCACCGGCTTCGAGGCCGAACACTTCCCCAGCCAGCGCCCGGTGCTGGGCAAGGACAACGGCTACCAGCACCTGTGGCTTGATGCACGCAGCAAACCCGGCAGCGAGCCGCGGTCGCTGGCGTGGCTGCTGGACGGGCGCTTCTACACCTACCGCTTCGGCAGCAGTGCGCCGGCACAGGCGCTGCTGGTGGAAAGCGGCGCGAACGATCCGGAATTCAACCTGCGCCGCGAGCCTGCCCTGCTGCAGCGCGTGGACGGCCAGAAGGACGTCACCTTCTTCAGCGTGCTGGAGCCGCATGGCGAGTACAACGGCACCGCCGAGTACGTGCATGGCGCCGACAGCCGCATCAGGGAGATCGTGCGTACCCGCGGCAGCGATGCCGAGGTGATCGAGCTGCGCCTGGCCAGCGGTGCACGCATCGCCTTGGGTGTCGCCGATAACAGCGCCACCACGAGCGAGCACAGCGTGACCGTCGACGGCCACGTCTACCGCTGGAACGGCAGCCATGCGCGCCTGGACCGCAGCAAGGGTGACGGCAAATGAACGGCCCTGCGGTGGTGGCCAAGCTGCGCAAGGTGCCGGTGCGTTCAGCCGTGCGCTGGCTGATCGTGGGCCTGATTGCCGTGGCCACGGTCATCAACTACATCGACCGCAACGCACTGGCGGTGATGTGGCCGGAAATCGCCAGGGAAGTGGGCGCGACCAAGGATGACTACGCCCTGCTGGTGACGGTGTTCATGCTGTTCTACGCCGCCGGCCAGTTCCTGTTCGGCCGCCTGTTCGACATGATCGGCACGCGCCTGGGTTTCGCCCTGTCGATCAGCGTGTGGTCGATCTCCATCGCCCTGCACTCGATCACCCATTCGATGCTGTCCTTCAGCCTGGTGCGGGCGATGCTCGGCATCAGCGAAGCAGGCGCGTGGCCGGGCGCGGTGAAGGCCAATGCCGAGTGGTTCCCGGCGCGCGAGCGCGCATTGGCGCAAGGCGTGTTCAACGCCGGCGCGTCGATCGGCGCGATCGTGTCCGCACCGGCCATCGCCGGCTTGTACCTGTGGCTGGGCTGGCGCGGCACCTTCGTGCTGGTCGGTGCAATCGGTTTCCTGTGGCTGCTGCCATGGCTGTTTGTCTACCGCGCCGGCCCGGACAAGCACCCGTGGGTGAGCGATGCCGAGCGCCGGCTGATCCAGGAAGACCAGGCCGGGCAACAGGCGGTGGTGGCGCCGAAGGCCAGCGTTCGTGAGCTGCTGGCCCACCGGCAGAGCTGGGGCATGCTCGCCTGCCGCTTCCTGCTGGACCCGATCTGGTGGCTGTTCGTGTCCTGGCTGCCGATCTACCTGGCTGAAACCTTCGGCTTCGACATCAAGCAGATCGGCCTGTTCGCCTGGGTTCCGTTTGTCGGCGCGATGCTGGGCAGCCTGAGTGGTGGCTGGTTGTCCGGGCGCCTGATCCGCGCCGGGCACAGCGTGGACCGCGCCCGCAAGCTGTCCATCACGCTGGGCTGCGTGGTCATGGCTCCTGCCCTGCTGGGTGCCGTGCTGGCCAACCAGCCGCTGCTGGCGGTGCTGGCAATCGCTGCGGTGCTGTTCGGCTTCCAGGTGGCCATCGGCAACATCCAGACCCTGCCGGGCGACCTGTTCGACGGCCGCTCGGTGGGCACGCTGGCAGGCCTGGGTGGCCTGGCCGCCGTGGCCGGCACCTTGATCACCACCTGGCTGGTGCCGGTGCTGACCCGCCACTCCTATGCCCCGATCTTCATCCTCGTTGCCGCCCTGGTGCCGCTGTCGCTGGCCGCGCTGTGGTGGTGGACCGGCCCTATCCGGAAGCTCGACCGCCGCGGCGGTTGAGCCCACGTTTTTCATCCCCCCGCAAACCAAGGAGTTTTCCGCATGTCGTTCCAGGACAAGGTGGCCATTGTCACCGGCGGTGGCCGCGATATCGGTCGCGCCGTTTCGATCAAGCTGGCTGCCGCCGGTGCACGCGTCTGCATCAACTACGCCAATGACGAGGCCAGTGCCCAGGAAACGCTGGCACGGATCCAGGCGGCCGGTGGCCAGGCCATGGTGCATCGCGCCGACGTCACCGATGCCACGGCCGTCGCCGGCCTGGTCGCTGCGGCACAGGCCGCGTTCGGCGAGCGCATCGACCTGCTGGTGAACGTGGCCGGTGGCATGGTGCAGCGCCGGCCGCTGGCCGACATCGACCCGGTGTTCTTCCACACCGTGATGGACCTGAACCTGACCTCGACCTACCTCACCACCCACGCGGTGGTGCCGCACATGCGCGAAGGCGCGGCCATCGTCAACTTCGCCTCGCAGGCAGGTCGTGATGGCGGCGGCCCCGGCGCATCGATCTACGCCACCGCCAAGGCGGCGGTGATGACCTTCACCCGCGCCATGGCCAAGGAGCTGGGGCCGAAGGGTATCCGGGTGAACGCGCTGTGCTGCGGCATGATCGCCACCCGCTTCCACGATGAATTCACCAAGCCGGAAGTACGCACGGCCGTTGCCGGCGCCACCCCGTTGCGCCGCCAGGGCGCGCCGGACGAAGCCGCCGACGCTGCGGTGTTCCTGGCCTCGGATGCGGCGGCGTTCATCACCGGCGCGAATCTGGACGTCAACGGCGGCACCTACTTCTCCTGACACCTGACCGGACTCCTGCCCATGCAGCGCTGGACACTTCTGTTTTCATTGACGCTCTGCTCCGCCATGACGGCGCCCGCCGTGTGGGCTGCACCCGTGTGGGTCACTGCCTGGACGGCCGCGCCCGCGCCCGACCGCAAGGACGGAACGTCCGAGGCACCCGTACAGTTCGCCGCACAGACCGTGCGCCAGGACATGCGTATCGGCAGCCGTGGCGATGCGCTGCGGCTGCGCATCAGCAACGAGCTCGGCACGACGCCCTTGCGGGTCGAGGACTTGCGTGTGGGAGTGAAGGACGGCAAGGCCGCACCGCTGCCGGTAACGGTGGATGGCCGCGCGGTCATCGAGGTGCCGGTCGGAGCCGCGCTGCTGAGCGACCCGGTGCGGATGCCGGTGGCGGCGCTGCAGGAGATCAGCGTGAGTGCCTATTTCCCGCAGCCCACCCGCCCCGCGGTGCGCCGCACCGAGCTGCGGGTCGCAGATGGCAAGCAGACAGCCGTCGCCGACAGCGTGCGGCTGAGCTACCAGCAGAACGTGTTCTCGGCAGTGATGGTGCAGCGTGATGATCGTCCCCAGGTAATCGTGGCGCTGGGCGATTCCATCACGGAAGGCGCCACCGCACGCCGCGGCACCTTCAACCAGTGGCCGGAGCGATTGGCGCAGCGCCTGCAGCAGGCCTGCCCGAACCGGTTCGTGGTACTCAACCAGGGCATCAGCGGCAACAAGCTGCTTGACCATGGCCGCAGCCACAGTGCGCTGTCACGATTGGATCGCGATGTGATCGCGGTGGCCGACGCCGATCAGGTGATCCTGTTCGAAGGCATCAATGACATCCGCCACGGCGGTGGCGCGCAGCCGCTGCCTGGACGCAATGCGGCGGACATGCTGCTGGGCTATCAACAGGTTGCGGCGCGGCTGCATGCGCACGGCATCCGCGCCTGGCTGGGTACGTTGACCCCGTTCGGCGGTTCCGAGCGCTACGAGCCCGTGTCCGCCGCCACCCGCACCACGATCAACCAGTGGGCACGCGGCGGCAACAGCGGCTTCGATGGCATCATCGATTTCGATGCCGCGCTGCGTGACCCGAAGGCAGCCGAATCGTTGCCCAACGAGATCACCCGCGACCATCTGCATCCCAACGACGAAGGCTACCGGCGCATGGCCGATGCCATCGATCTGCGCATGCTGGGCTGCACCACCCCCGAGTGAGAGAGAACCGATGAGCCGCGTCGTTTGTTTCGGTGAGTTGCTGCTGCGCCTGGGTGCACCCGGTCGTGAACTGCTGCTGCAGACGCCGCAGCTGCAGGTTCATGTGGGAGGTGCCGAGGCCAATGTGGCGGTCTCGCTGGCCAGCCTGGGCCACGATGTGCAGATGGTCAGCACGGTACCCGGTAACGCGCTGGGCCGGCATGCTGTGGCCGAGCTGCGGCGGCATGGCGTGGGCGTGGGCGCCGTGCGTGAAGTGGAGGGTGACCGCATGGGCCTGTACTTCCTGGCGACCGGGGCGGTGCAGCGCGCCAGTGAAGTGGTGTATGACCGGGCCGGCTCTGCATTCGCAAACAGCAATGCCAGTGACCATGCGTGGCCCGCCCTGCTGTCCGGCGCGCACCTGCTGCATGTCTCGGGCGTCAGTCCGGCGCTGGGCGCCAACGTGGCCGAGTCGGTGCTGGGTGCCGTGCGTACGGCTCGCGCGGCCGGTGTCCAGGTGTCCTTCGACGGCAATTATCGTCCCTCACTGTGGCGACGCTGGGATGGCGACGCAGCGGCGATCCTGCGCGAGGTCTTCGCCGAGGCCGACATTGTCTTTGCCGATCATCGGGACATCGAACTGGTGCTGGGGCTGCACTTCGCGCAGGACGATGCGATCGCCCGAACCGAGGCCGCTGCGGCCGCTGCCTTTGCCGCGTTCCCGCACCTGCGGTGGCTGTCCTGCACGCAGCGCGAGGTGATCAGCGCCGACCATCACGTGCTCGGTGCGCTGCTGCTGGGACGCGATGGAACCCGCGCGCAGGCTGCTCCGAGGCCGCTGCCCGGCATCGTTGATCGCATCGGCGGTGGCGATGCCTTTGCCGCCGGCATCCTGCACGGATTGCTGTCCGGTCTGGACGCAGAAAGCACCGTCCGCTTCGGACTGGCCGCGGGCGCGTTGAAGCACGCCATTCCCGGCGACTTCAGCCCTGCCCGCGAAGCTGAAGTCCGGGCACTGATGGAGAGCCACCCGTTCGACGTTCGTCGCTGATCTCCCCCCGGGAGAATCCCGCTAGAATCCAACGGGCGCTGGAATCGCGCAGGAATCGCCCATGGATTACACCGGATACACGCGCAAGTTTCCCAACAACCGCCCACTGAATGCGTTTGATCGCGAGCACCGCCTGCTGCAGAAGAAGCGGCTGGATGTCGTGCCGTTGGCGCAGCTGTGCGTGGTGAAGATGAATTCGAACGGCCTGGTTTCGGTGGATCGCTGGTTCGCCGCGCGTGGCTTTGCAGCCCTGCTGGGCGCGATCGGCATTGCCTTCGGGCTGGGCGGCATGCTGATGCTGCTCTGGTTGCTGATCGTGAACAGGCTGCCCAACGAAAACGGCCTGTGGGAGGCGATATTCATCGGCATGGCGATGCTGGCCGCCTTCACTGCAGCGAGCATCTGGGTGGCTTGCCTCGAGCTGTTCCGCTGGACCTACTATCCGATCGCGCTCGATCGCAAGCACCGGCAGATACACGTGTTCCGGCTGGATGGCACCACCCTCAGCGTGCCCTGGGACCAGGTCTATTTTACGCTTGGCCGCGGAACCGGAACCTTCGGATGGTACAACTGGGATGTCCGCGGACTGATCCTGGACGCGGATGGCGTCACAGTACGGGAGACGTTCGCGTTCTCCATCGCGACCTCTCGCATCGAGAACGCACATGCCCACTGGGAGTTCCTGCGGCGCTACATGGAAGAAGGACCGGCAGCCGTCGTGGACGCGGTGCACTACTGCATGCCGCTGGACGGCAAGCACGAGAGCTTCGCGTCCGGCAAGGAGCGCATCTTCGCCGAAGACGCGCAGCTCCCGGGTTTCATGTGGCTCACGATGCTGCCACTCAACTACCTGCACACGATCATGCGCTGGGTGGTGATGCAGACCAGCAGGATTCCGCGGTTTCCACCGGACATCGAGGCGCGCTTGACACCGGACGCTGGTGATCCCTGTGTCCGCGACGCTTCGATGAATCCACCGGACCTGCGCTGACCCAGCGTTGCGTCCGGCAACAGCACGTGGGAATCCCGCGTCACGGGCAAGCGCGTCCTCATAGCGCCAGCAGCCACGCTTCCAGTGCGCGTGTGTCCCGCATGTCGCCGTCATAGCGACGATCCGGAACATGCGGTTCATTGGAACCGCGCACCCGGCCTCGGAAAACCTTCATCGGTACGGAAATCCTGGCCAGGCCGCTCGGCAGCCGCTCCGGCCTGACATCCATGTAGAGGCTGTCGGCCGAAGTCTCGACGCCGACCTGCATCGCGCCCAGCCGTTTCCACAGATCCAGTGCATCGAGGCAGGCCGAGCCGCAGGAGGCATCGGCCACGATCACCACCCTGCCCCTGCGCAGCGGAGCGGCCGGGCCTGCGGTTGCAGCTGTATCTGCCCTGGCCTCGGATGGCTCGCGCCACACTGCCTCACCCCGGCCGCGTGCCTGTGCCATGCCCGTCGTCACCGATTCCAGCATGCGACGCAGCTCTGGCGACGCGTCGGGCGCCTGCACCAGCTTCTGCAGGAAGCCGCGCAACTGGGCGATGTTGGCCTCGGAGGTCCGCCACTCCACCCAGCTGGGATCGGACAGCGCGTCCACGGCGGCACGGCCCCAGATCAATCGCGCCAGTTCGATGCTCCATTGCGAAGCACCGCCACTGTTGCCACGCACATCCAGCACGACCAACCGTGCCTGCTGCAGTGCTTCGGCTTTTGGAGCAAGCTGCTCGAGCAGCGCGGTCAGTTCCTTGAAGTTCTGCTCCGTAGGGTCGGCATTGAAGCTGCTGGTGGTGATCCAGTAGCCGCCATCGGGCATGATGTGCCAGCCATTGGCCGGGCGGAAGCTGCGACGGGTATCGGCCAGGCGCGCCTTGCGCTGTGCCGCCTGCAGTGGCTGCCACTGCAGCGCGTAGGGCTTCTCGCGTCCATCCACCTGAAAAACGCAGCTGCGCAGCGTGGGCACGAACGGATTGCCCTGCTCCAGCAGCACTTCACCACCACCCTGGATGCGGCTGGCCTGCAGGTTCCAGCGCCCGCTGAAGTCACCCACCCGGCGCGCAGCCAGTGTCTGCGCATCGATGCCGTCACAGGACAGCAATCGTGCTCCAAGTGGCAGATGGCCTGGGCCACCGTCCATGGTCATGACCACCTGCGCATCACCGTCGAAACCCGTCAGGAACCCCGGCCACTGCGTTGGAAGATCGGGAGCGTCGGCAAGCGCGTTGAGGCTGACGTGGCCGTCATTGAAGGAGGCTGCGTACCCTTCATCGCCCACCAGTAGCCTGCGAAGCTGTCGACATTGGCCGCGCGCGAGCGGGCAAGCGCCGAGGCGGCCTCCAGCTGCGGAACGAAACCCGGATTCCGCAGATCCACGGCGCCCGGATGGCTGCCGCGCATGGCGGCGTCGGCAGCGTCCAGATCCTTCAACAGCGTGTCCGACCAATCGCTCGGCGCGCCTTCCGCGGTGGGCGCCGCAAGCACCACACCGAGCAGCAGCCCTGCAATGACCATGGATTCACCCCTTTGCCGGAACAAACGCCAGTCTCGCAGCTTTCCAGCCTGGCGTACCGCGCCCGCCGCAACGGGCGCGGCCTTCCATCAATGCAGCGGCAGCTTCAGCATCGACGGCGCGTTCGCCGGTGAACTGAAGGTCACCGTGCCACCCAACTGGCTGATGCCTGCGTAGCGCAGGTCCACGGTGTCCATCACCAGGGTCAGGCGACTGCCGGCCGGCACGTCCCAGCTGCTGGCCTCCAGCCGCAGGTCGATGGTCTTCGCCTGCCCCGGCGTGGCACCCCGCAGCGTATAGGGCTTGTGGCTGATCAGCTGGCCATTGCCCAGCACGTCCTCGGCATAGAGATACGCATACAACGTGGTGTCGGCGCGGCTTGGCGTAACCGTCATCCGCACTTCCGGCGCGCCATCCAGACGGCGTGCACTCCAGTAGATCGGCCCTTGCCAGACGCCCGCGGCGTTGCGCCCGACGAACGGCACATAGGCGCCCGGTGGCAGGTTGATCATCTGCAGCGCGCCGGACGCCATCACCACGCCCGAGTTGGCGGCCGTCAGCAGGCCGCTGCCGATGCGGTAGCTCCAGCCGGTGCCGCCACCGTTCGCCACCAGTCCACCGGTGGGCTGCAACAGCCCGCTCGGCGCGGTCAGCCCGTAGCTCACCGCGCCGGTCCGGGTAGCCTGCCAATTCGGATAGTGGCTCCAGCTGCCCTTCTGCGACTTCAGCTGCACCGCAGGCTGCCGGTCGATGCCATTGGCCACCCCCTTCAGGTAATGGTCGAACCAGTCGCCCACCGAATCGTAGACCTCGTTGGGAACACCCAGTGCGCCAAAGGCTTCGTTGAGCGCGTGATCGCCGTGGCGCAACTGCAGCTGCTTGGGGCCCTTCAGGCGGTTGAAGAAATCGACCAGCTGGCCCGGCGGGAACAGGCTGTCGTTGAAGGCGTTGGCCAGGAACACCGCTGGCTGGTTGGCGTTGATCTCATCGATGCTGGCCCCGGGGCTGCGCTGCGCCGCCACCGGCAACAGCGAGTCCACCGCGCCCTGGTAATTGCCGACCAGCACATTGCGATTGATGGTGGACAGCTCCGGTCCCGGGCGACCGGTGGCCAGGCCTGCGGCAACCAACAGCGCGATGCCCTGTGCGCTGGGGGTGTCGTTGCTGTACAGCGAGGCCTGCAGGTCGGCCCATCCACTCAGTGCAGCCACTGCCTTGATGCGCGGATCGCGTGCGGCCGCCAGCAGGCTGGTGCCGGCCCCATAGGAGATGCCCGATACGCCGATTCGTGACGGGTCGGCGCGGGTGTTGTCCAGCGCCCAGTCAATCAGTGCACTGACGTCCTCGACCGTGGCCGGCCCGGCGATGTCGATGCTGCCGCCGGACTCCCAGAAGCCACGCGAGCTGTAGCTGATGACCACATAGCCGCGCCGGGCCAACGACTGCGCCACGCCCACGTACTCCACGCTGGGCACGGCCCAGCTGCTGGGCATCACCAGCAGCGGATACCGTCCGCTGCCCGCGTCCTGCGGTTCGATGACGAAGGCCCCGAGAGGCGTTCCATCCCAGCTGGGAATGGTGCGATGGGTGGTCTTGACCGTGGCCGCCCAGGCGGTGGGCGCCAGCCCGGTCAGCAGGATCAACAGCAGCACTACCTTGCGCATCGTGGTCTCTCCCCGTCGGTGGTGGTGCAACGGATCGGACCGTACCAGTGCGAATGGTGGGTGGCACCTTGCGACGCAGCATGGCGCTTTCGAAGCCGGCGGCCGGCTGGATCGATGCAGGATCACATTCAGGCGCGGTGAATCACCCACGCCACCATGCCCGCAAGTGGCATCAATGCAAGTGCCGCAACGACGCCCAGGCATCCAGACGCCCCGCGGTGCGGCGCGGACGCCTGCGGATGCGATCGCAGCCAGGTGGCATGACACGCCCTGCAGTAGAAGCGCTGCTTCCCGGCGCGCCAGGCGCCACTGGTACGTTCGTCATGGAGGGCGGCGTTGCCGCAGCGCCCACACTTGAAGCTGCGATGTGGCGGGCGTCTCTGTCGACGCAGCGCAGCCACGATTGCAACCCCGATCAGGGCAGCTGCAGCGCCCCCTGCAAGCAGTTCACTGTGGATCATTCGCCTTGCTCGATCCTGCGGTTTCCGGTCCTGCTGCGCAGGATATCGAGTCGTACACCCCCTGCGCTACGACGCCCTAGCACGCGCGCATGTCACCCACGCGGCGCATGATCTGACACCTCTCCAGTGCTTGCGCGCTGTCACAGCTTCACCTTTTCGTCGTTGACCGAAAGGCGACAGCTTGTGACGCTTGCGACACCGCAGGGCCTGCATGGCCCCACCGTGCGGTCGGGTCCCACCGCAATCCGTAGCACCCGTCCCCGCAACGCCCTCCCATGACTTCGCCCCGGCCTGGTCGTGGCGGACGGCTGCGCCCTGAACTTCTGCTGGAGAACCGCAATGCGCCTTGCAAGCTTCTTCTTCGCGTTCGTCCTCAGTGCCTTCGCCGGCGCTGCCCAGGCCCAGGTCGTCACCCTCAACAAGGGCGGCTTCGTGCTCACCTACGACTGCAGCATCCACAGCGCCATCCGCTACGAATACACCCTGACCGCAGACACCGGTTCGGCCGCGCGCCCGTCCAGCTTCTACAAGGATCCGGACCTGCCGGCAGGCTGCCTCGGCCAGACCAGCACCACATCCTACGCCAGCATCAAGTCCGGCTATGACCGCGGCCATCTGGTGACGTCCAACCACATGGACTACAACGCGACCTACATCCGCCGCGCCAACTACATGACCAACATCGTTCCGCAGGTGTCCAGCTTCAACCAGGGCATCTGGGTGAAGGCCGAGAACGTGGCCGAGTGCTACCGCGACATCGCGCCGGTGGATGTCTATGGTGGCGTGGTCTACGGCGACGCCTCCAACGACTACTTCCTTTCCAGTCACGGCATCCCGACGCCGGAGTTCTTCTGGAAAACCATCATCACCCGTGACCCGAACACCGGCACCGCCAAGGCGATCAGCTGGATCATTCCCAACGAAGCCAATCTGGGCAGCCTCGACAGCTATCTGGTGACCATCGCCGATCTGGAGGAGCTGCTGGGTGCGAGCTACGTGGCGATCAACGCACCGGCCTCGTTGAAGAACATGCTGCCGGCCAGCACCTGGCCGCAGCCGGCGGGTTGTGACCTGGGCTGACCGGCTGGCCGGGAATGGGTGGCACCCGGTCCGGGTGCCACGCAAGAACGGCTGTGGGAAAATGGCGGGCAATTGCGCCACTGCATTGCCCCCTGGAGCTGTAGATGTCCCGTTTCCCGTTTGATGCCGTGCTGTTCGACTGCGACGGCGTACTCGTCGATTCCGAGCCGCTGGTCGCCCGCGTTCTCTCGGAAATGCTGAGCGCACGCGGCTGGCCGCTGACCCCGGCGCAGGCGGGTGAAGTCTTCCTCGGCCAGTCCGTGGCCCATCTGGCAGGGCTGATCGCAGAGCGCACCGGCAAGCCATTCACCGAGGAATGGCTGGAGGAGTTCCGCCAGCAGCGCAACCAGGCACTGGAACGTGACCTTGAAGCGATCCAGGGGGCACCCGAGGCCGTGCGTGCGATCGCTGCGGCCACCGGCGGGCGGATCGCCTGCGCTTCCGGTGCCGACCTGCACAAGGTGAAGCTGCAGCTGGGCAAGGTCGGCATCCTTGATGCCTTCGGTGCCCATGTGTTCAGTGGCCAGGACATGCCGCGCACCAAGCCGCACCCGGACGTGTACCTGGCTGCAGCCGCAGCGCTGGGCGTCGACCCGACGCGCTGTGCAGTGATCGAGGACACCGTCACCGGCGCCACTGCGGGCGTTGCCGCAGGCGCCACCGTGTTCGGCTTCAGTGAGGGTGGCCCGCACCACAGTACACCCGAAGCCCTGCGCGCAGTCGGTGCAAAGGTGATTTTCCAGCGCATGGACCAGCTGCCGGACCTGCTTGCCGCCTACGCGGTGGACGCCGTCGCCTGACCCTGCTCAGCCCGCAGTGCCCAGTGCGGCGCTGCGGCGCTTTCCGGCGTAGTGCAGCGCGAACAGGTACAGGCCAGTGAACAGTTGCAGGAACAGCGGCGGCAGCGGCGAATAGGTGATCCACGCTGCAGGTTCGCCCTGCCCCAGCCCGCGAACGGCGAAGTTGGCGATCACCGCCAGGGTGAATACGATCGAGGTCCAACGATGCACGGGCCGTGCCCAGCCACCGCGGCTCATTGCCGGCGCCTCGCTTCGGAACGGGCTTCGATCATCTTCCAGCCATTGCCTGACGGGTCACGGAAACCGGCGTCGACGGCGCCATAGCGCTCGATCGGCTCCTGGGTGAATTCCACGCCCTGTGCCAGCCATTGCGTGTAGCGCGCCTGGCAGTCATCCACGGCCAGCACCAGCGGCGGCATTGCGCCCTTGGCCACCAGCTGCTGCAGCGAAAGCGCGGTAGCGGCGTCGTGGGTGGGCGGGCCTGGCACGAACAGGCCCAGCTGGAAACCGTCCTGGCCCGGGCTGCGTACCGTCAGCCATCGGTAGCTGCCATTGCGTACGTCGGTATGCACTTCGAAGCCGAGCTTGCCGACGTAGAACGCCAGCGCCTCATCCTGGTCGCGCACATATAGGCCGACCGTGTTCACAGTGTTCGTCATGGGACCTCCCTCAGGTAGGGTCCACGTTAGCAACCGCCTCGCGGCGGCGCTTCTCCAAAACTGCGATCTTCAGGTCCGGGCGCTGCGCGGCGCGTGCGTGGCATTCGGGCACGCTGGCCGACGCCGCCTGGCCAGCACGCTCACGCTCACGCACATTGCCCGGGCTGTCACCGGTGATGTCACGGAAGATGCGGCCAAAGGTACCCAGGCTGCTCCAGCCCGTCTGCGCGGCGATTTCGGTGACCGCCAGATCGGTGTCACGCAACATCGCCACGGCCCGTTCGATGCGCCGGCTGAGGAGATAGCGGTGCGGTGGCAGCCCGAAGGCCTGCTTGAACGAGCGGGCGAAGTGCGCCGGCGACACCGCACTGACCTCGGCCAGGCGCGCGACCGGCCATTCCTCATGGCTGGCGCGGTCCATCCGGTCCTTGGCACGCAGCAGGCGCCGCAGCAGTTCGGGGCTCTGGTTCATGGCACCACCGCCTGGGCCAGGTAGTGGCGTGCCGCGTGCCGCGCCTCAGCGGCCTGCTCGACCAGCCAGTCACGCAATGCAATGACCTTGGCACTGCCATTTCGCGCCGTGGGTGCCACGAACCAGAAGCTGCGACCGTCGCTGGCGACGCCCGGATGCGCCTGCACCAGCCGCCCGCTGTCCAGCTCGGCCTGGAACAGGATCGGCGAGCCAATGGCGATGCCTTGCCCGGCGATCGCGGCGCCGACATCCAGATGCTCGACGGCAAAGGGCGCGACGAAACTCTCCGGTGCCGGCGGTGGAATGTGCCCGTGCGCGGCAAACCACAGGGCCCACCAGTCCGGCCGCCCGAGCAGGGGAATCTCCAGCGCGGTGCTGCCCAGCCCACGCGCCGCCGGCAGCAGCGCCGGCGCACACAACGGTGTGAACACGCTGGGAAACAAAGGAGTTGCCTGAAGACCTGGCCATTCGCCCTGGCCATTGCGGATGGCCGCATCGAAGTGACCGGCGGCCAGATCCTGCGGCGCTGCCGACAGGTCCAGCTCCAGCACGAACTGCCGGTGGCGGGCGCGGAACGTGCCCAGCCGCGGCGTCAGCCAACTGGTGCCCAGCGTGGGCAGTACAGACAGGCGCAGTCGCGCCGCATCCATGTCTGCGGCGCGCATGAAGCTGGCGCGCAGTGCATCGAATGCCCGGGTGGCCTCCTGCGCGACGCTGGCCCCCGTCGCCGTCAGTTCTACGTGCTGTGCATGGCGCAGGAACAGGCAGGTACCGGTCTGGGCCTCCAGCCGCCGCACGTGGTAGCTCACCGATGCCGCGCTGGTGTCGAGCTCTTCGGCGGCACGCGCGAAGCTGCCCAGCCGCGCCGCCGCCTCGAAGGCACGGATGGCGGCAAGCGACGGAAGCTGGCGTTGGGTCATCATAAGTGTGGCTTAGCCTGAGCCCCGATATCTGCGTGGTCAATCCCCCCTCGTGCCCGCAACGATGGAGGCACCTTCGGTAGCGGATCACGCACATGGATCGACGGCAGTTCCTGGCCACTTTGGCCGCCGCGGCAGCGTCCACCGCCCTGCCCTCCGGGTGGGCCCTGGCCAGCCACAGCGAAGACTGGACATGGTTGCAGGGCAACTGGCGCGTCCGGCACCAGCGCCTGAAGGAGCGCCTGGTGGGCGATACCCGCTGGGAGTCTTTCACCGGCTCCAGCGCGGTCTGGCTCACCCTGGGCGGGCTCGGCACCATTGATGACAACGTCATGGCGCTGCCTTCGGGCCCCTACAGGGGGCTGGGCGTGCGTGCATTTGATCCAGTGTCTTCCACGTGGTCGATCTGGTGGATCGATGGCCGCAATCCTGCCCATATCGAAGCCCCCGTGCGCGGGGGCTTCGAGGGCGATGCCGGCAGCTTCCGTGGCACCGACCGGATCGACGGGCGCCCCATCGATGTGTGGTTCCGCTGGCATGACATCCACGGCGAGGAGCCGTGGTGGGAACAGGCGTTCTCCGACGATGCCGGTGCGCACTGGGAAGTGAACTGGCGCAACTGGTTCCGCCGCACTGCTGCGGCCCCCTCTCCGCTTCCGAAGCTGCCGGATGCACCGGGCGACTTTGATTTCCTGGTGGGCCATTGGAACGTGCGCCATCGTCGCCTGCGCGCTCGGCTGGCAGGCAGCGACGCGTGGGACGCGTTCAACGGCACCCTGCACAACTGGCCGGTCCTGGGAGGATTCGGCAACGTGGGTGACAACCTGATGGACGTGCCTGGAGCACCGCTGCGCGGCATGGGCATCCGCGCCTGGAATGCGGCGGAGCAGCACTGGCTGAGCTGGTGGCTGGATGGCCGCGAGCCGACCCGGATCGGCGCGCCACTGCGTGGTGGTTTCCAGGCCGGTGTCGGCCGCTTCTTCGGCGAAGACCAGCACGACGGTCGATCAATCCAGACGCGGGTGATCTGGTCACGCATTACCCCGCGTTCGGCGCGCTGGGAACAGGCGGCCTCGGCCGATGGCGGGCGCAGCTGGGAAACCAACTGGGTCAGCGACTTCGAGCGACAGGCATGAAGGCGCTGCTGGCCGTGATGCTGCTGGTTGCTGCGTCGCCTCCCGTGCCTCCATCAGGTGTGCTGCAGATCGTCGGCCCCGCGGAACGCTTTGCCCCGGGTGTTGCTTCCACGCGGTACGACGAGATTCGACTGACCTTGAGCCCGGACGGAAAAACCGCACTGTGGTTCAGCCGCAACCGGCCCGGCGGTCCAGGCGGGTATGACATCTGGGTCTCCCGCAACGATGGTCAGCGCTGGCGGCCGGCGATGCCGGTGCCGTTCAACTCGCCGGGGCGCGACTTCGATCCCGCCTTTTCCGCCGATGGCCGCGTGGTGTATTTCTGTTCGGATCGCGCAGGCGGCCAGGGCGGCGACGATCTGTACCGGGTCAGCATGGGGAGCGACGGTCGATTCGGGGAGCCGGTCAATCTTGGCCCGGCAGTGAACAGCGCGGCCGATGAATTCGCGCCGATGCTCTCGCCCGACGCAGCCACGCTGCTGTTCTCCAGCGATCGCGCAGGCGGTGCGGGTGGCCATGACCTCTACGTCGCAGCGATGGTCCGTGGCATGGCGCAGCCGGCACGGCCGCTGCCGGGAGACCTCAATACCGCAGCGCAGGAGTTCGATGCCACCTTCCTGGGCGACGGCCGGACGCTGGTGTTTGCCCGCGCCCTGGACTTCGGCAGTGCACCGGTACGCCAGTTCATCGCCTACGCGCGTGGAGACCGTTATGACGCGGGCCTTGCATTGCCCTCCCCCTTGAACGAGGCCTCCGGCGACAGCTACGGCGCGATGCTGGATGGCTCGCAACCCGACACCTTGACCTATTCGGCGCGGCGCGCGGACGGTGCAGGGTTGGACCTGTATCGAATCCGCTTTCGGATGATGCGCCCTTGAAGGCAGATGTTGTCGATTTTCGGCGCCCCGGTTCGTCGAGAGGATGAAACCCCAGGAGAAAACGCAGATGGCCTCACACCAGTCCCTTGCCTGCGCCTGCGGCCAGGTGCGCCTGACCGCCACGGGCCAACCCATTGCCACCGTCGAATGCTGCTGCGACAGCTGCCGCAAGGCCGGCGCCATGCTGCAGTCGATGCCCCGAGCACCGGACGTCCTGGGCCCGCACGGCCAGACGCTCTTCGTAATGCACCGCAAGGATCGCGTCAGCATCGATGCCGGACATGCCATGCTGCGCGCGTTGCGGTTGTCCAGCACGGGCGGCAGCCGCCGCGTCGTGGCGGGATGCTGCAACACACCACTCTTCCTGGAGTTCAGCGGCGGCCATTGGCTGAGCCTGTATGGCCTGTTGTGGCCGGCGTCGGCAAGACCCGCCGTGGAGATGCGGACGATGGTCAGTGATCTTCCTGACCCGTCTGTCCTTCCAGACGATGTGCCGAACCTGAAGACCCACTCGCTGCGGTTCTACGCCCGCCTGATGAAGGCGTGGATCGCCATGGGCTTCCGCAGCCCGCGCATCGAAGTCGCGGGAGATACCCATGTCTGAGCCCGAGCGGATCGAGATCGAGAGCATCACCACGCCCGGGCACATCCAGCGCGTGGATCGCGCCAAGTATCTCGCCATGCGCCATGCCTTGCTGCGGGCCCTGCCTGCGCAACCGCCCGGCCTGACCGTTGCGCAGGCAAAACAGGCACTGCTGCCACATCTGCCCGCCACCCTGTTCCCGGCAGGTGCCACCGCCGGCTGGTGGTTGAAGGCCGTGCAGCTGGACCTGGAAGCCAAGGGCGTGATCGAGCGCGTCGCGGGCAAGCCGTTGCGCCTGTTCAAGCACCTCGCGGCCGGCTGATCAGCGCTGCGCAGGCAGCTCCAGCCGGTGCTTGCGGCACAGGCGATACACCGTCACCCGCGATATCTGCATCTGCCGCGCACACTCGGAGACGTTGTAGCCGGTCTGGCGCAGGGTCTGCAGCAGCACATCGCGCTCGGCCTGCCCCCGTGCATCGTGCAGCATCGCCGCCGGCAGGACCGCCGCCGATGCGCCCAGCTCCAGGTCACGCTCACTGATCAGCTCGCCTTCGGCCATGATCGCTGCACGCTGCACACGGTTCAGCAGTTCGCGTACGTTGCCGGGCCAGTCGAAGCGCCGCATGGCCTGTACTGCGGCCGGTGCAAAGCCGCGTGCACGCACGCCGTGGCGCAACCGGAAGCAGCGCAGGAAGTGCTCGGCCAGCAGCTGCACGTCGGCACCGCGCTCGCGCAGCGGCGGCATCAGCAGGCGCAGCACATTCAGGCGGTAGTAGAGATCGCTGCGGAACCGCCCCTGCGCCACCGCGTGTTCCAGTTCGACGTGGGTCGCGGCAAGCACACGCACGTCTGCGCGCAGCGGCTGGCTGCTGCCCACGCGCTCGAAGGTTCCTTCCTGCAACACACGCAGAAGACTGGTCTGTGCCTCTGCCGGCAGATCGCCCACCTCATCAAGAAACACCGTTCCGCCGTGGGCCGATTCGAACACGCCGATCTGCCGCTTGTCGGCACCGGTGAACGAGCCACGTTCGTGGCCGAACAGCTCCGACTGCACCAGGTTGGCCGGAATCGCACCGCAGTTCACTGCAATGAAAGGCTTGCCGGCACGCCCCGACAGCGCATGCAGCGCGTGTGCGGCCAGTTCCTTGCCTGTACCGGTTTCACCTGTGACCAGCACCGGCAGCTCCACCGGCGCAAACTTGTGCAGCACCGTGCGCACCGCATGCAACGCGGCGCTTTCGCCAATCAGCGCGTGCGGTCCGTGCCCACCGCAGGTTGCGTCGACAGGCGGATCATCCGCGTCGAACTGCTGGCGCATTGCGCAGACCAGGTCCTGCAGGCCGAACGGCAGCGTGAAGCGCGCGCAGCATCGCTGCAGCAACGGCAGCCAAGCAGGCGATGTGGGTCCGGCACCCGGTGGCAGTACCGCCAACCAGGGCAGATGCTGGTGCTGCTCGATCCACGGCGCCAGCAGCTGCAGCGCGACCGCATCGAGATGGCGCAGATCGAGCACGGCGAGCAAACGATCGCGCCCACGCAGGCCAATCGCCATGGCGGGATCGGGATGGATGCTGCGCACATACCAGCCCGCTGCCGCCAGCGCACTGCGCTCGTTCGCCAACGGCTCGCCAAACCAGAGCACGCAACGCGACGTAGAAGCCTCCGGGACCGCTGCCATGCTTCCCCCAGCATCCGGACACCGTCGGCGGACTGTCAGGCAATCACCGGCGTGCCGCCCCCCGCCGGGACCTCTACGGCCACCGGGATGGCCTTTGTTGGGCGGATCCTAGCGCTTCCCTAAACGGCGGCGCAATGAGCAGTGCGTCAAGAAATTCGAGGCTGAAGCTGCACCGTTGCAGACGGCGACGCCACCTGTAACACCGATGCGACAGTCGCCCGCCGCCCTTGCCCTGCGGTGCCTGGGGCTTCGAAATCCCAACAATTCCGCGACGTGCCTGTAACAGCATGGCAGCAGCCCGGTCAGGTGCTGCACGATCACGGCGTTGGCGGGTGGACACTTCGAAGTTGGCACGGTTGATGCGTGGTTCCGCCGCACCCATCGCGGGAGATCGGCATGGACGGCACCACCCTGATTCGCGGCCTGGCCGCAGCACTGGCAACAGCCCTGCTGTCGGTTGGCGCCGACGCGTCCGCATCGGGCGCCCGCCAGGGCGTGAAGGCACAACCGGGCGAAATCGTCCTGTTGCGGGACGTCTCCGCGCGGCCGGCCTATCGCATGGCACCACGGGGCATGGCGCTGATAGCCGACCCGAAGCCACAGCGCGAGATCGCCGCCGCATTGGGGGTCGGCGGCACGACGACCGGCATGGACGAGTTGAGCGATGAGGACTATGCCGGCATGGGCGCCGGCCAGGCCGCGTCCATCGCGGCGCCGGGCGGAACCACCGTTGAACGGGTCACCCAGCAGGCCTTGGGCGGCACGCTGGGCCGCAGTGGCGACGGCATGGTCGGCAGCAGCCTGGGGGGCGCCATGAGTGGGCCGCTCGGTGCGGTCGGCAGCAGCACCCGCGGTATCGCCGATACCGTGCGCGGCGCACTGGCCCAGTTCCCGCTGCAGGGCACGGCCCCGGCAGGTGGAAAATGAAGCCCCTGCACGGCGTGCTTCTGCTGCTCGCTGCCGCGCCCTCGGCGACCCGGGCCGATGACTACAGCGGCATGCTCGCCTATCTCGACGTGGCCCGGATCGACGGCCGCGCGCTGGCCGGGGCGAATGGCGCCATCGCCGTGAACCAGGCCGCCGGCGACCTCAACGTGCAGGCCAACCTGCGGGGTATCGCCAAGGGCGATCGCGCCGACGTGGCGATCAATGCGCGGCAACTGCAGCAGGGCAACCGCGTGCTGTCCGGGCCGCTGCAGGCCACTGCATACATTGGCGGTGATGCACTGGCCGGTGCCAGTGGCATCGCATCCATCAACCAGGCCAGCGGCATCGCCAACACGACGCTCAACGTCGTCAGCGCGACGCTGGCCCGACAGGGCATACGCGAAACCGACGATACGGCCTTGGCCGCCGAGGGTTCCGCGTTGGCAGGGGGGCGGGACGACACCGGTCGCGGCGTCGCGACGGGCACCCGCAGCGCCGGTGTAGCCAGCACCGCGCTGCGGGGATTCGACGGGGTCCTGCAACTCAATCAGATCGCGGGCAACGGCAACGATACGGCCAACGTACTGGGCCTGGTCGTGCAGGACCGCCCGTGACAACCACCCAACCGATGCACCACCTGATGAGAGAGAGGGCACCATGAAAGCGACCGTCAAACAGACCATGCTCGCCATGGCGATTGCCACTGCCTCGACCGCCGCTGCGGCCAATGGCTGGGACAACCAGAACGCCAACGCGAACATCAACCACAACCACACCGTCAGCGAAACCCGCAACGATACGCACAACCACACCGACAACGACGTGCGCAACCGCACCGTCAACGTCAATGTGCAGAAGCACAGCAACATCCAGGCCGACGAACGCAAGGAGAAGAACAACCACGGCGTCGACGTGAACCTGGAGAAGGACCTGCGGCTGAGCACCGACATCAATTTCTCCGGCGATCCGAACATCACCGGCGACATCGACCTCGACTCGGCGGCCATTGCCGTGATCGACAACCGCCAGTCGATCAGCAACAACGCCACCAGCAACAGCCTGGTCACCAACAGTGCGTCCATCGGTGACAGCGTGGGTGCCGGCGCATCGGGCAATCTCGGCTTCAATGTGGTCTCCGGCGACAACAATGCCCAGGACAATGCCGCGTCGTTGTCCGCTGCCGATGCGTCCTTCAGCTTCGGCATGGCTGACGCCGAGGTGTTCGTCAACCAGGCCGGCTTCGGCAACGCCACCATGAACTCCGGCGTCACCAACGCCGCAGGTCTTGGCGGCAACGCTTTCGGCGGCGCGTCCGGCAACATCGGCGTGAACATCGCCTCGGGCAACAACAACGAGCAGAAGAACGCGCTCGCGGCCTCGGTCGCGACCACCGCGGTGGCCCAGTCGAGCATCAGCTCCAACCAGGTCTCCACTGGCAACACGGTCAGCAACGCCGGCTTCGTGCAGTCCTACACCGATACCGTGCAGGTCGGCATGCATGGCGGCGTCAGCGGCCTGACCCTGGCCTATGGCGCGGGCACCTACCGCGGTACCGGCAACGCCTACCAGATGGCCAACTACTACCTGGATACGTGGAGTGGCGAGCTGCCACACCCTGGTGGCAACAGCACCGGCCACATCGACCTGGACAACCAGATCCAGAACGCCACGATGAACCCCAACCGGCCGGGGGTGGGCGGCCTGGGCTTCGATACGCGTGAGAGTGGCACCAGCCAGTTCGTCGAACTGGGCGTGGCCGACCTGTATGCCAGCCTCAGCGGCACGGTCAGCACCACGCGCTGGGTGAACGTCAACGCCACCAACACCTCGGCATTGTCCGGCAGCGCCTTCTCCGGCGCCTCCGGCAACATCGGCGTGAACGTGGCTGCAGGCACCGGCAACCTGCAGGCCAACAGCCTGGCCCTGGCAGTCGCCCAGCCCAGCACCGGCGGCGGTGGTGGCAGCGGCGAGTAAGCGCAACACCCCGGCCGTCCGCCAATGGCCGGGTTCCCGGGAGCCCCTGTCCCTCCTCCCCCTTGGGGCAGGGGCTCCCCCCTGCTGCCGGAGACCGTGATGATCCGTTGCCGTCTTTCGATGTGCCTGCTGGCCTGCCTGTTGCTGCTGGCCACTGTTCCTGCGTGGGCGGGCGACGTGCGCTTCAGTGGCGTACTGCCCAATGGAGCGCTGCTGCAGCAGAAGGTGGAGAGCATGCAGGAGCGGCGCTACCGCAACGTGGTACGCCAGCACACCGACTACAGCTGCGGGGCTGCGGCGCTGGCGACCATCCTTCGCCACGCCTACCACCTGCAGACCGACGAGGCGACGGTGATTGAAGGGATGATGGGGGTTTCCGATCCAGCGCTGGTGGCCGAACGCGGCTTCTCCCTGCTCGACATCAAGCGCTACGTGGAATCGCTGGGCATGCGTGGCCGGGGCTACCGCATCGATGAAACACGACTGCGCACCCTTCGCGTGCCGGGACTGGTGCTGATGGACGTGCGCGGTTTCCGCCATTTCGTGGTGCTCAAGCAGGTGCGCAACGGCATCGTGGAAGTGGCTGACCCGATCCTCGGCAACCGCAGCCTGGCGCTGCCGGAGTTCCTGGCCGCCTGGCCATCGCGCGCGGTCTTCGTGGTGATCGGCAGCGACTTCGATCGCAACACCGCTCTTCTGCAACCCAGCGAACGGCCCAGTGCCCGCGCGCTCTTCGCGCGGCAAGGGCCGATCACCGATGCCGAACTGGTCGACTTCGGCTTCAGCCACGCCGACCTGTTCTGAGGAGGTATGACCATGTTCCGCCAACACGTATGGATGGTTCTGCTGCTGATGGCCCCTGCCCTGCCCCTGCAGGCCGCCGACGGCAGGACCGGGCGTGGCCTCACGGAAATCCCCGATCCGGAGCTGAGCCTGATGCGGGGGCGCTACACCGTGGGCGGCAACAACGTCGCCTGGTTCGGGGTCACCATGGTGTCGCAGTGGCAGGCCAGCAACGGCACGACCCTGCAGGGCGGCCTGACCCTGGGCATGGACTTCCGTGGCGGTGGCGCGCCGAAACTCAGCTTCCAGCCCAGCGTGCATGTCACGGCAGCCGATGCGCCGCTGCCCGATACCCACGGACGCAGCATCGACAGCAGCGGCCTGGCCAACGCCAGCGGCCTGGTGCAGAGCGTGCAGGTGGCCGGCGATGGCAATGTCGCGCGCAACGTCACCACGCTGGTGGTGCGCGGCGGTGCCGTGCCCGCAGCCACATCCGACGGCGCTCACTCGGCCAGCGCACAGCAGGCCGGTATCAGTGCCAGTGCTGTGCTGGACGGCAACCAGGCACGCCTGATGCTGCAGGTGGACGGCCAGGGACTGGTGCAGCAATGGATACGCAATGGCAGTGTCGGCCAGGGTATTGCCCTGGCCGGTGACGGCCAGGCGGCCAGCAACCAGCTGCGGCTGGAACTGGTGAGGAACACCGCGGGCGGCAACCTGCCGTTGAGCCAGAACGTGGCCCAGGCGATTGCGTTGAACCGCGGCATGGGGCCGGGCCAGTAGCAGGGCCTGGCATTGGGGGAAACGCTCCACAACGCAGGACACGATCATGCACACCCTGATGAGGATCACCCCGTTGGCGCTGGCGGCGCTGGCGGGCACCGCCCTTGCCGCACCGACGACGCCGGATGATGGCGCCGACGTGCAGGCCCTGGCCAACCAGCTGGAACAGCTGAAGGCCAACTACGCACAGGAAGTGCGGCGGTTGCGCGAGCTGGACATGCAGGTGCAGGCCATGCAGGCGCGCCTGGGCGGGCGGGTTGGCCCAGCCTCGACCCCACCGGCCGCGCCATTGGCGCAGGCAGCGGCCGCCGCGGCTCCACCGAGCAGCGAGGGTTACGCCAGTACCGCCGCAGAAGCACAACAGGCCAGGCAGGAGTCGCGGCGCAGCGTGGACGATGTGAAGCAGCAGCAATCGGCCCTGTTCTCGCGCCGCTTCACCATCGAGAACAGCCTCACCTACGCACGCTACGACCGCAAGCAGCTCACCCTCAACGGCTTCCTCGCGTTGGACGCCATCTTCCTCGGCAATATCGCCATCGAGAACGTGGAGTCCGACTCGCTGACCTACAACGTGGCGGCCCGCTGGGGCGTCAGCCCGAACCTGACGCTCAACCTGGATGTGCCCTACCTGGCGCGGCGCACCGTGTACCAGAAAGGCGGCGCCGGCGGTGCAGCAGCTGCCATCGCGCAGGAGCAGACCAACGGCAACGGCCTGGGCGACATTGTCCTGAGCGCGAACTACCGGCTGTTCGGCGAACGCGGCTGGCGCCCGGAGACCGTGCTCACGGCCGGCGTCACCGCCCCCACCGGACGCGCACCCTACGGTCTGGACTGGAAGGTGATCGAGCGCGATGACGATGACTACATCCGCTTCGCCGTGCCGCGCGAGCAGCCCACGGGCAACGGCGTATGGCAGGCCAACCTCGGCCTGTCGATGGTGAAGACCGCCGACCCGGCCATCCTGTTCGCCAACATCGGCTATGTGCACTCCATCCCGCGCGGATTCAACGACATCGACAGCAATCCGGACACGGTCAATCCGGGCGACGTGAAGCTGGGTGGCTCGGTGTACTTCGGCGCAGGCGTGGCCTTTGCGTTCAACGAGCGGACCAGCCTGAGCCTGTCCTTCAGTGACCGCATCAGCGCCCGCGCCTCCACCCGCTTCCAGGGCGGCAAGTGGATGAAGGTGATCGGCAGTGATGCCAATGCGGCATCCCTGAACCTGGGCGTGACATATGCGTTGAACCAGCACACCACGCTGGTGACGCTGCTGGGCATCGGGCTGACCCCGGATGCGCCGGATTTCACGCTGGCGTTCAAGATTCCGTACATGTTGTAAGGGCGCACTTGAAGTGTCACGGACCTGTGGGCATGCATATCTGCGCATGTTCCACGTGGGTACAGCCGCATCGAGGTGGAGCTGCGAGCAAAGGTATGTACTTATGCCCGTGCTGCTTCTGGCATCTGCTGCAATAGGAGCGCCAATTGGTCTGTGTCACGATCCAGCCAGCCAATTGAGCTTCTGACGATGATTGGGAGGATGGATTGCCGGGATACGCACCATTGAATGTTGAAAATACCATTCGACCTGGGCCGACCCCTGCTGGCGTGCTGTTCGCAGTAACCTCACCGCCGTGGTGAGGAGCTACCATTCCGGTGAGATCCTGCTTGGCAGATGACGGAATGGATGGATAGTCAGCGTCACCGGTCAGCAGAACGCGCGCATGATCGGATTCCACTCTTAGCGCCAGGGAAGTGTTGTTCTTCAGATATGCAGGCGTGTTGGGCGTATTCGGGCCCGGATTGCATCGATGGATCACCACAGAGCCAACACTGATATCCGGCCAATTACTGTTCCAGATGTGAAGCGCGCTCGCCCCTCCAGCCAGTCTCCTGCCTTTGAGAGACAAAAGAAGGTGGAGGTGACTTGCACCCAGGGCCACCGTCGATGGCGGCAAGCGGACAACCCATGGCCTTTCCCGAGCCGTACGACGGTATACAGGATTCACTATCCAGGCACCCTTGCTCTTGTCCCAGCGAGCCACACCAGACTTGAATGCGAAATGCCAATGATCCTGATCCAAATGAGACAGGACCACTGGCTCGTTGGATTTCCACGACTTGCTGAAGACCAGAGGATTGAAGTTATCCAATGCTGGAGAGCTGAAGCCTTTTATGTATATGGGCCGGCCAAAATCAAAGAAAAGACGAGGATGTTCGTATTGATCCACAAGGGCATTGAAGTTGGCCTGCCCGACGTCGTAGACCGCAACGCCATGCAGCGACACATCGACGCTACGAAGCGCTGCCTCGACCTGCGACGTCTCGGCAGCCTCACTCAGAAAGGAGCGCAGGTTATTGCTCGAGGTCGCCGCGCGTCCTGTCTCGTCCTTCTGCACGGACATGTAGAGTCTTTCAGGCCTACTTCCCTCACCAGAGCCATCACCAATTGGAAGTGTCCGCACAGAGATGGCGCCGGCGAAGTTGCGGTTGGAAAGAGTGATTAGGCACCAAGCGTCTTCGCCACGCGCATACTCTTCATCGCTCAGCTCGTAGTCTTCAACCTCACGCGCGTCGACGCTCAGTAGAAGAAAGTCGACGTTATCCGGTGCCTCGTCCATCGTGGCAAATGACTCGGCCGATGCGACGGGCATCGCATCAATCAGAACCGGAGCGTCAAGGTTCCAGCGCCCATTTTCCAGAATGTCAGTCGGCTCGAAGAGTGCGTAGTACTGTGCACTGCGTTCCTCGGATTTGTAGCGCGGCATGCTCTGCACCCTCCTTGGCCAGGCCCGACACAGCGTCGGCTGGGACGTCATTGCCCCTCCTCCGATTAGGCCCGGAGTCGGCGGCGGAATCAACGTCAGGACTATTACCGGGGCCCCGTGGCGCCCATTCACCTGCCGGCACCACAGCCGCCCCCGGCCACTGCTATATTCAGTCCAGCTCGGCAGGCATGGTGCCTGCCCTCGAATCACAGGGAGTTGGACATGGGTCTGGTACAGGCGGTGAAGGGTGCGGTTGGCGGTGTGCTGGCCGACCAGTGGAAGGACTTCTACACCGTGCCGGCGGGCCTGCCGTCCACGGCCGCCCTGTTCGCGGCGGTGCCGCAGGGCACCAATGCCGGCCGCGGCTCCAACACCAGCGGCTCGTCCAACATCATCACCAACGGCTCGAAAATCATCGTGCCCGAAGGCTACGGCCTGCTGCTGTTCCAGGACGGCGCGATCACCGCGTTCGTCGCCGAACCGGGTGGCTACGAGTGGCGCTCCGACGATCTGAACTCGCAGTCGATCTTCGCCGGCGACGGCCTGGTCAGCACCTTCATCAAGCAGAGCTGGGAGCGTTTCAAGTTCGGCGGCCAGCCGGGTTCGCAGCAGGCGGCCTACTTCGTCTCGCTGAAGGAACTGCCGGACAACCGCTTCGGCACCCAGTCGGAAATCTACTGGGACGACGGTTTCCTCAATACCCAGGTCGGTGCGATCACCCGCGGTTCGTACACTCTGAAGATCGTCGACCCGATCCTGTTCGTGAAGAATTTCGTACCGGCCAGCTACCTGCGGCCGGGCCAGGTGTTCGACTTCACCGATCTGGACAACGCCGCTGCCAGCCAGCTGTTCAATGAAGTGGTCGGTTCGCTGGCCCCGGCCTTCAGCCTGTATACCAACGATCCGGGCAAGGGCAACCGCATCACCAAGCTGCAGCAGGACTCGCTGGGCTTCGCGCAGAGCCTGTCGGCCGCCGTCGAGCAAGGTTACCAGTGGAAGTCCGACCGCGGCCTGGCCATCGTCAAGACCGCCATCGTCTCGATCGAGTACGACGCCAACACCCGCGAACTGCTGAAGACCGTGCAGCGCGCCGATGCGCTGTCCGGTTCGCGCGGCAATTCCAACCTGCAGGCCAGCGTCGCCCAGGGCATCCAGTCGGCCGGCGAGAACGGCGGTGCGGCGGGCCTGGTCGGTGTCGGCATGGCCTCGGGCATGTTCGGTGTCGGCGGCATGCAGCAGCCGGCCACCCCGGCTGCCGACGATCCGGTCGCCAAGCTGAAGAAGGCCAAGGAAATGCTGGACCTGGGCTTGATCACCCAGAGCGATTACGACGCGCTCAAGGCCAAGGCACTGGGCCTGTAACAGCAGGACGCACAACCGACATGTCCGATCCCCGAAACGGCCCACCGCCGCTGCCCGGATCCGCGCCCGCGACGCCGCCGCCCCTGCCGACGGCGTCGTTGGATGGGCCCGGTTCGCCGCAGGACGTCCCTCCCCTGCCCGGCAGCTTCCCGCTGGACACTTCGAAGCTGCCGCAGGCGATCCGCGATGAAGTGGAAGCGCCCGATCCCGTGGCCATCGATACCTCGGCCAGCGAGCTGAAGGACGGCCTCAACCGCTGCCCGAAGTGCGGCGCCACCGACATCCGGCCCAAGGCCGGCACCGACATCCTCGTCTGCCTGTACTGCCGTCACGAATGGCATGGCGCGCGGGTCGAGGAGGAATTCGGGCTGGGCGAAGCCATCGACCAGCTGCGCGGCACCGTCATCGCGTCCGGCGCACGCGACATCGATGCCGACACCTCGGCGTTGATGACGTTCAAGTGCACCGGCTGCGGCGCCGAAGTCACGGTCAATACCGAAAGCACGATGACGGCGCGCTGCCACTGGTGTCGCCACGTATTCGGCGTCAATGAACAGATCAGCAATGGCGCGGTACCTGATGCAGTGCTGCCCTTCCATATCAAGAAGGACGACGCGGTCGCGCGCATCCGCCAGTTCGTCGACAAGCGCCGGATGTTCGCGCTGAAAGCGTTCAAGGACCAGTTCACCCCGGAAAACGTGGTGGGCGTGTTCCTCCCCTACATGATCGTCGACAGCAATGTCAGCGCGGCCGTGGCCGGCAAGGGCGAGATCAAGACGCGCGAGTACACGGTGGGCAGCGAGAAGAACAAGCGCACCCTCTACGACGCCGATGTCTACCAGGTCGAACGCCAGGTCGATTTCACCGTTGATGACCTGCCGCTGGAATCCTCGGCCGAGCGCGGCAATCTGGACACCCGCGCCAACACCAACAACATCATCAACACCATCCTGCCGTTCGACACCAAGAACGCGGTGAAGTGGAACGCGTCCTATCTGGCCGGCTTCACTTCGGAGAAGCGCAACCTGGATGTGGAAAAGCTGCGGCCGCGGCTGGAAGACCAGCTACTGTCGATTGCCCGCGCGCAGGTGGAAGGTTCGGTGAAGCGCTACAACCGTGGCGTGCGCTGGGAGCAGGAACAGCTGGAGGTGCATGGCACCCGCTGGGTGTCGATGTACCTGCCGGTGTGGTTGTACTCCTACCACCAGCCCGGAAAGAACGGCGGCATGCTGCACTACATCGCGGTGAACGGCCGTACCGGCGAAACCATGGGCAGCGTGCCCGTGCAGCAATGGAAGATGCTGCTGGCGGCACTGGCCACCGGCACCGTCATTGAAGCCCTCGCAATTGCCTTCCTGGTAGCATCGACATGAGCGACGACAGTGGCCTCTGGCTGTTGGCGGCAGGTCCAGCCGGCGCAACCGCGCTGTACTGGGCGCTGTACCGCTATTACCGCAACACCGACAAATCGCATTCCTTCGAGCACGAGACCGAAATCGAGGCACAGCCCGTGACCGGTTCAGACCAGCAGGTGGGCCGGGTCACCGGCACCGAAGAGAAGCGCATCCGCGGTGACAACGTGTACGAGTACCGGAAACGGGTGGTGAGGGTGAAACCCGACCCGTAGCGCCAGGCCATGCCTGGCTGCGGGAAGTGCCCGGCCGCTGGCCGGCATTCCTTCGGACTCTGGGCGTCAAAGGGGAGCCGGCCAGCGGCCGGCACTACCCTTCGGCGGACAGCACCTGTTCCTGGCTGGCTTGCCTCAGGGCGCGCCCTCACACCGTCTCCCACCCCACCGGTTCGATACTCGCGCGATCCACCCTTCCGAGGATCCTGCGATGGCTGCCCTGCTTGCCCGTAGCTGCCTGCCGGCGTTGTACTTCCTGGCCCTGCCCGCCCTTGCCCAGGACGCCTCGTTCGGCTTCGGCGAACAGACCACCCACACCGACCAGACCACGCAATCCAGCAGCACCCAGACCCAGAGCAGTGGCGCGGTGACCACCCAGACCACCACCAGCGGCAGCTCGCAGTCCGAGTCACGCAGCGAAAGCAAAGAGATCGACGTGGGCTTCGGTTTCCACGACGACAACGACGACTCGGGCCACGACCGCCACCGTGGCGGCCGCGATGTGCGCGACAGCGATCTGTTCGGCAGCTGGACGCTGGGCCAGGAGAACGGCAACACCTGCTCCATCGAGCTGAAGAACATCGAGTGGTTCGGCGGCTACAGTGCCTACGTGCCCGCCGGCTGCCCGGATGGCTTCTTCTCGGCCAACCGTTGGGTACTGTCGGGCAATCAGCTGCTGCTCACCGACACCAGCAACACCGTGTTCGGGCGCTTCCGCGCGTCAGGTGGTGGGCGCTGGACGGGCTACCGTGAATCGGATGGGGCGCGTTTGTACCTCAATCCCAAGGGGCGCTGATCGCACCGTGCACACAGTAGGCACGCGCTGATCAGGAAGATCAGGGATCCGCCTCACCCCGCCGCCGAAATGTCCGCTCCCACCGGTTCCCGTCTGGTCATCTACGCCGCCCTCGCGGGCAACCTGGCCATCGCCATCGCCAAGTTCATTGCTGCCGGCATCTCCGGCAGCTCGGCCATGCTCAGTGAGGGCGTGCATTCGCTGGTCGACACATTGAATGAACTCCTGCTCTTGTACGGCCTGCGCCGCGCCGGCAAGGCGCCAGACCCCGTGCATCCGTTCGGCTACGGCCGCGAGCTGTACTTCTGGAGCTTCATCGTCGCCCTGCTGGTGTTCGCCGCCGGCGCCGGTGTTTCGGCCTACGAGGGCATCCAGCACATCCGCCGGCCGGAGCCGGCCACCAACCACGCGTTGAGCTACAGCGTGCTGGGCATCTCCATCCTGTTCGAGGGGGCTTCATGGTGGATCGCGCTACGGGAGTTCCGGCGTACCAAGGGCAAACTGGGCTACTTCGAAGCCTTCCGTCGCAGCAAGGACCCGTCCACCTTCACCGTGCTGCTGGAGGATAGCGCGGCCCTGCTGGGCCTGGGTTTCGCGCTGATCGGGCTCGCGGCTGCCCAGGTCCTGGACATGCCGGTGCTTGATGGTGTGGCGTCGCTGTGCATCGCTGGCGTGCTTGCCGCCACCGCCTTTCTTCTCGCACGCGAAACCAAGGGACTGCTGGTGGGTGAGCCGGCCCACCCGGCCGTGGCCGAGCGGATCATGGCCGTGGCGGAAACCGATCCGGACCTGCGCCGCGCAAATGGCGTGACCACCATGCAGATGGGCCCCGAACAGGTCGTGGCCATGCTCAGCGCCGAGTTCGAGGATGACCGGAAGACACCGCAGATCGAGGCGTGCATCACCCGCATCGAATCAGCCGTGAAGCGCGAGTATCCGGAACTGGTGGCACTGTTCATCAAGCCGCAGACACCCGAGGTCTATGCCTCCCGCCGCGCGGCACTGGCCGTTCCGCCTGCGCAGGAATGACACTGCGTCTGCGCCCGTTTCACCTGTCTGGTGCCACAGTGCCATCACCGTTTTCCCGAGCCTGCCTCTACCGTGCCGGATTGGTTGCCCGCCGCTCTTCAGATCCTCCCCCGCAGCTTCTATCGGCGCCCGCCCGTCGAGGTTGCGCCCGAGCTGCTCAACAAACTCCTCGTCCGTGACGATGGCCGGGCCGGTCGCATCGTTGAAGTCGAAGCCTACGCGGGCAGTGTCGATCCGGCCGCACACTCCTATCGCGGGCAGACCCCGCGCACGGCCAGCATGTTCGGCGAGGCCGGCCACCTGTATGTCTACTTCACTTACGGCATGCACTGGGGCAGCAACGTTGTCTGCGGCGAAGTGGGTGAAGGCGTGGCGGTGCTGCTGCGGGCCATCGAGCCGCTGGTGGGCCTGGAGCGCATGCGCGAACTGCGCCCCGCCGCGCGCCGGGATCACGATCTGGCCAGCGGCCCCGGCAAGCTCTCGCAGGCCTTCGGGCTGGACCGCAGTTTCGACGGCGCTGATCTGGTGACCGGCAACCACGGCATTGTCATCGCCAGCGATGGCGTGCCGCCGCCGGAGGATCCAGTGGTCGGGCCCCGCATCGGCATCACCCGCGCTGTTGATTTCCCCTGGCGTTGGCACATCCGTGATCATCGTCACGTATCGATCCAGCCACGTCGCGCTTCCGCCCCAGCGAGGAAACGATAATGACCCCGCTCGACAAGCCACTGCGCCGCGAACTGCACATCGACGGCCAACCCTACACTCTCACCGTGGCCCCTGAGGGACTCAAGCTGGTTGAGAAGGGGCGACGCAAGGGCATCACACTGCGCTGGCAGGATCTGGTATCCGGAGACGCTGCACTGGCCACCGCCTTGCAGGCCTCGCTCCAACGGCACTGAGCCGGCGCGCCCACCTCACATCGGCATCACCCCGCCGTGGCGATACATAACGGCGCGCACACTAGCGTAGCGCCAGCCAGCCGCCGCAACCGCCCTCGCCACCCAGCCCTGAAAAGCGCCATGGACGAAGCCGAACGACTGCTCGAAATCGAACGACTGCACCTGTTGGATACGCCACCGGAGCCGGTGTTCGATGCCATCGTTGCCGCGGCCCGCGCCGCGACCGGCCTGACCATGGGCCTGATCACCGTGGTGGCCGAAGACCGCCAATGGTTCAAGGCCAACATCGGCCTGGAGGGCGTCAGCGAGACCGCCCGCGAGATCTCCTTCTGCACCCATGCCATACGCCAGGACGAGCTGTTCGAGATTCCCGATGCGCGCCAGGACCCACGCTTTTCCACCAATCCGCTGGTCACCGGTGGGCCGCGCATCCGCCACTACGCCGGCATTCCCCTGGGGTCGACGCACGGCGCACGCATCGGCACGCTGTGCCTGCTCGACCCGATGCCCGGTGTGCTGTCACCCTCCCAGCGTGAACTGATGGTGCATCTGGCTCGGGTCACTACCCAGGTGCTGGAACAGCGCAGCACCCTCATGGCGCAGGTTGGCCAGGCCAAGGCGCTGCATCGCGAGCTGAAACGCAGTGAGGACTTCCTGGAGCGTACCAACCGTGCCGCACGGGTAGGCGGCTGGGAGATGGACCTGCTGACCAACGAGGTGCGCTGGACACGGGAAACCAAGCAGTTGCATGGCGTACGCAGCAACTTCACGCCCACGTTGGAGACCGCACTCTCGTTCTATCGCGAGGACAGCCGCAATATCATCCAGGCGGCGGTACAGCGCTGCATCGACGAGGGAACATCCTGGGAAGTACAGCTGCCGATGACCACGGCCGACGGGCGCGCGATCTGGACCCGGGTGGTCGGCAGCCGGCAACAGGTCGACGGCCATCCGCGCCTGGTCGGGGCAATCCAGGACATCACGGACGAACGAGCCGCGCTGGACGCGCTGGAAGCGAGCGAAACCCGCTACCGTCGGCTGTTCCACTACAGCCTGGGCCTGATCTGCACCCACACGCTGGACGGCACATTGACCTCGGTGAATCCGGCGGCGGTGCAGTCACTGGGCTTCGAGGAAAGCCAGATGATCGGGCGCAGCCTGTGTGACTTGATGCCGCCGGAAAAACGCGAAGGCTTCAGGGCCTACCTCGCCCGGATCCAGGCAAACCACACCGACGCTGGCGTGATCGAGCTGATTGCCGCCGATGGTACGCGCCACTACTGGGCGTACCACAACGTGCTCGACAACGAAGCCAGCCCGCCCTACGTGCTGGGGCATGCACAGGACGTCACCGCGCTGAGGATGCAGGAGCAGCAGCTGCGCGACATGTCCTTCAAGGATCCGCTCACGCAGTGCTACAACCGGCGTTACCTGCACCGGCTGGATGAACTGATTGACGAGCGCTGGGCCTGCGTGATGTTCGATCTGGACCATTTCAAGCACATCAACGACACCCAGGGCCACCGCCGTGGCGATGCCGTGCTGGTCGAGTTCGCCACCTTCCTGCGCTCGCCGCTGGGCAAGGACGAGACCGTGGTACGGCTGGGTGGCGACGAGTTCATGGTAGTGCTGGTCGCGCCAGCGAATGGCCGCCTAAGCGAACTCGAGCACTGGTACCAGGACCACGCCGCGCTTTCGCCCAGCGCGTTCTCGATGGGCGCGGCCATCAACACGGCCGGTGAGCCCGTGGCCGACACCATCCAGAAGGCGGACAGCCGCCTGTACCGAACCCGCGCGCGCGTGCGTCGGGAGCGACGCGAAGACCCTGCCGCGCGTTGATCACGCACGCACCGTCACCCAAGCCGGTGCGTGGTCGCTGGCCTTTTCCTGCAGCCGCACCCAACGGTCGACGCCCGCATCCTTCAGTCGTTCCGCCAGTACGGGATTCAACAGCAGATGATCGATGCGCAGCCCACGGTCGCGCTCGGCATGCTGGCGGAAATAGTCCCAGAAGGTATAGATCGTGGCGTCGCCGTGCACCTTCCGCAGCGCATCGGTCCAGCCCTGCGCGAGCAGCCGCTCGAAGGCATCGCGAACCTCGGGCTGGAACAGCGCATCGCGCCGCCAGGCCTTGGGATCATAGACATCGGCGTCTGTGGGAATCACGTTGAAATCACCCAGCAGCAGCGCCGGGTGCGGCAGCTCGACCAGGCTGCGTGCATGCCGGATCAGGCGTTCCATCCAGCGCAGCTTGTAGTCGAACTTGGGTCCGGGCTGCGGGTTGCCGTTGGGCAGGTAGAGGGCACCCACGATGACGCCGTGCACCGCCGCCTCCAGGTAGCGACTCTGCGTATCCTTGGGTTCGCCCGGCAATCGGCGGCGGCTCTCGACCGGCATGGTGCCCCGGGCCAGCAGCGCCACGCCGTTCCAGCGCGCCTCACCCTGCCAGAGCGCACCGTAGCCGGCCTCTTCCAATGCCGCAGCGGGAAACGCGGCGTCGGTCGCCTTCAGTTCCTGCAGGGCAACCACGTCCGGCGATTCCCTGTGCAGCCAGTCCAGCAGCTGCGGCAGGCGCGTGCCGATGCCGTTGACGTTGAACGTCGCAATACGAAGCGTTTTGCGGCGGGGCATGGATAAAGGTTCCTCGGCGCAGCGGGACGAGCATTCACTCTGCGCGCCCGGGCATGCACGGGCCGTGGATGCCACGTCATGATGCGGTGCCATTCGGTTCACGAACCGCTGCCACGGCGCACAGCAGGCTGGTCACCCGTGAACAGTGCCGGAGAAGCCCCATGGCGGTGCGTCCGCTGCGCGCGATCTACCAGGTCGACCCGTATCTGTTCCGCGACAGCCAAGGCCGCGGCTGGGGCACCCTGGATGGCATCACCGAAAAGCTGGACTACCTGCAGTGGCTCGGCATCAGCCATGTGTGGCTGCTGCCGTTCTACTGCAACGCCGGCCGTGATGGCGGCTACGATGTCACCGATCACTACCGCATCGATCCACGCCTGGGCGACGAGACCGCCTTCCAGCGCCTGGTCGATGCGGCCGACCTGCGCGGCATCGGCATCATCGTCGAACTGGTGATGCAGCACACCGCCAGCGCGCACCAGTGGTTCGTCGCCGCACAGCAGGGCGACCCGGCCTGGCGCCGCTGGTACCTGTGGAGCGACCACATGCCTGACGACGGCCTGCAGCCGATGTTCCCGCCGATCGAGACCGCTGTCTGGACATGGGATGCCGAGGCCGGCGCGTTCAACCGGCACATGTTCTACCGGCACGAGCCAGACCTCGACCTGGCCCATGCGCCGGTACGCGAGGAACTGCTGCGGGTAATGACGTTCTGGCTGCAGCGCGGCGTGGCCGGCTTCCGCGTGGACGCCGTTCCGTACATGGTCAAGCGCGCCCGCCACGCCGACCCGCGCGACGGTGGGCTGTGGCTGCTGGAGGCGATGCGCGCCACGGCAGACGCGCAGCAACCAGGGCTGCCACTGATCGGCGAAGCGGATGTCCGCGCGTCCCACTACGGTGACTTCCTGTGCCACGGGCGGCGGCTTTCGCACCTGCTGGATTTCCACCTCAACAATCATTTCTTCCTCGCACTGGCACGTGGCGATGCCAGCGAAGTGGCGCGGGTCATGGCCGAGTACGGCCCGCACGCGCCGCCGGACACACGCATTGCCTGGCTGCGCAACAATGATGAACTGGACCTTGAGCAGTTGGAGCCGGATGAGCGCGAAGCGGTGATGGAACGCTTCGCCCCTGAGCGTGGCATGCGCATCTATGGCCGTGGCATCCGCCGCCGGCTGGCACCGATGCTGGAGGGCGACATCGCATGGCAGGCCATGGCCTGGGCGGCGCTGCTGTCGCTGGGCCAGGTGCCGGTGATCCGCTATGGCGAAGAGATCGGCCTCGGTGATTGCCTGGAACTGCCCGAGCGCAATGCCGTGCGCATGCCGATGCACTGGCATAACGGCCCAGGGGCTGGGTTCACCGAAGAACCGCGGCATGCCTGGCGCGCGCCACCGGCAGACGGCCCCTACGGTTACCGCACGGTGAACGTCGAGGCGCAACGCGCGACGCCAGGTTCACTGCTGCTGCGGGTGCGCGAGCTGCTGCAGCAGCGCAATGCACATCCCGCGCTGCAGCAGGGTCCTCACACGCTCGACCCGCCCTCACCTGCGCTGCTGATGCTCCGCTACGGTGAGGCACCCCATCAGGCACTGGCACTGATCAACTTCGGCGACGAGCCGGTCGAGGTGGACGTACCCCTGCGCGGTCCGCTGAACACGCTGGTGGGCCACGGCGCCAAGCTGCAGGGTCGCCGCTGTTACCTGGAGGGCCACGGCTATACGTGGCTGGCTGCCGAAGGTGCCTGAGTGCGCAGCGCGGGCAGCACGTGTTCGGCGAAGTCATCGATGAAGCGTTCCTGCTCGCGGTTCACGTTGTGCAGGTAGATGCGATCGAACCCCATTCCCTGCAGCTCCTGCAGCCAGGCCCGATGCTGGCCCAGGTCTGCCGAGACATGCACGTGCTGGCGCACCATCTCGGCGCTGACCGATCGGGCCTGTGCTTCGAACTGTTCGGGCTGGTCCAGGCCTTCGGCCAGTTCCGGCGACAGCACGTTGGCACTCCACTGCTCCATCGCACCTTCCAGCGCCGCCTGTTCGGCGCGCGCGTAGGAGAGCTTGGCCTGCAGGTACATCGGCTTGCCCCTGCCACCGCCTGCCTCGAACGCTGCCACCACACGCTGTAACTGCGCCAGCGGTTGGCTGATGGTGATCAGACCATCGGCCCAGCCCCCCATCCAACGTGCAGTCTCCTCCGTGACCGCTGCACCCAGCAGCGGCAGGGGAAGCGCCGGGCGACTGTAGAGCCGTGCCTGGCGCACCTGGAAGCCACCGTCGTGGTCGACGTGCTCGCCACCCCACAGCCGCCGCATCACCTCGGCCGCATCGCGCAGTGCCTTCTGCCGCTCGCGCTTGGCTGGCCACGCCTGGCCGGTGATGCGCTCGTTCAGGGCCTCGCCGGTACCCAGCGCCAGCCAGATCCGGCCCGGCGCCAGCTGCTCCAGCGTCGCCGCTGCCTGTGCCACCAATGCCGGGTGCTGGCGCAGCATCGGGCAGGTCACCATGCCCAGGGTCAACGCGCTCTGCACCGCCAGCGCACCGGCCCACACCCAGCTGTGGCCGGACTGCCCTTGCGCAGTCGTCCATGGATGGAAATGGTCCGAGCACATCACGGCCTCGAATCCCGCCTGTTCGGCGCGCAGCGCCAGGCCCAGCAAGGTGGCGGGCGGGAACTGCTCATGCGATGCGTGGTAGCCGATGGTCATCACGGATTCCGTGCGGGGACTGGACACGATGGCAACACCCCTCCAGCTAAAACCGCGTCATGGAAACGAACGCTTCCTGCATCGGGCATCGACGCTGGGCTATCGCCGAGGGCTACATTCCAGCCTGGAGCAACGGCCCGTCACCGGAGATGCAGAGTCACGAAACCTGCTGCGTACTCAATGCCGGCGACGAGCCCGCGCATGTCACGCTGACCCTCTACTTCGAAGACCGTGATCCGGTGGGCCCCTACAGGGTCACCGTGCCGGCGCGACGCACCTGTCACCTGCGCTTCAACGACCTGCAGGATCCGGCGCCGGTGCCGCGCGGCACCGGCTTTGCCACCCTCGTTGAATCCGACCAGCCGATCATCGTGCAGCACACGCGGCTGGATTCACGGCAACCGGCCAACAGCATCATGACCACGATCGCCCATCCGTTGTGAAGTCCTCCGCGCAGGCGTCCACGCTGCAACGACACCGCGCCCTCCGGCCGTTTACCCGTATGGAGGGAGACTGGCGCCGGTTTCCTTCCGGAGAGTGACGATGGCCCTGCCCGACTACCCACGCCCGCCCTTCCCCGCCCAACAGCAATCCTTCCCCGGCAAGACCGCGCAGATGCAACCGCGTCCGGACCACGGCGAAGACAGCTACCGCGGCCATGGCTTGTTGCAGGGCAAAAAGGCACTGATCACCGGCGGTGACAGCGGCATCGGCGCAGCCGTGGCCATCGCCTTTGCGCGCGAAGGCGCCGACGTTGCCATCGCGTTCCTCGATGGTGAGCAGGACGATGCCCGCCATGTGCAGCAGCAGATCGAACAGGCCGGGCGCAAAGCCGTACTGGTGCCGTGTGACATCAGCGACCCGGCACAGGCGCGCTCGCTGGTCGACCGCGTGGCCAGCGAGCTGGACGGTCTCGACATCCTGGTCAACAACGCGGCCTACCAGCGCTACTACGAGCACTTCGACGACATCACCCTGGATGACTGGAAGCGGACGTTCGATACCAATGTCCATGCCGTGTTCAATCTGACCCGGTTGTGCGTCCCGCACCTGCGCGGTGGCGGCGCGATCATCAACACCGCATCGGTCAATTCCAAGCGACCGACCCCGAACATCCTTCCGTACTCCGCAACCAAGGGCGCGGTGGCCAACCTGACGCTGGGGCTGGCGGGCCTGCTGGCCGAGCACCAGATCCGCGTCAATGCGGTGCTGCCCGGCCCGATCTGGACGCCGTTCATTCCGGCAGGCATGGCCGCCGAGGAGGTCGAGCAGTTCGGCTCGCAGACGCCGTTCGGCCGCCCCGGCCAGCCAGCCGAACTGGCATCGGCCTATGTGATGCTGGCTTCGGACAGCGCCAGTTATACCTCTGGTGCACTGCTGACCATTTCTGGCGGCGCGGCGACGCTGTAGCCTCCATGACCGGATTGCCTGCCTGGATCGAGGACTGGCTGACCGTGGTTGTGCCGGTGGCCGAGGTGCTGGCCATCCTCGGCGTCGCATGGGTGATGGTGCGTGCGCTGGCGTGGCTGCTGGTGCAGGCCCGGCAGCGCGGCAGGCTGGCTCCAGAGCTTCATGTGGGCCTGCGCCGCGGCGGTGCCTTGCTGCTGTATCTGGCGGCTGCGCTGCTGATACTGGAGCGGCTGGGCGTTTCGCGCTCGGTGCTGTGGACCGCGCTGACCGGGTTCATGGCGGTCGGCGCGGTGGCGTTCTTTGCCGCGTGGAGCGTGTTGTCCAACCTGTTCTGTTCGTTCCTGATCGTCGCCACGCGCCCGTTCCGCATCAATGACACCATCGAAGTGATGGAAAGCGTGGACAAGCCGGGCCTGTGCGGCCAGGTGGTGGACATCAACCTGATCTACACCACGCTGAGTGATCGTGGCGAAGGCGCGCGCGGTTGCCTGCTGCGCGTGCCCAACTCGTTGTTCTTCCAGCGCATCACCCGGCACTGGGGCGACAGCGGCTATGCGCAGCTGCCAGGAAGCGTGCCGATCAAAGGCAAGGCGCGCTGAGTCGCTGTAGCGCCGAGTCCATGCTCGGCTCGCTGCGCGCGGCGCAGGGCGCATCGCGGTCTGAACGGAGAGCAGCCGAGCGTGGGTTCGGCTTTACACGTGCCATAGCAGGCGAGCCTACTCCGCCGCCAATGCTTGGATCGGGTCCAGCTGCGCGGCATTGCGGGCCGGGAAGTAGCCGAAACCCAGCCCGATTGCAGACGAACATGCCAGCGCGGCGAGCACCGGCCCAGGCGTGAACAGGAACGGCACGCCCAGTGACAGCAGACTGGACAAGGCCCCCACGCCCAACGCGGACAACACGCCCAGCACCCCACCGAACAGGCAGATCAGCATGGCCTCGATCAGGAACTGGCGCAGGATGTCGCCCTGCCGGGCCCCCACTGCCAGCCGCACACCGATCTCGCGCACGCGCTCCTTCACCGACACCAGCATTATGTTCATCACGCCCACGCCTCCGACCACCAGCGCCACCGCCGCAATCGCCGAGACCAGCGCCGCCATGGTCTGGCTGGATTTCATCACCGCCTTGCGGATCTGGTCCGAGTTGTAGATGAAGAAATCGCGGCGCCCATGCAGCCGCTGCAGTTCCGCACCCAGCGAGGCCTCAGCTGCACGGGTTGATACGTCATCGCGCACGCGTACGGTGATGCTCTCCAGCCGCTGGCTGCCAAGCAGGCGCGAGGCCGCCGAGGTGTAAGGCACGTAGACCGTGGGCGTCGCGCCGCCTGCGAATGCACTGGCACCCACCACACCGATCACGTCCACCGGCATGCCGCCCAGCAGTACCGTGCCGCCGATCGGATTGCCGTTGAACAGTGCTTTGGCCGCCTTCTGGTCGAGCACGGCCACCGCGCGATGCGCCTCCACCTCGGCATCGGTGAAGAACCGGCCCGCCTTCAGGCGCAGCCCGCGCACACGGGGTAGATCAGCGCCCACGCCAAGCACCTGTGTGTTGGCGCGCCGGTTGCCCTGCAGAGCGGCCACCGAGCTGCTCAGGTTGGGGCTTACGCTGTCTACGTAACTCAATGCGGCCAGGTGATCGGCATCGTCCACGACCAGCGTTTCGATCTCGGCCGAGCGCGGGTCGCCGAAATCCGCACCCGGGAAGATCTCCAGCGTACTGGCACCCAGTTCGTTGATCTGTGACTCGACCTGCGCCTGTGCGCCCTTGCCCAACGCGACCACGGTCACCACCGCAGCCACGCCGATGATGATGCCCAGCATGGTCAGCAAGGTGCGCAGGCGATGGGCCAGCATCGAACGTACCGCCATCCGTGCCGCTTCCCTGGTCGCATCCAGGCGCGCGCGGCGCTCGGCGCCCGGTTCCGTGCTGCGCTCGGGCGCGACGGCCTTGCGTGCAACCGCAGGATCACCCGTACCACGGTCGGATACGACCCGGCCGTCCGCGATCTCGATCACGCGTGAAGCGTGCGCGGCAATCGCCGCATCATGGGTCACCAGGATCACGGTATGGCCCTGCGCATGCAGGCGCTTGAGTTCGACCATCACCTGACTGCCGCTGGCATGATCCAGCGCGCCGGTCGGCTCGTCGGCCAGCACGATGGCGCCGCCGTTCATCAGCGAACGCGCAATGGAAACGCGCTGCTGCTGGCCGCCGGACAGCTGGCTGGGCCGGTTCGTGGTGCGCTCGCCCAGGCCAAGCGTTTCCAGCAGCAGGCGGGCACGCGTGGTGCGCGCATCGGCCTCCACCCCGGCATAGACGGCGGGCAAGGCCACGTTCTCGGTGGCGCTCAGGTTCTCCATCAGGTTGTAGCGCTGGAAGATGAAGCCGAAATGATCGCGACGCAGGTGCGCCAGTTCATCGGGCGACATCTGCTCGGTTGCGGCGCCGTGCACGCGGTAGCTGCCTTCGGTTGGCCGGTCCAGGCAGCCCAGGATGTTCATCAGCGTGGATTTTCCCGAACCGGACGGGCCGATGATGGCGATGAACTCGCCCGCCGCGATGCGCAGCGACACGTCCTTCAACACCACCACCTCGCCGGCGGCCGAGCGGTAGGCGCGCGATACGCCATGCAGTTCCAGCAGCGCGTCGGCCATGCTCACATCCCCAGCAGGCTGGTGGGCTCGGCTTCCGCGCCACTGGGCGCCTGCCCGACCACCACGTTCTCGCCTGCCTTGAGGCCGGACAGGATCTGCACCGCAGTAGCTGTGCGCAGGCCGGTCGTCACCGCGCGCTCGCGGGCACGGCCCTTGGCGTCGATCACCTGTACAGTCGCGCGGTTGCCCGCCTTGTCATCGCTCTCGGACACTGCTGTCAACGGCACCTGCAGCGCGTTGGCGGCGCGCGCCAGCTGGATCGTCACCTTCACCGTCATCGACGGCTTCAGTTTCAGGCCTGGATTGGGTACGTCAAACAGCCCGGCGTAGTACACCGCCTTCGGCGTCTGCGCCGATCCACCCGTGTTGCCGGTGGCCACATCGGCAATCGACGATGGCGCAGGTTCAAGCTGCTGCAGATGCGATTCGTAGCGGCGTCCGCCCGGCCCCAGCGTAGAGAACCACAGGGGTTGGCCAGGCGCGATCAGCTCCACGTCGGCCTCCGCGATCTCGGTGCGAACCGTCATCGTGTCCATCTGTGCCAGCATTACGATGGTCGGCGTGGTCTGCATCGAGTTCAGCGTCTGCCCGGCCTTGGTGACGATGGCCACGATGTAGCCATCGGAAGGTGAGACGATGCGGGTGTAGCCCAGGTTGATCCGCGCCGTTTCCACCTGGGTCAGCGCCTGCTCGATCTGGGCCTGCAGCGCTGCGACGTCAGAGCGCGCCGCTTCGCGCGCCACCCGCGCGGACTCGAAACCTTCCTGCGAGACCAGCCGAGACGCCACCAGCTGCGACTGGCGCTCATGCACGCGGATGGCCTGGGCGTAGCGCGCCAGGCTGGCGGCATGCTGGGCACGCAGCGCATTGGCAGCCGCTTCGGCGCTGCGCAGGGCGATGCGCTGCGGCTGCGAATCCACTTCGGCAATCAGATCACCAGCGTGCACACGCTGGCCCAACACCACATGCAGGCGCTTGACCTGGCCCGATACCTGCGCACCCACCGCCACCAGTTCCTTGGGGTTGACCCGGCCAACGGCCTGCACGGTCCTTTCCAGGTCCGCCACCCTTGCCGGGGCCGTGATCAGCGCGGCATCATCACTTTCGGCGAACAGCCACCAGCCGGTGCCGCCTGCAAGAAGCGCAACGATTGCGGCAATGATCCAGGTCCTGCGGTTGTTCATCGGAAGGCTCGCATGCACGCAGCCACCGGATGTGACCGCAGAAGCCGCAGTCTGGGAGGTGGTGGTGGATGTTTCTTGGAGCCACTGTGGAGATTGCATGGAGGCCGCACATCCGTTCAGGCACGGCGTCCGCTCCTGAACGGCACGGATCGCGTCCATGAAATCTCGACACAATCTCGACCAAGTCTCCATCAACGGCCCCTAGCCTTGTCGGCCTCGCCGACTGCGTTCCCGCCGTGTCCCTCCCGTTTCCTGACCTGCCTCCCATCGATGTTCGCCGCGCCTACCTCGCCTGGTGCGCGCCTTCGCCGTGGCTGCTTGCACTGGTAATGGCGTCGACCAGCGCCTGGATGCTTGCCAGCGCGAACCCGGCGCCGCCCCTGCTCGCGGGCGCCGGTGCCGCCGCGCTTGTGTGCTTCCGCAGCGAAGGCCCCGCCCATTCGGCGCGCACGGGCACCCTGGCGTCGCTGGTGCTGATCGGCTTCGCGGCCTGGTCCGCCTCCAGCGCTGGCCTGAGTCTCATGCCTGCAGGGATAGCAGCGGTCCTGGTGGCGACGTTGCTTGCCCTGCGCCTGTGGGCCCTGGTCCGCATGGCCCGCCGCTTGCAGGACCGGGTGGACGCAACGGGCATGCAATCACGGTGGAGCAAGCTGCCTGCGGCCGTATCGGCCCTGCTCGCACAGCACCTGCGCGGGACCGCAACGCTGGCGCCCGCCCTGCAGCACACGCTGGTGCTGGCCACCCTCGCCTGGGCCGCCCACGAAGAAGCACAGACCCTGGAACGGCCACGATGACACCGCCGCCGGCACTCCCCATCTCGCACTGGAAACTGCAGCGTTCAATGAAGACCGATGCACGCACGCACCAGGCGCCCCTGGTGCTGATTGCCGAGGATGAAGGCGAAATTGCTGACATTCTCGGCGCCTACCTGGCCCGCTCCGGGTTGCGCAGCGCCCGCGCCGCCGATGGCGAAGCCGCCCTCGCCAGCCACCGCCAGCTGCGCCCCGACCTGGTCCTGCTCGACGTGCAGATGCCGAAGTTGGATGGCTGGCAGGTCCTGAGTGAGCTGCGCCGGCGCGGCAACACCCCGGTGATCATGCTCACCGCACTGGACCAGGACGTGGACAAGCTCACTGGCCTGCGCGTCGGCGCCGACGACTATGTGGCCAAGCCGTTCAATCCGGCCGAGATCGTCGCCCGCATCCAGGCGGTGCTGCGCCGTAGCGCGAAGCCCATGGCAGAAGAACCCAACGGGCTGATCCGGCAGGGGCCATTCGAGATCGACCTGCGCAGCCATGAGGTCACCGTGCGCACCGATGACCACGTGCATGCTTTGAATTTCACACTCACCGAGTTCCGTCTGCTGGTGCACATGGCGCGCGCACCGCGCATGGTGCACAGCCGGCTGGATCTTCTCCAGACCTGCCTGCCGGAAGGCGATGCGCAGGAGCGCACCGTGGACAGCCACGTCAGCAAGCTGCGCCGCAAGCTCGAGGACGTCGGCATCATCGGCATTCCCGCCACCATCCGCGGTGTCGGCTACCGCTTCCTGGACTGAACCGATGAACCGCAAAGGCAAGAGCATCGGGCGCCAGATCACGCTATCCATCACGGTCGCATCGCTGTGCTCGACCGTACTGTCGATCAGCGGTTTCTACCTGTTCTATTACCTCATGGAGGTGTTCTATCCACGCTGGTATGACGAGCCGGAAACCATCATGCCGTCAGGGCTGGAGTGGCTGTGGATCGGCCTGACCGCCACCGTGGTGGTGGCACTGGCCACGTTGATCGCCTCGCGCCTGACCCGGCGCATCATCACCCCGCTGAACTCGGTGGCCGAAAGCCTGCGTCGCGTCGCCAGCGGTGATCTTGAGGCGCGTGCGCGCGGCGGCGACACCTCGATGGCCGAGGCCGCCACACTGGTCAGCGACTTCAACTCCATGGCCGAGCGGCTCAGCCGGATGTCCGAGAACCGCGTGTTCTGGAATGCAGCGATCGCACACGAACTGCGCACGCCGATGACCATCCTGCGCGGCCGCCTGCAGGGCATCGCCGAAGGCGTGTTCGAGCCCGGGCCGGAGCAGTTCAACAGCATGCTCACCCAGCTGGAGGGCCTGACCCGCATCATCGAAGACCTGCGCGTGGTGAGCCTTGCCGAAAGCGGTCACCTGGATCTGCGCCTGCAGCGCAGCGATGTCAGCGTGCAGGTGGCGGCGGTGGTCGAAGCGATGTCCGAGGCGCTGACCGAGAGTGGATTCTCGGTGACATTGGATGCACGGCCGTCGCTTGCCGACTGCGATCCGGCACGCATCCGCCAGGCGGTGCTGGCGCTGCTGGAGAATGCACGACGCCATGCCATCCCCTGCCCCCTCCGGGTTCGCGTCACGCTGGCCGAAGGCCATTGCACCGTGACCGTTGAGGATGGTGGCCCCGGTGTGCCGGACGACCTGCGCGACAGCATTTTCGAAGCCTTCCAGCGCACCGATGTGTCGCGCTCACGGCAGAGCGGTGGCTCCGGGCTTGGCCTGGCGGTGGTGCGCGCGATTGCCGTGGCCCATCACGGAACGGCGCGATGCAGGGCGACCGAACGCGGTGGTAGCGCGTTCGAGATCCGCTGGCCGGTGCACGCGCGTCGTTGAGGGCCATCGCTGCCCTGGAAAGCCCGAAATGCCGGAACTGCCTGGGTAGAGTCGACTGTCAGGCGACTTGCGCGCGCAAGCGCGGGTTCTTCCAGCAGTTCGCAAAGAGCAGTCGACCAACAGTCGACTCTACCCCCGACCCACCCAGGCATTCCATGAAACACCCCCACGATCCAGCGGCCGCCGCCGGCAGCATCGGCCAGCAGAATGCGGCCGCCACCCTGAAGGCCATCCTGCGCACCTACCCCTGGCAGCTCACCGGCACGTTCTCGCTGGTGGCACTGGAAAACGCGCTGCTGCTGGCCTATCCGCTGTTCGCCGGCTTCGCGGTGGATGCCATCATCCGCGGCAACATCGGCCATGCCATCTCCTACGCCGGCGTAGTGCTGCTGTTCTGGTTGGTCGGTGCCGCCCGCCGTGCGGTCGATACCCGGACGTTTACCCGCATCTATGCCGATCTGGCAGTGAACGTGGTGCAGGCGCAGCGCCGTTTGGGCCAGGCCACCTCCACTTCGGCGGCCCGCGTCGTTCTGGCCCGCGAGTTCGTCGACTTCTTCGAAAAGCACGTGCCGATCATCGCCACCGCACTGGTATCCATGTTTGGCGCTGCGGTCATGCTGCTCGCAATTGAACCGCTGGTCGGTGGAGCCGCTCTCCTCGCGCTGTTCGGTGCTCTCCTGCTGCTGCCGTCGTTCGCGCGTCGCAACGAGCAGTTGCATGGGCGCCTCAACAACCGCCTGGAACAGGAAATCCGACTGGTGGACCGGGTCAGTCCCTCGGTTTTGCGCCGTCACTACACCACGCTGTCACGCCTGCGCATCCTGCTCTCCGATCGCGAAGCCGGCGCCGTGCTGGCCGTCGGCGCGACGGCAGCGGCCCTGTTCGCACTGACCATCGGCCGCCTTGCCACCACCGATGGCGTTACCCCCGGTCACGTCTATGCGGTGATGACCTATCTGTGGACTTTCGCCGGCAGCCTGGACGATGCACCGTCGATGGTGGATCAGCTCGCGCGGCTGAAGGACATCGGCCGGCGAGTCAGCCCCGGCATGGACGATGCGGACCACAAGGACGCCGCTTGACCGGTAGATGCCCACCTTGGTGGGCACCGATGGAAGCCAGCGCCAACCAAGGTTGGCGACTACCGGGCGCGATGGCTACCCATGCGCCGCTCGGCGCTACAGGAACTCCGCCATGCGCTGCAGCTCGTCGTCCAGCGCGCCACGAAATACCTTGTCGCGGGCCAGCGACTTGCCGGCATAGCCCACGTTCGACACCAACTCACCTTCGCGCATGCTCAGGTTGGCCCAGCCCACCACCTGGTCGTGCCACAACACCGGCAGTGCGTAGTAGCCATACTGGCGCTTCGGTGCAGGCGTGTACGCCTCGAACTTGTACACCCAATCCCACAGCAACTCGAAACGGCGGCGGTCCCACACCACCGGATCGAACGGCGCCAGCAGGCGCACCTGTTCGTCCGGCGCATGGCGGCGCGAGCGCGGATTTTCGTCCGCCGGCCAGTACCAGGTGGTGCCCTCCAACGTGCAGCTGGCCAGCTGCTGCTTGGCCAGTGCCAATGCCTTGCGGGTCTGCTCGGCCAGGTGCGGAGCGCCATGGCCCAGCAGGCGCACCAGATAGGTCAGGCCGGCCGAAGGCAGCGGTGCGTACTTGCGCACCACCAGATCGATCAGGGCGGCAGCACGTTCGATCTGCGCCTGTTCGCTGGAATCGGGCTCGGCATGATCGGCCACCGCGTAGATGCGCGTACCGCTGTCGCGCCGTTGCACGCGCAGCAGGCCGCGGTAGTGCATGCCGTCCAGCAGATGGGTACTGGCATTGCTGGTGCCGCCCCAGTAGTTGGTCACCCGCCCATGCGCGAACGCCTGGTCGACCTCGCGTGGGTGCACGCTGCCACGCTCGCGCACAAAGGCCAGCACATCGGCCGCACGGCGATGGGTCTCGGCATCCCACTCGCGCTTGGAAACCCGTGGGTGCATCAGCGCCAGATGCTCGCGCGGCAGGAAGCCGTAGTTCACCAGGCAATCCTCTTCCACCGGCAGACGCGTGTAGCGGCGCTCAAGATCGCCCGCGCGGTAGTCCTTCACCCGGTGGCGCAGGGTCAGGTCCTGCGCGCGAGCGGGTGCCCGGATCGGGTCGGCCTGCACGAAGCCCAGCCGCCGGATCGCGGTCAGCAGCGTGGTCGGCTTGAACAGGGTGCGCGCCACCGCGTAGCGGCGAAGATCATCGAGAGTGGGCGTGGCAGGCATAGCCGCATTGTATTCTCGACACTACGCGATCCGTCCAGTAGAGCCAGGCCATGCCTGGCTGGCGTCATGGTGAACGGCCACGATCATCCACTCATGGCGTGGATCTACCGAAGCCGCGATACCTCCAGCGAACCGATCACCAACGCCCGCATGCCCTGCTTGAACTCGGTGATCACCTGCCCCTCCTCGTCGTCCGCAATCGCGTAGATCGTGTCGGCGCCGGCGATGCAGTAGAACGCGATCGTGGCCAGCAGCCAGCGCGCCTTGTCCACCGGCAGGCCGAACACCTCGGCCACGTGCGCCTGGTGCGATGCGATCTTTTCCAGCATCGGCGCGGTCGCCACCGTGCGCCGCAGCAGGTAGGGCGGTAGCCCGGGATGCGCCTTCACCACTTCGCACAGTGACTGCACGAACCCCATCAGGTAGGCCTCCAGCCCACCCGGTGCGTCGACCGACGCGCGAGGAATCTGCCAGCGCTGGAACACCGCCTCCGCCACCAGGCGCTTCAACGCCTCCAAGTTGGCTACGCGCTTGTACAGCGCTGCCTGGGTCACCGCCAGTTCGGCGGCCACGTTGGCCATGGTCAGGTTGGGCAGGCCCAGACGGATGCCGATGTCGGCCAGGCGCTCCGGGGTGATGGTGGGCGGGCGGCCACGGCTCGGCGCCGTTGGATCGGGGTGCGTGCTCATACGGTGCCTGCTCTTACGGTGCGCGTCCATACCCTGCTGAGGGTGCCAGTAAAGGGACCCTCTTGTCCGCTTCGATTGATTTAGTTTAACTTACTCAACTAATTCGGAAGGCGTCCAGCACGCTGCCCGTGATCGAGCCCATGGCTCACCTCCCGCCAGGTCCCCACCCAGCCAACAACCCTGCGCTGCGCCCTCTCCCCGTGCTTGCCGTCGGCAGCGCGCCAGGCGCGCTCGCGCCTGCGATTCACAGGACTCTGGCATGACCGTTTACAACTTCACTTCTGCACAGCATCGTGCTGCCGCATTCTCAGGCCTGATGCATCCGCCGGGCATGCACCTGCGTTATCGGGTGTCCGCCTTGGCGTTAGGGCTGCTGGCCTCGTTTGCCGCCCTGGCCGACACTGCACCGTCCACCCTGCCCTCGGTGCAGGTGCAGGAACAGCGCCGGGTCACTGCGGACTATGCGGGCGGGCAAGTGGCCGCCGGCAGCCGCGTCGGCCTGCTCGGCGACAAGGACTTCATGGACACGCCGTTCAGTACGGTCAGCTACACCGAGTCCTTCATCCGTGATCGCCAGGCCAAGGACCTGACCGACGTCATCGCCGCCACCGACCCTACGGTGTTCAGCAACGGCGTCACCGGTGCGTGGAGCGAGAACTACGCGATCCGAGGCTTTGCCTCCAACACCAGCGACACCACGTTCAATGGCCTCAGCGGCATGGCGCCCTACTACCGCACCTCGCCGGAAATGTTCGAGCGCATCGAGGTGCTGAAGGGACCGTCTGCGCTGCTCAACGGCATGCCGCCGGGCGGCTCGGTCGGTGGCAGCGTCAACCTGGTGCCCAAGCGTGCGGGTGAGCTGCCATTGCTGCGGGTCAGTGCCAACTTCGCCTCCGACGCGCAGTTCGGCACCCATGTGGATATGGGTCGCCGCCTCGGTGCCGACAAGCAGTTCGGCATCCGCTTCAACTTTGCCTACCGTGATGGTGACGGCGCCGTCGGCAAGCAGCGCAAGAAGGTACAGCTCGGTTCGCTGGCACTGGACTGGCGCGGCGAACGTGCGCGGCTGTCGGCCGATCTGTACAGCGCCGACGATCGCGTGGACGGCCCGGCACGTGGCGTCGGCCTGGCACCGGGCGTGGCCATTCCGCGGCCGCCGCGTGGCGATACGCTGATCAACCCGGACTGGGCCTACGTGGACAGCCAGGACAAGGGCGCAATGCTGCGCGGCGAACTGGATATCAACGATAGCCTGATGGCCTATCTGGCCTACGGCACCAGCAAGACCGACTACCGCTACAACGGTTCGATCAGCGCGCAGATCCTCAATCCGGCTGGCGACTTCACCACGGTGATCGGCCAGCTCGCCTTCGACATCAAGAAGCAGTCCGGAGATGCCGGCCTGCGCGGTTCCTTCCACACCGGCAGCGTCGGCCACCAGTGGGCCGCCAACGTGACCCACTACCAGCACACCCAGAACGACTACGGCCGGCGCAGCGTACCCGGCTGGGACTGGACCACCAATCTGTACAACCCGGTGTGGGGACCGGCCGCGCCGTTCATGGCACCGCACATCTCGCATACCGAGCTGACGCTGGACAGCCTCGGCTTCGCCAACACCCTGTCCTTCTCCGATGACCGCGTGCAGTTGACGCTGGGTGTGCGTCGCCAGCAGGTGGTCAGCGAGACCTTCAGCGTCGCTACCAGTGCGCGCACCTCGCGCTACGACAAGAGCGCGACCACCCCTGCGGCTGCATTGCTGGTGAAGGCCACCGACACGCTCTCCCTCTACACCAACTACGTCGAAGGCCTCAGCCAGGGTGCTACCGCGCCGATGACCGCAGCCAACGCCGGCGATGTGTTCGCACCGTTCCGCACCAAGCAGAAGGAGCTGGGCCTGAAGCTGGACCTGGGCAGCTTCGCGCACACCTTCAGCGTGTACGAGATCAAGCGACCGAGCAGCTACACCGATCCGATCACGAACATCTTCTCGCTTGGTAGCGAACAACGTAACCGCGGGGTGGAATGGGGCTTCTTCGGCGCACCGATGGACGGCGTGCGCCTGCTCGGTGGCGTGGCCTATGTGCAGCCGAAGCTGACCCGCACGGCCGGCGGCGTGAATGAAGGACGCATAGCCACCGCCGTGGCGCAGCGGCAGGCCAAGCTGGGCATGGAATGGGATGTGCCGACCTTGCAGGGCCTCACCTTGACCGGCAATGCCACGGCGATGTCGAAGCAGTACATCAGTGCCGACAATAGTCTGTCGGTGCCGGGGCGTACGTTGTTCGATGTCGGGGCGCGCTACAGCACCACCGTGGCGGGTCGACCGCTTGCGCTGCGCGCCAGCGTGAACAACGTGACCAACAAGGCGTACTGGGGCATGCCGTTGCTTTCAAGCCTGGCGCTGGGTGCACCGAGGACGGTGTTGCTCTCTGCGACGATGGACTTCTGAGCCGGGCGACAAACTGTCAACGGGATCCACGCATGGCGTGGATCTGCCGGAAACTGTAGAGCCAGGCCATGCCTGGCTGGGTTCCATGGTGATCCGCCAAACGCATCCACGCCTGGCGTGGATCTACCGACACAAGGCACGACCACGCACGCACTGATCACGAAAGCACGCGCGCCACCACCGCCAGCACCGCCAGATGCCCCACGTAGTACCCATAGAACACCCAGCGCCAGCGCGGCAGTCGCCACGGCACCCGCGTCGCCAGCACGACCACCGGAACAGCCAGCAGTGCCCAGCCGTTGTGGTTGACCCCGCACACCGCTGCAAGCCCAACCAGCAACAGCCACCACGCCCGATGCCGGAACGCGATCCAGGCCAGCAGCACAGCGCCAACACCGGCCCACTGGTAGTCCACGAACATCGGCAGCACGCCGGCAGCCAGCAACAGCAGCACAGGCCGATTGTTCGCAAACGCATGCACGGCCACCACTGCCAAGGTGAAGGTGAGCAGGATGTTGAGCGGCAGCCAGGAACCGAACGCCAGTGCGTGCAATGGCTGCGCAATCAGCCCCCATAGCGCCAGCCGGCGGATCGATTTGCGCAGGTCGGCGCCCGGCTGGGCCAGGTTGCAGGCCATCACCAGCGCGAACAGCGGGAAGGCGATACGCCCCAGTTCGCTGACCACCGGCACGTAGCCCCCGAAGACCACCTTGGCCACGTGGTCGCCGGTCATGGCCAGCAGCGCGATCCACTTCAGCAGCTCGCGCGCGCCGCTGCCGAGGGTGAGGTTGAACGTGGACGTCCCGGTCGTGGTCGCTTGCATCGCGGAAGCTTATGCGCATCGGCCAGCGCATTTCCAGCGCCGCGCAGGAGGCCACCGCTGCAAGCCGCAGGTGGCGGCGCTATGCTGGCCACCCTGCTTGTGAGATGCCCGCCATGCGCACCCTGTACCCCGCCATCGAACCCTACCGCGAGTTCACCCTGAAGGTGAGCGATCTGCACACGCTACATGTAGAAGAGTGCGGCACGCCCGAGGGCATTCCGGTGGTGTACCTGCACGGCGGCCCGGGCGCCGGTATCTCGCCGACCCATCGCCGCTTCTTCGACCCGACGCGCTACCGCATCGTGTTGATCGACCAGCGCGGCAGCGGCCGTTCCACGCCGTTCGGCGAGCTGCGCGACAACACTACGCAGGACCTGGTGGCCGATATCGAGAAGGTGCGTGAGCATCTGGGCATCGAACGCTGGCTGGTCTATGGCGGCTCCTGGGGTTCGACCCTGTCACTGGCCTACGCGCAGGCGCATCCCGAGCGCGCCACCGGCCTGATCGTGCGTGGCGTGTTCCTCGGCCGCGAAATGGAGAACCGCTGGTTCGCCGAGGCCGATGGCGGTGCGCGCTGGATCTTCCCGGAGCGCTGGGACCGTTATGAGGCCTACATTCCCGAAGCCGAGCGTGGCGACATGATCGCGGCCTACTGGACGCGCATGGATGGCCCGGATGAAGCGATCCGCATCAAAGCCGCACAGTCCTGGCTGGGCTGGGAAGACAATGCCGCCACCCTGCAGCACGACGTGGATGCGCAATCCACCGATGATCCGCTGGATACGCTGGCCAAGGCCCGCATCGAAGCGCACTACTTCCGCAACGGCATCTTCCTGGAACCGGACCAGCTGCTGCGCAACATTGATCGCATCCGCCACCTGCCCGGCGTGATCGTGCAGGGACGCTACGACATCATCTGTCCGCCGCGCAGCGCGTGGGACCTGGCCAAGGCGTGGCCGGAAGCGCGCCTGGAGATGGTGACCTCCGGCCACAGCGCCAACGAGCCGGCCACGGTCGATGCGCTCGTGCGCGCGACAGATGCCTTTGCCGACCGCTTCTGAACAGGTGGGTAGTGCCGGCCGCTGGCCGGCATCCCACCGTGCGAGGTAGTAGCGTCGACTGTGAGTCGACTGCAGTTGGCGACACTGCTTCGAGGCCCGCGCTGCGCGCGATAGTCGATTCACAGTCGACTCTACGGGGCCGGGTATCAGGTGCCAGTCACACCACCCGGCAATACCAAGGTATAGCCCAGCTAACCCACGAGCCTCTAGGCCAGCCCCATTCAGGGGCGGACAATAGCGCCATTGGCCAGGGCAATCCTGGCCGGCACCCTCCCCTCCTGGAGACGCAGATGGACCCCGACCCTGCCGGGCGCACCGCGCCCCCGATGCCCGCAATCCGCCTGTTCCTGGCGCCTGCCCGCCGGTCCCTGCCTGCCTGAGTGACGGGGGACCGCCAGGCGCCGCTTGCCTGGAGATCGCCCCCATGTCCTACAAGATCCTCTACATCACCCTGCGCCGCCTGATCGGCGAGCGCGATGTTGCCGGCCTGCGCAGCCAACTGTTGCAACACGGCCCCGTGATGTTCGCCCGTTCGCTGTCGCTCGGTTCGCCGCGCGTGGTGGCCGATGCGCTGTCGCTGCTGCCGATCAGCGAGCGCATCACCGTGCTGCGTCATCTGCCCTACCCCCTGCGCGATGCCATGAAGCCGCTGTGCATCGGCGGCAGCCAGCGCCTGCACATGCAGCCGTGGTCGCCGGCGGTGCTGGCGATGCGCCACGCCTGACCTGTTCCAACCGTTCCGTTCGTGTTCCGGCCGCGGCCGGCTCTGACATTCGAGGAGAGTCCCATGAGCCTGCTCAACGCCTGGTTCAATGCCTTCCTGCGCAGCCGTCGCGCAGGCAACCTGTTCCGCCGCCGTGCGATGCCCGAAGCTGGATTCGGCCCGGGCAGCGCCGAAGCTGCGCCGTTCGCGCTTACCACCGGCCTGGTCACCCTCGCCCAGCAGGAGGAAGCCGAGCTGCTGGCCACGCTGGAATCGCACGCCGACGGCCTCAGCCCGCATGAGGCCGAGGAACGGCTGGCCACGCTTGGCCCCAACGAGGTGGATCACGAAAAGCCGCTGCCGTGGTGGCGGCACCTGTGGCAGTGCTACCGCAATCCGTTCAATCTGCTGCTGACCGTGCTGGCGGCGGTGTCCTGGCTGACCGAGGACATCAAGGCCACCGTGGTGATCGGTGCGATGGTGCTGCTGTCCACGCTGATCCGCTTCGTGCAGGAGGGGCGTTCGAACCGTGCCGCCGAACGACTGAAGGCACTGGTCGGTAATACCGCACGCGTGCTGCGCCGCAATCCGGGTACCGAAGCCGCCGATGTGGCTGACCAGTACTTCGGTGCGCACCTGCACAGCCGCCGTCCGGCGCGCCTGCTGGACCTGCCGATCCGTGAGCTGGTGCCCGGCGACCACATCGTGCTGTCGGCAGGCGACATGATTCCGGCCGATTGCCGCGTGCTGACCGCCAAGGACCTGTTCGTCGCCCAGGCCGCGATGACCGGCGAATCGCTGCCGGTAGAGAAGTTCGCGCACCCGGGCGACGGCCTGGCCGGCCTGCTGGAACAGCACAACCTGCTGTTCATGGGCACCAATGTGGTGTCCGGAACGGCCACCGCCGTGGTGCTGGCCACCGGCAACCGCACCTACTTCGGCACGTTGGCCCAGCGCAGCGCCGCCACCGACCGTGCGCCGACCGCATTCCAGGCCGGCGTCAACAGTGTCAGCTGGCTGCTGATCCGCTTCGCGCTGGTGATGGTGCCGTTCGTGCTGCTGATCAACGGCTGGACCAAGGGTGACTGGACCGAGGCGTTTCTGTTCGCGCTGTCGGTGGCGGTGGGCCTGACGCCGGAGATGCTGCCGATGATCGTCACCTCCACCCTGGCCAAGGGTGCGGTGCTGCTGTCGCGGCGCAAGGTGATCGTCAAGCGCCTGGATGCGATCCAGAACTTCGGCGCCATGGAAGTGCTGTGCACCGACAAGACCGGCACCCTCACCCAGGATAGGATCGCACTGGAGCGTCACACCGATGTGTTCGGCCACGATTCGGAAGACGTGCTGAAGTTCGCTTACCTCAACAGCCACTTCCAGACCGGGCTGATCAACCTCCTGGATCGCGCGGTGCTGGAGCACGTGGAGCTGCAGAGTTCGCTGCGGCTGTCGCAGGACTACCACAAGGTGGATGAGATCCCGTTCGATTTCGAGCGCCGCCGCATGTCGGTGGTGGTGTCCGAGCGCGAGGACCACCATGAGCTGATCTGCAAGGGCGCGGTGGAAGAGATGCTGGCGGTGTGCAGCACCGTTCGCGAGAACGGCCAGGACATGCCACTGGACGAGCACCGCCTGGCCCGCGTGCGGCAGACCACCGAGGAACTGAACGAGCAGGGCCTGCGCGTGGTGGCGGTGGCGATGAAGGAGACCGCGGCCAGTCAGAGCGCCTACTCGCAAGCGGACGAGTGCGGGCTGACCCTGGTCGGCTACGTGGCCTTCCTGGACCCGCCGAAGGAGTCCGCTGCGCAGGCGCTGCAGGCGCTGACCGCACACGGTGTCGAGGTCAAGGTCTTCACTGGCGACAACGAACTGGTGACCGCCCGTGTCTGCGCACAGGTGGGGCTGGACGCGGACACCATCCTGACCGGCCCGCAGATCGAGCGCATGGACGACGGCGCGCTGTCGCGGGCGCTGCACCACCATCGCGTGTTTGCCCGGCTGACGCCGCTGCACAAGGAGCGGCTGGTACGCGAGCTGCGCGCGCAGGGCAAGGTGGTCGGCTTCCTCGGCGACGGCATCAACGATGCACCGGCGCTGCGCGCAGCCGACATCGGCATCAGCGTGGACAGCGCGGTGGACATCGCCAAGGAGGCGGCCGACATCATCCTGCTGGAAAAGAACCTGATGGTGCTGGAAGAAGGCGTCATCCAGGGCCGGCGCACGTTCAACAACATGCTGAAATACATCCGCATGACCGCCAGTTCCAACTTCGGCAATGTGTTCTCGGTGCTGGTGGCCTCGGCCTTCCTGCCGTTCCTGCCGATGCTGCCGCTGCAGCTGCTGGTGCAGAATCTGCTGTACGACATCTCGCAGATCGCCATCCCGTTCGACAACGTGGACGAGGAGCTGGTGCGCAAGCCACTGAAGTGGAACCCGGCGGACATCGGCCGCTTCATGGTGTTCTTCGGGCCGATCAGCTCGATCTTCGACCTGACCTGTTTCGCGCTGATGTGGTACGTGTTCGATGCGCGCACGCCGGCCGACCAGGGCCTGTTCCAGTCCGGCTGGTTCGTGGTCGGCCTGCTCACCCAGACCCTGATCGTGCACATGATCCGTACGCCGAAGCTGCCGTTCCTGCAGAGCATCGCCGCGCCTCCACTGCTGCTGATGACCGGCCTGATCATGGCCATTGGCGTGGCCCTGCCGATGAGCCCGCTGGCCGGCTACTTCAAGCTGCAGGCGCTGCCGGCCGGCTACTGGCCGTTCCTGGTGGCGATCCTATTCGGCTATGCGGTGCTGACCACTGCGCTGAAGCGGTTCTACATCCGTCGTTACGGCTGGCAGTAAGCGCCCGCCGCCTTGTCCAGGGAGAATCACAATGGACATCAATCCGAACCTGCCGGCGTTCAACGCCGGCGCAACCCTGAGTTCGCTGATCAGCCTGTCGGTGGCGTTCGTGCTGGGCACGGCCATCGGCCTGGAACGGCAGCTGCGCCAACGCACCGCCGGCCTGCGTACCAATACGCTGGTGGCGGTGGGCGCGGCGGTGTTCGTCGACCTGGCCGTGCGCTTCCATGACCTGTATGGCGGACCACCCTCGCCGCTGCATGTGGTGGCCTATGTGATCTCCGGCGTCGGCTTCCTCGGCGCCGGCGCGATCATGAAGGACGGCGCGCAGGTGTCCGGCCTGAACACCGCCGCCACCCTGTGGGGATCGGCAGCGGTGGGAGCATGTGCAGGTATCAAGCTGCTGCCGGAAGCGGTCCTAGCCGCCGTCTTCGTGCTGGCCGCCAACACCCTGCTGCGGCCGGTGGTGAACCGCATCCAGCGGCAGCCACTGCCGGAAGCGTTCAGCGAGGCGACCTATGCGATCAACGTGGTCTGCCAGCGCGAGCAGCAGGCCGAGGTGCTGGACCAGCTGTTGCTGCTGCTTGAGCAGGCACAGTACCCGGTGCGCGCGGTGGACCAGCGCCCGTTCGGCGAGCGCGACGTGGAGATCGAAGCGGTGCTGTATGCCACCACGGTGGATGCCGGTGAGCTCGATGCCGTGCTGGCCACCCTGGCGACCACGCCCGGTGTGCTGCAGGGCTTCTGGAACGCCAGCCTGGAGGAGTAGTGCCGGCCGCTGGCCGGCAACCTCGTGATCTCCGAAGCACCGTGCATCGCTTTGGTGGGTGCCGACCGTTGGTCGGCACAAACCCTCATCGCCCCGCCATTCAATTGCTGTGCCGACCAACGGTCGCCACCTACCAGGAGCCGGCACCCACAGCACAAGAGCACGCCGGCACAGGTCGGCATCCACCAATGCCGGCTTTGCTATCCTTTCCGCCCACGCCCGGGAGCTTCCCCGATGCCATCGCTGTCGCCCCGCCGCCCGCTGGTGCTGCTGGCCCTGATCGTCGTGATGGCGGCGATCTTCCTGATCGACACCGTCACCGATTACGCCGTCGCTGCGGCCTGCTTCTACGCAGCGGTCATCCTCGCGGCGTCGCGCGTGCTGAGCGCGCGCGGGCTGATCACCCTGGCCATCGCCTGCATCGCGCTGACCGCCCTCAGCTTCTTCCTGACCCGCTTCGGCACCTACCGCATCGGCCTGGTCAACTCGGTGATCGGCATGCTGGTGATCGGCATCACCACCTATCTCGCCCTGAACATGGAAGCGGCCAAGGCCGCCGTGCAGGAAGCGCAGGGCCGCCTGCTCAGGGTGGCACGCGCCTCCACCGTAGGCGAGCTCACCACCTCCATCGCCCATGAAGTCAACCAGCCACTGGCCGCCATCGCCAGCAGCGCCGAAGCCTGCCAGCGCTGGCTGGCACAGGACCCTCCGAACGTGGACAAGGCCCGGCAGACCGTGGCCCGCATCCTGGCCGACGCGCACCGCGCCGGTGACGTGATCGCCCGCATCCGGTGCCTGACCCAGGGCGCGGCACCGGAACGACGCGCCTTCGACCTGAATCAGGCGGTGGAGGAAATGCTGGCGCTGTCGCGCAGCGAGCTGGACCAGCACGGCGTGGCGGTGGCGCTGCTGCTGGACGCCGACCTGCCGCCGGTACACGCCGACCGCGTGCAGGTGCAGCAGGTGATCGGCAACCTGATCCTCAATGCGGTGGACGCGATGGAGCCAGTCCCTGCTGCGGACCGGCGACTGTCGCTGCTGACCCGGCGTGACGGTCAGCGGGTCAGTCTCAGCGTGCGCGACCGTGGTGTCGGCCTGCCCGCCGATCATCCCGAGCGAGTATTCGATGCATTCTGGACCACCAAATCACATGGGCTCGGCCTGGGCCTCAGCCTGAGCCGTTCGATGATCGAAGCCAATGACGGCCAGATCCGCGCCGAACGACCAGCAGGCGGCGGTGCCTGCTTCGTGTTCGACCTGCCCATTGCCTCGGACGTTCAACATGCGTAAGCCCGCTGCCCCAGCCATCGATCCAGCGCCCATCGTCTACGTGGTCGACGACGACCCGTCGGTGCGCGCCGCACTGGAAGACCTGCTGGCCTCGATGGGCCTGCAGGTGCGGGCCTTCACCTCCACCCAGGCCTTCCTCGAACACGACCTGGAAGACGCGCCAGCGTGCCTGGTGCTGGACGTGCGCATGCCCGGCCAGAGTGGGCTGGAGTTCCATCGCACGATGGGCAGCCTCGGCCTGCAGCTGCCGGTGGTATTCATCACCGGCCACGGCGACATCGCGATGGGCGTCAACGCGATCAAGGACGGTGCCATCGAGTTCCTGACCAAGCCCTTCCGTGACCAGGAGCTGCTCGATGCCATCCACAAGGGCATCGAGATCGACCGCCAGCGCCGCCGCGACGGCGAGGCACTCGGCGCGCTGCAACTGCGCTGGGACACCCTCAACGCCGGCGAGCGCGAGGTGGTCGATGGCGTGGTACGCGGCCGGCTCAACAAGCAGATCGCCGGCGACCTCGGGGTGAGCGAGATCACGGTGAAGGTGCGCCGCGCGCAGGTGATGCGCAAGATGGGCGCGCGCACCCTGGTTGACCTGGTACGCATGTATGACCGCCTGCAGGCGGGGACGCCATGAACGTCCACGTCGCCTTGCTGCGCGCGGTCAACGTCGGCGGCACCGGCAAGCTGCCGATGCGCGAACTGGTGGCGATGTGTGAGGACGCAGGCTTCGCCGATGTCCGCACGTACATCGCCAGCGGCAACGTGGTGTTGCGCAGCTCGCTCGACGAAACAGGCGTGCGCCAGGCCCTCGGCCAGCGGCTCCAGGCCTATGCCGGCAAGCCGGTGGGCGTGCTGGTGCGCTCGGCCAACGAGATTGCCGGCGTGGTGGCACGCAATCCGTTTGCGCAGGCGGCCGGCAACCGTGTGGTCGCCCTGTTCCTCGACGGCAGCCTGCCCGCCGACCCGCTGGACGGCGTGACCGGCCGGCGCGACGAACAGCTCGCACTCGGCACGCGCGAGATCTTCATCCACTACGGCGCCGGCATGGCCGACTCGCGCCTGCGCATTCCCGGCGCGGCACAGGGCACGGCGCGCAACCTCAACACCGTCGCCCGGCTCGCGACGATGGCAGCGGAACTCCGCTAGGGTTCTTCCGGAAGGCTGTAGAGCAACCGGTAGTCATGGCGGCCCTCGCTGATGGTGATCTCCAGCGTGCCGGCCAGGCCGAGCAGCCCGTCGCTGCCGGAATCGGGTACCACCACCACGCTCAGCTGCGGCGTGCCACGGGTCATCAAGCCGTTGTGCTGCAGGGTGAACCCACCGTGGCGCCCGGCCAGCGTGGCCGTCACCCGCTCCATCGCCACGTAGCCGGCCGAGCCCTGCACCGGGCTGCGGAAGGCCAGCATCTGGCCGACACTGCTGCCCTGCAGGTCACCATGGAAGACCTTGTCGATCGACATCACCCCGATCGGGCCGTCGTTGCCACTGATCGGCAGCAGGTTCACTTCAAAGGTACCGCGCGCTTCGCCCTGCATCCTGCTCTCCCTCGTCGATGGGTTTGAACGCTGCTACTTCTTCGTCGCCAGTACGATCACCCCGGCCAGCACCAGGCCGATGCCGCTCCATTCCCGCAGGGTCGGACGTTCACCCAGCAACAGATAGGCGAGCACGATCACCAGCACCACGCTGAATTTGTCGACCACTGCCACCTTGGCCAGCTCACCACTCTGCAGCGCGCGGAAGTAGAACAGCCACGACGCACCCGTGGCCAGCGCCGACAGCACCAGGAACAGCTGCGTGCGCCCGGGCAGCAGCAACGGATTGGACCACTTGCCGTTAACCACCACCAGCGGCAGGATCACCGCCGCCACCACCAGGGTGCGGATGCCCATGGCCAGATCCGAGTCGACGCCTTTGACGCCCACCTTGGCGAACAGCGCGGTCAGCGCGGCGAAACAGGCTGACAGGCCGGCCCAGACCAGCCACTGCGGAACGTTCTGCATGCTGTGCCACTCCCGGTTCCCAGAGCACCCACTGCCCACGCTACTCCCATTGCCCGCCCGCGCAAGCACGGCAGCGACGCGTGCGGATCACGCCCGCTTCAGGCGACGCTTCAACCGCGTATCCATCAACCCCACGGCCAGCAGCACCGCACTGGTCAGCCAGCCAGCGGCCAACAGATGGGTGTGCGGCAAGACCACGCCCAACACGACCAGCGCCACGGCACCGAACAGATGCGAATACGGGGCGCGCCCGTACACAACGCGCTTGTAGAGGGCGCTGCCCAGCAGATAGATCAACGGCCCGGCGACCAGCACCGTTGCATATACCGGCGTCACCGCCGCTTCCGGGTGATCCATCACCAGGTCGTTGCCCACCGCGGTGGCGATGATGCCGGCGATCAGCAACGCATGCACGTAGTGGAAATTGGCGCCCATCCGCCCGGGGTCCTCGGAATGGGTGATCGCCGCGGTGGCGTCGCGGCTGGAGATGCCGAAATACAGCCACCACATGGCGATGGTGCCGGCGAAGGTGGCGAGCACCGCAGACACCACCGCAGCACTCCACTGCTCGACCTCGCTGAGCACGCCACCGGTAGCCAGCAGCGTCTCGCCGAGTGCGACGATGACGAACAGCTGGCAACGCTCGGCCAGGTGCCCGCCTTCGATGGTCCACTCGCGGGTGTGCGACCGGCCCAGGCCCGGAAACGCGAAACCGAACATCGGCGAGATGTATTCGCAGGCCACCGCCACCGCCCACAACGCCAGGCGCAGATTGCCCTCGGCGGCGGCGCCCGCCAGCCAGAAGCAGGCCGACACGCTCACCCACGCCAGCATGCGTCGGAAATTGGGCGCCAACGGATGGCTGCGACCGACCTCCAGCAGCACGAACGCCGTGCGCCCGACCTGCATGGTGGCGTACGCCCCCGCGAAGACCCAGGCGCGTTCAGCGAAGGCCTCGGGAATGGACGAGGACATCAACAGCGCCAGCAACATGGTGACGAACAGCAGGCTGCGGATGCGTGGCGCCTCGGGATCGAACCAGTTGCTGACCCAGCAGGCGTACTGCCAGCCCAGCCAGACCGCGAACCACAGCACCAGCGTCTGCATCACCCCGATCAGGTCCAGGTGATGCAGCAGATGGTGGCTGAGCTGGGTAACCGCAAAGACGTAGACCAGATCAAAGAACAGCTCTTCGTAGGTCACGCGGGCGTGGTGGCCATCGCGCTGGCGCAGGGCAGGCGGTCTCAGTCGTGTGCTCATGGCCGTCCTTCAGCGCGCCAGTCGCCAGTACAGCAGTCCAGCCAGCAGGGCCGGCACCGCGAACACCAGCAGCAGGATCGGCAGTTCTTCCCGCACGGCGTAGTCCGCCTTGCTCACGCCCACCCACATGTTGGCCAGCGTCACCAGCAGCCAGGTGGCGATGAACGCGAGCAGGGCCGTGGGCAACTGTGACTGGCCTACGCTCCACAGCCGCCCGAAGAGCAGGAATACCCCCAACAACAACACCCCACCCACCATCACCAGAAGCACGTGCATGGTCCATCTCCTTGAGCCTGCTTGCAGGCTAGCCGCGGCCGATTCTGCGCTCCAGACGATGATCGTGGTTTCACTTTCCAGTTCCGACGAACAATCCCCGACCCGCGCCCCACATGACAAACGCGAACGGTTCCCATTAGTATTGCGTCATCGCGCAGGGATGCCCTCCCCCGCGCGCGCCCCTTGCCCTTGCTTCCGGTCCGGATGTCCCAGCTGCCTTCCCTACCCCCTCCCGCGCTGCCGCTGGTGTCCTCGCTGGTGCGCCATTACGAGGAACTGGTGGAGTACCTGCGCCGCCGTTTCCGCTCGCCGGGGTTGGCTCGTGAGGTGGTGCACGATGTCTGCGTGCGCCTGCTGGAACGCCCGGCCGCCTACGATGCACGGCAACCCATCGCGCTGCTGCGGCGGATCGCGCACGATACGGCGGTGGATCGCTGCCGCGCCGAGGATCTGCGCCGGCACTGGGTGGAGGCGCGTGCCGAGCTGCCCGATGACGCCTGCCCGCGCCCCGGGCCTGAGCAGCAGGCGCAGGGACAACAGGCACTGCAACGATTGGGCGCCACCATCGAACGCATGCCCTGCCGCCGCCAGCAGGTCTTCATCCTGCACAAGATCCACGAACTGCCACAGGCTGAGGTTGCCCGCCGCATGGGTATCGGCCAGAAGGCGGTGGAGCGCCACCTGCGCCTGGCCATGGTCGATTGCCAACGGTCGGCTGGCCTGCGATGAGCCCACAACCGCCGCCGTCCACACCGCAACCGCCGGTCCAACCCGCAACCACCGACCAGGTGCTGGACCAGCATCGCGATGCCCTGAAGGAACGCTTCCCCATGCCCAGCGCGGATGCGCTGCAGCGTCGTCGCGGTGGACGTGCGGCGAAGATCGTCCTGCCGCTGCTGCTGATCACGGCCACGGGCGTGTTCATTGCCGACCCGGCATGGCAGGTGCACGACTATCGGAGCGCGGTGGGCGAACGCCGCGGCATCCGCCTGCCCGATGGCAGCCATCTGCTGCTCGACGCCGGTACCCATCTGCAGGTTCGCAGGCACATCCGCTCGCGGCAGGTGGTGCTGGTGCAGGGCCAGGCCCGTTTCCAGGTGCGGCACTCGACCTGGCGCCCGTTCGAGGTCGAGGCCGGGGCGGTGCATGTGCGCAACTACGGCACGGTGTTCGACGTTGACCGGCAGGGTAGCCTCAGCGAGGTAACCCTGTGGCGCGGCGAGGTGGGCGTGCGTGTGGACGGCGGGGGCGCCGAGCAGCGCCTGAAGCCGGGGCAGCGTGTGCTGGCCCAGCCAGGATCGTTGTCTCCGCCGGAAGCGGTGGACCCGGATCGAGCCGACTGGACCCGTGGGCGGTTGCAGTTCGACCGCATGCCGTTGGCCGAGGTGCTGCGCATCCTGCAGCGCTATCACGACCGTCCCATCGTGCTGGACGACCCGGTACTGGGGCCGCTGCAGGTATCAGGCGTCTTCGATGCCGACCGCGCCGAAACCGTACTCGCGCTGCTGCCCGAGATCCTGCCGGTACAGGTGCACACCGCTTCCGATGGCAGCCTGCATCTGCGCGCCCGCGATTGAATGCCACACCGAGGGTGGGTTGCGCGCCGTCCCATCCGGCAAGTGCTTGAACCCTTCCGAAGGACCCCCGCATGACCCGCCCTGTTCCGCCTGCCGCCCTGCGACGGCTGACCCCCACCCTGCTCGCTGCCTGCCTGTGTGCGGCCCTGCCCGCCATGGCGCAGACCGCTGCATCCGCGCCCGTCGAGCTGCACCTGCCGGCCGGCCCGTTGCAGGCCTCGCTCACTGCGTTGGCGCGGCAGAGTGGCATCCAGCTGTTGTTCGCCGCCGACAGCGTGAGCGGCCGCAGCGCCCCGGCTGTTGATGGCCGCTACACCCCGCGTGAGGCCCTGCAGCGGCTGCTGGCAGGCCAAGGCCTGGCGATGCAGGAACGTTCGCCAGGGGTGTTCGTGGTGAGTGCCGCGCCAGCGCCGGCGAAGCCGCGCACCCCGGCCCGGGCCGCATCATCGGCGCCGTCATCCGCCACGACGACGTCGCTGGCCCGCGTCACGGTCTCGGCCTCGACCGCGCGCATGCCGCAGGGCGAGACCGCCATGCCCAATACCATCACGGTGCTGACCCGCGAGGACATCGCCCAGCAGCTGGCATTGGGCTCGGATGTGTCGCGGGTGCTGTCGTCGCAGATCCCGGCGTTTGCCCCGGCGCGCGAGAAGATGTCCAACTACGGCGAAACCATGCGCGGCCGCGGCATCCTGTACATGGTCGACGGCGTGCCGCAGTCCACGCCGCTGCGCGATGGCTCGCGTGATTCGCACACCATCGACCCGGCGATGATCGAACGCATCGAGGTCATCCACGGTGCCAACGCGCTGCAGGGCATCGGCGGTACCGGCGGCATCGTCAACATCATCACCCGCAGTGCGCCCAGTGAGCCGGGTGCGTTCCTGCTCGACACCAATGTCAGCTACAGCGCTGCCCTGCCCAGCCGCCACGACGACAATGGCCAGCGCGGCTCGGCCCTGGTGGGCGTGCGCGGCGAGCAGTTCGACCTGGTCGCCGGCCTGGCCTATGAGAAGCAGGGCCTTTACCACGACGGCGAGGGCCGATCGATCGGCACCAACGCGCAGGGCGAGCTGATGGACTCGACCTCATCGAACGTATTCGCCAAGCTGGGCTGGAACATTGCCGACGGCCACCGCCTGCAGGTCATGGCCAACCGCTATGAACTGCGCGGGCTGGACAACTACCTGGCCATCAACGGTGACTACCGGACCGGTCGCCCGACCATTTCGGTTCCCGGCGATACGCCGCTCGATCCGCCGATGAACCGCTCGCGTTCGCTGACGGTGGACTACAGCGCCGCCGACCTGCTCGGCGGCCGTTTCCAGGCGCAGGCCTTCGCGGTCGATTTCGAAGGCCGCTACGGTGCCAGCCAATGGGATCCTTGGGGCAACACCGGCGCCAATGCCGCCTGGGACCAGACCCAGAACGAATCGGACAAGCGCGGCTTCAAGCTGACCCAGAGCTGGAGCCGCATCGCCGACACCACGCTGGACGTGACCCTGGGCCTGGACGGCCTGCGCGACCGCACCCACCAGGTGCTGCTGGCCAGTGGCATGAACTGGGTGCCGCAGACCACCTACCAGAGCCTGTCACCGCTGCTGCAGCTGCACTGGTGGCCGACCGATCACCTGATGCTGTCCGGCGGCCTGCGTTACGAAAAGGGCGAGCTGGAAGTGGGTGACTACACCACCCTGCCCCGCTACGGCGCACGCAAGGTGGCCGGCGGCAAGCCGACCATGAGCGAGACCCTGCCCAACTTCGGCGCGGTCTGGTACATCAACGATCGCCTCAACGCCTACGCCTCGTATTCGGAAGGCTACACCGTGGCCGACGTCGGCCGCGTGCTGCGCGCGATCAACCGCGACGGACAACGCGTGGACAGCCTCGTCGACCTGTCACCGGTGGTGTCGGACAACCGCGAGATCGGCCTGGAGTACGACGATGGCCGCTTCAGCGGTGACATTGCCTACTACACCTCCGAATCCAAGCTGGGCTCGGTGCTGATCTACGATCCGGGCATCGATGCCTATGCGGTGCAGCGCCAGGCCACCCGCGTGGAAGGCTTTGAAAGCAACCTTCGCCTGCGGTTGGGCAATAGCCGCCTCGGACTGGGCTATGCACGCGCCAACGGCCGCTACGACGCCGACGTTGACGGTCGCCTCGACAGCGACCTGGCTGGTGTGAACATCGCGCCGAACCGGCTGACTGCGTTCTGGGAACAGAGCTGGACGCCGCAGCTGAGCACCCGCCTGCAGGCCAGTCACGCCTTCGACCGCGACTTCGACCTGCGTGGCGCGCAGGTGGCCGAGTTCAAGGGTTACACCACCGTGGATCTGGTCGCGCGCTATACGCTGGACAAGCATGCCTTCACGCTGGGCGTGCAGAACCTGGCGGACAGGCAGTACATCAGCTACTACTCGCAGACCACGCCGTCGAACCCGAGCTATTTCTCCGGCCGCGGCCGGGTGCTGACGCTGGGATGGCAGTACCGGTACTGATCCATGGCGTCCTTATGGGAGCCATGAAATCTATGCGAGACGCGATGAAGGAGGCCCATGCTAGTTTCTGGGCCTCCTTCAAGCGGACGTGGATCATGCGTTTTACCCTGCTCGCCTTCGCCCTGGCCGTCGCTCTTCCGGCCGTCCACGCCAGCGCCGCCGAGGCACCGCTGCCACAACTGCGGGCCTATACCGTGGATGCGTCCTGGCTGCAGCCGATGGCGCCGCTGCAGGTTGCCGACCACACCTGGCAGATCGGCACCGAGGACCTGACCGCGCTGCTGGTGCAGACCGCCGAGGGCGCAGTACTGCTGGATGGCGGCATGCCACAGATGGCCGGTCACCTGCTGGACAACATGAAGCTGCGCGGCGTGGCCCCGCAGGACCTGCGATTGATCCTGCTCAGCCATGCGCATGCCGACCACGCCGGCCCGGTCGCCGAGCTCAAGCGTCGCACCGGCGCGCATGTGGCGGCCAATGCAGAAACGGCGGTGCTGCTGGCGCGCGGCGGCAGCAACGACCTGCACTTTGGCGACGGCATCACCTATCCGCCGGCCAGCGCCGACCGCATCATCATGGATGGCGAAGTGGTCACGGTGGGCGGCATCGCATTCACCGCGCACTTCATGCCGGGGCACACCCCGGGCAGCACCGCCTGGACTTGGACCGACACCCGCGATGGGAAGCCGGTGCGCATCGCCTACGCCGACAGCCTGAGTGCACCGGGTTACCAGCTGAAGGGCAATCCCCGTTATCCGCGCTTGATCGAGGACTACAAGCGCAGCTTCGCAACGGTACGGGCGCTGCCCTGCGATCTGCTGCTCACCCCGCATCCGGGCGCCAGCAACTGGAACTATGCCGCCGGCAGCAAGGCCAGCGCCGAGGCACTGACGTGCAACGCCTACGCGGATGCGGCCGAGAAGAAGTTCGACGCGCAGTTGGCCAGGGAAACGGCCGGGACCCGCTGATTCTGTAGCGTCGAGCTTGCTCGACGGAGCCGCAGAGCAGTCGAGCACGGCTCGACTCTGTAAAGAGCAAGTCGGCCGCGAGGAAAGGTGCCGGTCAGACCGACCGGCACCACCACTGGCTGTCAGCCACCTTGCCCGTGCTGGGCAAACGGCTCGGTGCTGCCGTCGGTGCGCACCAGCTCGACGGTGTACGGCTGCACGTAGCCATCCGGCATTTCCATGCCCGGCGAACCGGCCGGCATGCCGGGCAGCACCAGCCCGCGCGCGGCCGGGCGTTCGGCCAGCAGGCGCTTGATGTCCTCGGCCGGGATGTGACCCTCGACCACGTAACCGCCGATCTCGGCGGTATGGCAGGAGGCCTTGCCGACCGGCACGCCCAAGCGGACCTTGATTGGATTCATGTCATCGGTGTCGCGCACATCGACCTGGAAGCCGGCGGCCTTCAGGTGGTCGACCCAGATGCCGCAGCAACCGCAGCTGGCGGTCTTGTGCACGATGGCGACCGGCAAGGCTGGATCGATCTTGGCCGGGCTGGCCTGGGCCGGTGCCGGTGCTTCGCTGGCGACCGGTGCCGCGGAGGATTCTTCGGCGGCACGAGCGCAGGCGGTCGTGGCCAGCACGGTGCCCAGCAGCAGGCCGAGGGAGAGAGTACGGTTCATTGAGTGATTCCTTTGCAGAGGCGGGCAACGTAGCCCGCCGCCCGCGCATCGAAGGCGCGGGCAGAGTCGAGAAAAAGTCGAGCAGCCATGGCAGGCGCTTGAGCGCCTGCAGGAAATCACACGATGGGGGGACGCAACGGGTCCGGCATCGGCGGCGATGCGCGTTGCTGGGAACGGGCGGCTACAGGCGCCTCGCGCCACGGCGAGGCTAGCGTTCCGCTCAACGTGGCCAGCATGCCAAGACAGGCCGGCGGGCATTCACACTCACCGCTCTGGCAGGCCGCCGGGGCCGTATCATCGCAGCAGCCGGCTGCCGCCATCGCGGCCGCGTGCGGTGCAGCGCAGTGATCCTGATTGGCCGATCCGCCGTACGAAGACGAGGCAAGCGCCAGCGCCGGTGCATTCAGCACCAGGGCGACAAGCAGCATCCAACGCAGCAGCAGGCCAGGCAGGTTCACCCGCCGATGATAGCCGATGCAGGCGCCCTCAGTGGGCTGGCAACGACCCTGACAGCTTGACAACCACGCGGTCGACTTGCGCGATGCCCATTGCTATGGCGAGATGGCAATCGTGCCACCCTGCCTTGCCACGCCCCCGCCCCTGTCCCCGACACGGAGTTCCCCTCATGAAAGGATTCATGCGAACACTGCTTGTGGTGCTGCTGTTGTCGTGCGCGACCATCACCCACGCCGAAGAACCAAGCGAAGATGAAGCAAGCGAACGCGCTGAAGTCTCCCGGCAGGCACAGCAACTGCTGGAGAAGCAGGATTTCGCCAGACTGGAGCAACTCGCCAATCGTTACCGGGATACGGATCGCTACTTCAGCAGTGGTGTCTGGAAGCTTTCGGCGTACTACGTAGGCATCGGCTATGTCTTCAGCATGAGCAACCGTGACCCGGCCTACTGGCAGGGTCGCGAGAAGCTCGTGCAGGCGTGGATCTCGCGCTACCCCAGGTCGCCGTCGGCGCACCTGGCCATGGCTGAGATGCTCAGCCGCCAAGGCTGGAGCATCCGCGGCCCCGGCTATGCAAATACGGTGAAGGAAGAGGACTGGGCACCGTTCAAGGCGCTGCAGCAGCAGGCCGTTGACTACCTGCTGAAGCACAAGGACATCGCCAGCACGGACCCGCACTGGTACGAGTCGATGGAACACCGGGCGATCGAACAGAGTTGGGATGCAGACCGCTTCTTCGCATTGCATGACGAAGGCATCGCGCGCTATCCGGGCTACTTCCCGCTCTACTTTGCTGCCGTGCGCTATTTCGCTCCGAAGTGGGGCGGCGATCCGGCTGGCCTGGAAGCCTATGCTCGCAGGGTCATGGCCGCGGCCCCACCGCAGGACCAATACATGCTGTACGCCCGTATCTACTGGGTCGCCTCGCAGCGGGAGTACGAGGACCGTTTGTTCACCGATTCGAAAGTGAACTGGCCGACCATGAAACGCGGCTTCGAAGACGTGCTGTCACGTTATCCCTCGCCATGGAACCTGCAATCATTCGCGTACTTCGCCTGCCAGGCCAATGATCCCGTCAAGGCCCGTGAACTGCTGGCGCAGATCCAGGAACCGATCGTTGGCGCTTGGCGGGATACGGCCAACTATTTCCGTTGTTCCTTTGCTCTGGATGAACCCAACCCACATGCCGAAGGCCCATAGGACTGGATTCATCCACTGCTAGGCGACCGCCGCCATCGCCCGCATCCGCACCGGGATCGACTTGGCCGCCGGCGTGCCGCTGAGGCGGTCGTAGTAGTCCAGCGGCAACAACGGGTTCAGTTCGGGGTAGTAGCCGGCCAGCGCGCCGCGCGGCATCGGGTAGTCCAGTACGGTCAGGCCCTCGATGCGCCGCTGCACGCCATCACCGCTGATCGTCTCCAGGCTGACCCGCGCCTCCTTGTCCAGCCCGCGCGCCAGCCGGTCCTCGATGTTCATGAACAGCACCATGCGATCGTTGTACACGCCGCGGTAGCGGTCGTTGTAGCTGTAGATGGTGGTGTTGTACTGATCGTGCGAGCGCACCGTGGCCAACCGCAGCATGTCCGGGTCATGTACGGGGTCGTCCACGTCCAGGCCGGGCATTACCAGGATGTTGGCCTTGCCATTCGGCGTGGGCCACACCCGGCGGCGCGGCGGAATGTCCAGATGGAAACCGTGTGGCTGCCGGATGCGCTCGTTGAAGCCGGTGTAGATCTCCGGATACACCGCAGCAATCAGCTCGCGGATGGGTGCGTAGTCGTGCATGCAGCCGGCCCAGTCAACCCTGCTGTCGGGCAGTGTGGCCAGCGCCATGCGGCAGACGATTTCGACCTCGGGCAACACATCGGCGCTGACCGGTTCGAGCACGCCGCGCGAGGCGGTCACATTGGACATCGCGTCTTCGATGGTGACGAACTGCTCGCCGGCCGGCGTGACGATGCGCTCCGAGCGCGCCACCACCGGCAGGATCAGCGCATCGCGGCCATGAACCAGGTGCCCACGGTTGAGCTTGGTGGCGATCCCCACGGTCAGGTCCAGCCCACGCATTGCCTCGTACGCGCGCGGCGTATCGGGCACGGCATGAATGAAGTTGCCACCCAGGCCGATGAACACCCTGGCGCTGCCGTCCAGCATCGCCTCGATGGATTCGACCACATGGTGGCCATGCTCACGCGGCGGGTCGAAGCCGAACACCTGCTGCACGCGGTCGAGATAGGCCGGCTTGGGCTTCTCGTCGATGCCGACGGTGCGGTCGCCCTGCACATTGGAATGGCCCCGGATCGGCCCGATGCCAGCACCGGGCTTGCCGAAGTTGCCACGCAGCAACAGCAGGTTGGCGACCTGCTGCAGCAGGCGCGAGCCGTACTGGTGCTGGGTCAGCCCCATGCCGTAGCAGATCACGGTGGCATTGGAGCGGATGTAGATCTCCGCACAGCGACGGATCTGCGCCTGCGAAATGCCGGAAACCTGCACGATCTGGTCCCAGTCCTGCGCCATCACGTCTTCGCGCAGCGGCTCCAGGCCCACCGTGTGTTCGGCGAGGAAGGCATGGTCGAGCACACGCTCACCCTGCGCCTCGCGCTCGAACATCACCTTCATCATGCCCTTGATCAGGGCCAGGTCGCCGCCGATGCGGATGTGCACGAACTCGCTGGTGATCTCGGTCGAACCGAACGTGGCCATCTGCACCATGTCCTGCGGCTCGGCGAAGCGGATCAGCGCGCGCTCGGGCATCGGGTTGACCGCCACGATCGGAATGCCGCGTTTGCGCGCCTCGACCAGGTTGCTCATCATCCGCGGTGAATTGGTGCCGGTGTTCTGGCCGATCACGAAGATCGCCTCGGCGTGCTCGAAATCCTGCAGCACGATGGTGCCCTTGCCCACCCCGATGGCCGGCGGCAGGCCGCGGCTGGTCGGCTCGTGGCACATGTTCGAGCAGTCCGGAAAATTATTGGTGCCGAACTCGCGCACGAAGATCGAATACAGGAACGCCGCTTCGTTGGGCGTGCGTCCGGAGGTATAGAACTCGGCCTGGTGCGGGCTGTCCAGCGCCTGCAGGTGGCGGCCGATCAGTGCGAAGGCATCGTCCCAGCTGCACGGCACGTAGTGATCGGTGGCCGCGTCGTAGCGCATCGGCTCGGTCAACCGGCCCTGCATCTCCAGCCAGTAGTCGGTCTGCGCCATCAGCTCGGTAACGGTATGCCGGGCGAACAGCTCACGACCGGCACGGAACTGGGTGGCTTCCCAGGCCAGTGCCTTCGCGCCGTTCTCGCAGAACTCCAGCTTCTTGCGTTCGTCGGCATCGGGGAACGCGCAGCTGGGGCACTTGAAGCCACCGGGCTGGTTCATCGCCAGCAACGCCTTCGACCCCTTGCCGATCACACTCTGCTGCAGCAACACCTTGGCGGTGGCTCCGGCGGCACCCCAACCACCGGCGGGCTGGTTGTAGGGCTTGTAACGCGGCGGCTTCTGCTCGGACATGTTCGGGAACCTGACGGGAGGAACGCGGCAACAATGGGCACAACGCGGTCCGGCGGCGCTTTCGGACGCACAGCCAGCCCCACAGTCAAACACGGCCTGCACGGCTTCGCCAGTGGGTGCGCGCTGTTTTCAGCGCAGCCTGCCATGACAACGGTTACACCTGCGTCAGCGCATGGCCACTGCGCTATTCTCGATGGCGTGGGTGGTCCACCACCTGCGTATCTCCCTTGTCCGGACGCGCTGCATGCCTGATTCGACCCCACCGCACACCCCGCCTGCCGGCACGGCCCAGCGCCCGTTGCAGCGCTGGCGCAGCGAGGGGCGACAGCCCCTGGTCGACGTGGTGGCCGAGGAAGTGCCGGTGGCGCTGCGTTACAACGACGCCGCCTTCGCGGTGATGATGGCCACGCCCTGCGACCTGGAGGACTTTGCGCTTGGGTTCTCGCTCAGCGAGGGACTGATTGCTACGCCCTCGCAGCTGCTGTCGATCGACATCCGCCCACAGCTGGAAGGCATCGAACTGCAGATGACCGTGGCCGAGGAGGCACCCGGTGCCGGCCTGGACCCCGCCAATGGGCGCCTGCTGCCCGGCCGTGGTGGCTGCGGCCTGTGCGGCACGCGCCAGCTGGAGGAAGTGCTGCGACCGCTGCCGCAGATCCGCGAACGCCGCAGCTATTCCGCCACCGCCCTGCAGCGGGCGGTGGCGACCTTGGCGCAGCACCAGCCGATGAATGCGGCAAGCGGTTCGATCCACGCCGCGGCCTGGGCCGACGCCAGTGGGCGCATCGGTTGGGTACGCGAGGACGTGGGTCGCCACAATGCACTGGACAAGCTGATCGGCGCCCTGCATCACAACGAGCACGCCATCGACGGTGGGTTGCTGGTGATTTCCAGCCGTGCCAGCTACGAAATGGTGAGCAAGGCAGCGCGTGCGGGAGCCAGCGTGCTGGCGGCGGTTTCGGCGCCGACCGCGCTGGCGATCGACCTGGCCCGCAGCGCCGGCCTGTGCCTGGTCGGGTTTGCACGGGAGAGCGGGTTCAATGTGTATACCCATCCCGAGCGGCTGCAGGCAGACGACATTTAGCGTCGACTGGGTAGTCGTCGACTGGGTAGAGTCGACTGTCAGTCGACTGCTCTTCGTTCAGCCCCCCCGAAAACCCCGCGCTGCGCGCGATAGTCGACTGACAGTCGACTCTACCCGGTCGGCTCCATTCAGACCGGCCCGGGCGACCACTGCCACCCGGGCCAGGCCAGGTCTCAGCGCAGCGCGACCTTCGGGAAGTCCACCGGCACGTCAAACGCTGCGTTGTAGAGTCAACTGTCAGTCGACTGCTCCTCGTTCAGACCCCCGAAAACCCCGCGCTGCGCGCGATAGTCGACTGACAGTCGACTCTACCCGGTCGGCTCCATTCAGACCGGCCCGGGCGGCCCGCTGCCACCCGGGCCGAACCGAATCTCAGCGCAGCGCGACCTTCGGGAAGTCCACCGGCAAGTAACGCTGCGTTGTAGAGTCGACTGCTCTTCGTTCAGACCCCCCGGAAACCCCGCGCTGCGCGCGATAGTCGACTGACAGTCGACTCTACCCGGTCGGCTCCAATCAGACCGGCCCGGGCGACCACTGCCACCCGGGCCAGGCCAGATCTCAGCGCAGCGCCACCTTCGGGAAGTCCACCGGCACGTCGAACGCTGCGTTGTAGAGTCGACTGTCAGTCGACTGCTCTTCGTTCAGACCCCCCGAAAACCCCGCGCTGCGCGCGATAGTCGACTGACAGTCGACTCTACCCGTCTACCCGGTCGGCTCCATTCAGACCGGCCCGGGCGACCGCTGCCACCCGGGCCAGGCCAGATCTCAGCGCAGCGCGACCTTCGGGAAGTCCACCGGGACGTCGAATGCTACGTTGACGTAGTTGGTGAACAGGTTGAGCGCGACGTGGGCGAGGATCTCAACGATCTGCTCATCATCGAAGCCAGCCGCACGCAACGCCTGCACATCGCCATCGGCAATCTGCGCTCGTTGCTCGACCACCTTCAGCGCGAAGTCCAGTGCAGCGGCGGTAGCCGGGTCGTTGGACTGGCCGATCTGCGCGGCGGCCATCTGCTCGCCGCTGGCGCCGGCCTTGCGGCCCAGCGCGGTGTGCGCGGCGAGGCAGTACTCGCAGGCATTGCGGTTGGCGATGGCCACGGCGATCTGCTCGCCCAACAGCGGCGACAGGCGACCGCCGCCCAGCGCGCCGAACGCACCCCACATGCTCTGCAGCGCGGCCGGCGAATTGGCCACGGCGCGGAACATGGCCGGGGTGGCGCCGAAGGCGGCGTGGACCTGGCCCAGCAGGGCCTGACGGTCGGCGGTGGTTTTGGCGGCATCGATCAGGGGGACACGGGACATGGTGGATCTCCTTGGGAAAGCGCCCGGAATTGGACGACCCGCTCATCCTAGGTAGACTCCCCGGACGAATCAGGCGCAATAGACCACACATGTTGTCCATTCATCCATGAACGTGTCCGCCGACGCTTCCGCACCCGACCGCCTCTCCTCCCTGTTGGAACGCTTCCGGGTGCAGGCCGCGCTGTTCCACAGTGGTCCGCTGTGCGGACGCCACGTCTTCGAGCCGCAGCCTGGTCGTGCCTTCCTGCACATCCTGCGCCAGGGTGAAATGGAGGTCCGCCATCCCGGGGGCGATATCGCGCTGCCCCGGTTGAAGATCGACACACCCAGCCTGCTGCTGTATCCGCAGCCGCTGCACCATGTGTTCTTCAATGCACCGCTGGATGGCCCGGATTTCATCTGCGCCACGCTGGACTTCGATGGCGGCGCGCGCAATCCGATCGTGCAGTCGCTGCCACCGGTGATGGTGGTGCCGCTGGCGGCGATCGGCGAACTGGATGACACCCTGCACCTGCTGTTCGCCGAGGCCGATCGCCAGCGCTGCGGTTCACGGCTGCTGACCAACCGCCTGTTCGAGGTGGCGCTGATCCAGATCCTGCGCTGGGTGGTGGACCACCCGGATGCGGCGGGCGTCAGCCATGGGCTGATGCGCGGGCTGTCCGATGCGCGGCTGGCCCGTACGCTGGTGGCGATGCACCAGGCGCCGCAAGACGATTGGACGCTGCCGCGCATGGCTGCGACTGCCGGCATGTCACGCAGCGCGTTCGCGGCGGTGTTCAAGGAGGTGATGCAGGCGACGCCGGCCGCTTATCTGCTGGACTGGCGGCTGAGCCTGGCCTGCGCGCAGCTGCGGGCAGGCGTGGCGGTCAAGCAAGTGGCGATCGAGCTGGGGTTTGCCGATACCGCCTCCCTGTCGAAGGCGTTCCGCAAGCGGCTGGGAGCATCGCCGAGGGCGTGGCTGGCCGCGAGCGCCGCGCAGGCTGGGCAGACGCGCGAGGGGTAGAGTCGATTGTCGCGCGAAGCGCGGGGTTTTCGTTGTCTGACCGAAGAGCAGTCGACTGAAAGTCGACTCTACCGAAGCGCATTTTCGCGGCCTGACCGAAGGGCAGCCGACCAGCGGTCGGCTCTACCACGGGCAATGTCTGCGCGCCGGCGGGCCGCTCAACTGGACGTTCCGTCATTCTCGCTGTCGAAGGCGTTCCGCAAGCGGCTGGGGGCCAGGCTGGGCAGACGCGCGAGGGGTAGAGTCGACTGTCAGTCGACTATCGCGCGAAGCGCGGGGTTTTGGTTGTCTGATTGAAGAGCAGTCGACTAACAGTCGACTCTACCGAAGCGCATTTTCGTGGCCTGACCGAAGGGCAGCCGACCAGCGGGCGGCTCTACCACGGGCGATGTCTGCGCGCCGGCTGGCCGCTCAACTGGGCGTTCCGTCATTCTCGCTGTCGAAGGCGTTCCGCAAGCGGCTGGGGGCCAGGCTGGGCAGACGCGCGAGGGGTAGAGTCGACTGTCAGTCGACCAGCGCGCGAAGCGCGGGGTTTTCGTTGTCTGACCGAAGGGCAGTCGACTGACAGTCGACTCTACCGAAGCGCATTTTCGTGGCCTGACCGAAGGGCAGCCGACCAGCGGTCGGCTCTACCACGGGTGATGTCTGCGCGCCGGCGGGCCGCTCAACTGGAGGTTCCGTCAGACTTCGCCAACAACCCGGCGATGCGCTCGGCAACACGGGCGCGCACGCCTTCGTCCAGCTGGCCTTCGTACATCGCCTCGTAGATCCACAGGCCATCGGCGGCCAGTCGCGCCACGAAATTGTCGAGCGCGGCGCTGTCTTCCGCTGCACCCGCCTCCGGCGGCAGCGGCGCCCAACGCCGCACCGCCGGTCCCCACGGACGCTCATCGGCGTCCGGGTCCGCCGATTCGAGCATGAACATCAGTTCGGCACGGGTGGCACTCTGCGCCGAGACACGCACGAAGGTCTGGTAACGCTCCAGTGCCGTCGCTTCATCCGCGCGCTTGCCCAGCAGCGTTTCCATCGACGTTTCCCAGGCCTGCACCAGGTGCTCGTCGATGCCGCGCAGCAGCGCCTCGCGCGACGGGAAGTGGTACAGCAGGCCGCCACGGGTCAGCTTGGCCTCGGCCGCCACCGACTCGAAGGTCACCGCACGCACGCCGTCACGATTGATCACGTTGACGGCGGCGTCGAGGATGCGGTCGCGCTTGCTGGTTCTCATCGCTTCATTTTACGCGATCGGCCGCACCCTCGCGGCTGCCAACGCGGCTGCGCAGCAGGCGCGCCAGGATCGTCGCGCCCAGCGCCAACACCGCCGTGATCACCAGCAGCACGATCTGGTAGCCACGGTCATACGCGGCCGCAGCCAGTGCGAACCACTCACCCTGCCCGCTCTCGCGCGCGACATGCAGCGCCTGGGTGAAACCCTCGCGGGCAAGCGCGGGCATGTCTGCCGAGACCGGCAGGAACGCGCTGTACATCGCTGCGCTCAGGCTGCCCAGCATCGCCACCGCCAGCAGGCCGCCGAATTCGTAGGACACCTCTTCGACCGACGAGGCCATGCCTGCGCGGTGTGCCGGCACATTGTTGAGGATGGCGGTGGATGCCACCGAGATGGCCGAACCCATGCCGAAGCCGGTGATGGCCATGCCAGCCACCACCCAGCCAAGGCCGTGCGGAAAGCCGAACGCCACCACGCCGACGCCCAGCGCACCTGCGGCCAGGCCACCACAGATCAGCGGGCGCAGGCCCACCCGGTGCAGGATGCTGCCGCCCAGCAGCGCGCTCGGAAGGCTGCCCAGTGCCGCCACCGAGACCAGCAGGCCCGCCTGCAGCGGCGTGAAGCCTGCAACCAGCTGGAAGCGCTGGGTGGTGACCAGCTGCAGGCCGGCCATCGCGAACAGGGTGAACACCGCCGACAGCGTGCCGGCCAGGAACGCAGGATTGCGGAAGATCGCAAAGTCCAGCAGCGGGTACGGCAGCTGCTGCTGGCGGCGCGCGAACGCCGCACCGCTGATGACGGCCAACAGCAGAGCGCCCGCGCCCAGCGCATACGACGGCGGCGTAGCGATCAGCGACTTGATCGCCAGCACCAGGCCGGACAGTGCCGCCAATGCCAGCACCGAGGACACAAGGTCCCAGGGCCGCGAGGTGTCACGCTGTCCTTCCGGCGCCAGCAGCAACGTGGCCACGAACGCGACCACCACCACCGGCACGTTGATCAGGAACACCGAGCCCCACCAGAAGTGCTGCAGCAACCAACCGCCAATGATCGGGCCGAGCGCCGCACCGACGATGGCCACCGAACCCCAGATCGCGATGGCGATGTTGCGTTCGCGCTCTTCGTGGAAGCTCAGGCCGATCAGCGCCAACGTGGCCGGCATCATCGCTGCGGCACCGACCGCCAGGAACGCGCGTGCGGCAATCAGCTGCGCTGCGGTGTCGGCGAATGCCGCTGCCAGCGACGCGACGCCGAACACCACCAGGCCGATCAGGAACATACGGCGATGGCCGATGCGGTCGCCCAGCGTGCCCGCACCCAGCAGCAGGCCGGCCATCACCAGCGGATAGGCGTTGATGATCCACAGCGCCTGTCCGGCACTGGCCGAGAGTTCCTCGGTCAGCGTCGGCAGTGCGGTGTAGAGCACGGAGTTGTCGAGCGTAACCAGCAGCAGGCCAGCGGCGACGGTAAACAACAGTGCCCAGCGGCGGGCACGCGACAAGGCCGGAGCACCGGCCAAGGGCTGGGACAAAGCCATGGGAGAACCTGGTGGGGGTGGATTACGACCATAACTATACAGGATGTCCTGTACAGTTATGGTCGTCGGAGCCAGCCGATTCAGTTTTTGTAGAGGCAGGCATGCTCGACGGGGCCGCCAGCCAGGCATGGCCTGGCTCTACTGGCAGACGCTCACCGGCAGTCTTCCGGCAGCGCGGCGATGGCCGATACCACGGCCGCCTGCATGCCCTGCCCCACGGCGGCGTCCAGTTCGCCGCCGATGCCCCCATGCTGGCGCCGCAGTTCGTCCTCGCACAGCCCGCGCACGCGCGCACGGGCGTTCGCGCGCAGGCTGCTGCACCGCCAGTCGGTGCCACCCAGCGGCAGCACCGAATACACCACGCTGTTGCAGGCGTTGCCGGCGCGCTGCTGCAACGACAGTCCGCCGAAATCCCGCGGTTCGCTGCTGCGTTGCGGGTCGAAGTAGCTGTCCGGAAACGTGCGTGCGTACTGTTCGATGTCCACGGCCATGCGGCGCCCACCGGCCAACGGCATCTGCAGCGTCTGCCCGCACGGCGTCGCATCGGCGCGATGCTGGATGTACTGGTAGATCGGCCGGTCCAGCGTTGGATCCTGCTGGGTCACCGCGCTGACTGCCGCCAGCACCGGCAGCGATGCACGATTGGCCATGCGCGCCAGCACTCCCGCCTGCGCCGGCTGGCAGCGGTCACGCAATGTTGCCGCGAGCAGGAACAGCACGTCGTTGCGAAACGCGTGGTCGTCACCCAGGCGCTGTTCGATGCGCTGGCTGGCGCCGGACGCAGGTGCCGGAAACGCGACCGCAGGCGGCGCGACGGGTGCGCGCTGCCGCTGCCACCACAGCAGCAGCACCACCCCGCCCAGCAGCACCCCGGCAGCCATGATCCATCGCCTGCGCATCAGTTGCGGATTACCGTCAGCGTGGCTGCCGCGGCATCGTAGGACGCGCTGGCGATGTCCGCGTCGAAACGCTTCACCCGCAGGCGGCCGGCAAGCCGGTACGGATCCCACAGATCGCCCAGCGCGATCGGTGTCGCCAGGGTCACGTGGATGATCTGGTTCGGTGGTGGTGGCGGCACGTGGATGCACGCGCCGTAGAACGGCACGAACAGCAGTTCATCCACCAATCCTGCATCGTTGGTGCCGAGCGGTACCACGTAGCCATCCAGATCCACCGTGCGACCATCGACAGCATCGACCACGCGCGAAGAGCCGAACTGCTTGGCGCGATCCGGGCTGGAATGGTCGATCTCCTGCCCCGGCGGCGTGCCTGAGCCGGTGTCGTCGATCAGCCTGCCCACATCATCCATGCCACCGCGTGACAGGCCGATCTGCGGCGGCGGGCGCTGATAGGTGACCTCGTCGGGCCGCAACGCATCCCAACGGTCGATGGGGGCTTCGGCCGTGGCGGAGGGCGCCGGTTTGTCCTGCGGCGTGACCCCCACCGCATCGCCGCCAGGCGCCGTGCAGCCCGCCAACCACAGGCATCCCAACGCCAGCAACAGGTGACTACGGTTCATACGGCCTCAGCTGTGCGTCACGCATGGTGTAGGCCGAACCGGCCAGATCGTCGTCCAAGCGTTCGGCATGCAAGGTGCCGGCCAGGAAGAACGGCGAATACATGTCAGGCATGTCGATCGGCCGCGGCAGCACCACGTGCACGATCTGGTTCGGCGGCGGTGGTGGCACGTGGATGCAGGCGCCGTAGTACGGCACGAACAGGAATTCGGTCAGCCGCCCGTCCTGCGCGTTGGCCAGTGGTACCACGTAGCCCGGCAGGCGCACCGGCCGCTGCAGTACCGTGTCCACGGTGCGGAAGGTGCCGAACTGCGGCATGCGCCGGTTGCCGTTGTGTTCGACTTCCGGGCCCTCGCCGCGTTCCAGCGCGGCCAGCTCGTCCTTGGGCATCATCTGCAGCCAGTCCAGCTCCTGCTCTGCCGCATCCGCAGCGTCAGCGCGGTCGACAACCGGCGCGGGTGGCAGGGCCTGCACACCGGTATCCACCGGCCGCTCGCAGGCAACCAGGGCCAGTACCATCGGCAGCGACAGCATCCAGCGCATGCTCAGCCTCCCGGTGAAAGGCCATCGGCCAAGGTGCTCCGGTAAGCGAGCAACGCCGGGACCAGCCCAGCCGCCGCACTGATCGCCAGCACGCCTGCCACCCACGCCAGCTCGCGGCCATCCGGCCAGACATGGGTGATCGACAGGCCGAAGGTGGCCAGTACCCAGCCGCGCCCGGCAATGCTGGCGACCACCAGCAGCGACAGGGCCAGCACGCAGGCCACCGCACTGGTCGCCACCGCCTCCACCACCAGCAGGCCAGCGATGTAACCCGGTCGCGCGCCGGTGGCACGCAGGATGGCCATCTCACGCCGCCGCTCCTGCAGGGTCGAGACCAGCAGCGCCACCAGCGAGACCATGCCCAGCAGTACCACCATCGCACTGATCAGCTGCAACGCCCGCTCGGCGGTGCCCAGTGACTGCCACAGCTGCTGCAGGGTCACGCCGGGCAGGATCGCCAGCATCGCCTCGTCCGGATACTCGTTGATCCTGCGCTGTACCGAGAACGTGGCGATGCGCGAATTCAGTCCGAGCATGAAGGCGGTGATGCTGGTCGGAGTCAGGTCCAGGTGGCGCGCCTGCTCGGCGCTGACGCGCTGGCTGCGCAGCTGCACGCCGGATCGCCAGTCGACATGGATCGCTTCGATCGCCGGCAGCGAAACCAGCAGCGACGAATCCACCGGCGTGCCGGTGCGCTGCAGGATGCCGGCAACACGGAATGGCTTGTCGGCATGCGTGGCCAGCGTGACCGCGCCGGTGCCGTGTGCCAGCACGATCTGGTCACCGAGGCCGACCTTCTGCGCGCGCGCCACCTCGGCACCGATCACCACGTCATACAGATCATCGAACGGCCGTCCGTCCGCGAACGCAAGCGCGTGCCCGGCGCCATAGCGGTAGTGCTCGAAATAGCCATCGCTGGTACCGACCACGCGGTAGCCGCGCCACGAATCGCCCAGCGAAAGTGGCACCGCCCACTTCACCTGCGGCAACGCGGACAGCTCCTGGTAGGACTGCCAGGACACGTTGTTGGTCGGGTCACCGATATGGAACACCGAGTACAGCAGCAGGTTCACCGGCCCCGAACGCGCACCGACGATCAGGTCGGTGCCCGACACCGTGCTGGCGAAGCCTTCGTGTGCCTGCGTGCGCACGCGCTCGACGCCCAGCAACAGCACCACGCTGAGGGTGATGACCAGCACGGTCAGGCCCACGCTCAACGCACGGCTGCGCAGGCTGGCCCAGGCAAGCTCAAGCATGGCCGGCACCTGCCTGGTTGATCTGAGACAGGGCAATCGTGCGGTCGAACAACGGCTGCAGGCTGTCGTCATGGCTGACCACCAGCACCGTGGTGCCGGCCGCCTGGCACTGCGCGGACATCAGCTTCAGGAACGCGGTTGCCGCTTCACGGTCAAGCGCCGAGGTGGGCTCATCGGCCAGCAGCAATGCCGGACGACCGATCAGGGCACGTGCTGCCGCCACGCGTTGTTGCTGGCCAACACTGAGCGTACCTGCGCGCCGCTGCATAAGCTCAGGGTTGAGCTGCAGGGCCTGCAGCAGGCGGGCGATCTCGGCATCCAACGGCCCACTGATGCGCGCGCTGCGCAGGCGCGAAAAGCGCAGGCCCAGCGCAATGTTGTCGCGCACGCTGAGGAACGGCAGCAGGTTGAACTGCTGGAAGATCACGCCCAGCTGGTCGGCGCGGAAGCGATCCCGCGCCGCGCCTCCCATGTCCTGCAGCGCCTGGCCGGCCACCTCGACACGGCCCTTGCCAGGCAGCAGCACGCCTGCCAGCAGGCCCAGCAGGGTGCTTTTGCCGCCACCGCTGATTCCCCGCAGCAATACGCTGCTGCCCTGCTCGACCCATAATCGCGGGATGTCCAGCACCCGCTGCATGCCGTAGCCGAACTGCACGTCTTCCAGCGAGATCACCGGTGCCGCGCTCACGGTGCCAGCACCACGCGCAGGCTGTCGGGCGTCAGCACGCTGCGATTCTGGCCGTTGGCGGTTGCGCTGTTGACGATGACTTCGTGCAGACCCGGGAACAGTACGGGCAGGCGCACGACGATGGCGCGCAGCGCGGCAGGTTTGGCACAGTGGTACTGCAGCGTTGCGCTGAAACCTGCGTGACGGTGCTGTCCCGGCGGCGGCGCGGCGGCCGTCGCGTCGAATCCCTCGGCCTTGGCATCGTTGCCTGAAAGGCGGCAGCCTGCGGCGGTGGGCAAGGTGACCCAGCTGCCGCCCTTCAGCACTGTCGTAGCCCGTGCCAGCGCGGCCTGCTCGGCTGCATTGGCCGGCGGTCGCTCGTAATCGAGGATGCCGATGCCGGGGGCCTGCAGGGCGAACTCCAGCGTCTGCCGGTCAAGCGCAACATCGACGGTCGCCTGGCCGTGCACGTGCGGTGCGTGCTGGCGGATGTCATGGGCCTGCGCGGCACTGGCAGCCAGCAGCAGGAAAAGAGCAGCAGAACGCTTCATGGGGGAGGCTCCAATTGTTACTATGTAACATTATGGACCACATCCCCACGACGCCCGCAAGGGCCCTGGCCCAGCCGCCAACTTCGGCACGCTGGCACCCCCGCTTCGATCTTGCCGGGGCCTGGCTGTCCCTGGCCTGCGCCGCCCACTGCATCGCCCTGCCCCTGCTGCTGGCCTTCGTGCCGGCTGCGATGATGGCGCTGCGCTCGTTCCAGCATCCCGGCCATGGCGCGATGACATTGCTGTTGATGATGTCGCGCTGGGAATGGCTGTTCGCGCTGCTGGCCTCGTCGCTGGCCTTGGCGAGTACCTCGGCCGGGGTGCACCGGCACGGGCGCTGGCGGCCGGTGCGGCTGGCCTGCGCCGGCACCATCCTGCTGCTGTCGGCCTCGCTGTACCTGCCGCTGAAGGAATCGCTGCTCTGGCATGGCGTGGCGACAGCCAGTGGTGGCGTGCTGCTGGCATGCGCGCACATCGGCAACCGGCGCGCGCTGCGCACCCGCTGACACCGGCCGCTGGCCGGCAGCCCCGGGGACCCGGCAGCCGGCCAGCGGCCGGCTCTACCCATCCGTACGTGGGCCACGCATCAGGTGATACGCATTTGGTAGTGCCGGCCGCTGGCCGGCAGCCCCAAGGACCCGGCAGCCGGCCAGCGGCCGGCTCTACCGATCTCTATTCGTCGAACGGACGCTGGCCGAGCGTCTGCGTCACGTGGTCGACGAAACAGGTGATGCGGGCGGCCAGCGCGGTGTTGCGGTAGTACACCGCGTTGATCGGCTGCCGCACTTCCTGCGTCTGCCTGGCGAACAGCTGCACCAGGCGGCCTTCGCGCCGGTCCTGGCGGGTCAGGAAGTCGGACAGGCAGGCGATGCCCAGCCCGGCCACCGCCATCTGCCGCAGTCTCTCGCCACTGGATGAAGCGATCGCCGGCTCGATCACGAAAGGCCCACCATCGGCATCCTGCAGCGGCCATTCGTTCAACGAACTGGGCTGGGTGAAGCCCAGCAGGTCGTGCTCGCGCAGCTGCTCCACGCGCGTGGGCGTGCCGTGGCGGCGCAGGTATTCGGGGCTGGCCACCACCCGGATGCGGCTGTGGCCGATCGGCCGCGCATGCAGGGTCGAGTCGCGCAGCACGCCGATGCGGAACGCTACGTCGGTGCGCTTCTCGATCAGGTCGGTGATGCCTTCATTGGAATTCAGCTCCAGCTCCACCTGCGGGTAGCGCTCACGGAACCCCTCAAGCAGCGGCACGATCACGTGCAGCATGAACGGCGTGGCGGCGTCCACGCGCAGGCGCCCGACCGGCTGCAGCCGCCGCGCGGCCATCTGTTCCTCGGCCTCGTCCACCGTGGCCAGGATCGTGCGCGCGTACTCCAGGAACGCCGCGCCTTCCTCGGTCAGTTCCAGCCGCCGCGTGGTCCGTCGCAGCAGCGTGGTCTGCAGCTTGTCCTCCAGCCGCGCCAGGGTGCGGCTGGTGGCAGAGATGGTCAGTTCCAGCGCCTCGGCCGCCGCCGTGATCGAACCGCTGTCGACCACGGCCACGAAGGCCTTCAGCTCATCCAGGGTGGTTTTCATTTTTTACCTCGGCGCAAAAGCGTTTCCCGTATACACGGCTTAATCAACAAATGTAAAGCGCCCACACTTCGCCCTGTCCCGAGCCCACCGGCTCTCAACGAAGTCCCTGGAGTCCATCATGAGCGTTCCTTCCTTTGGCGTCGGCACCTTCCGCCTGACCGGCCAGACCGTCATCGACTCGGTGCGCAACGCCCTCGACGTTGGCTACCGTGCGGTCGATACCGCGCAGATCTACGGCAACGAAGCCGAAGTCGGCCAGGCCATCGCCGAATCCGGCGTCCCGCGCGACCAGCTGTTCCTGACCACCAAGATCTGGGTGGACAACTACGCCGCCGACAAGCTGATCCCGAGCCTGCGCGACAGCCTGGCCAAGCTGCGCACCGACTACGTCGACCTGTTGCTGATCCACTGGCCGGCGCCGGGCAATGGCGTTGAACTGCGCGAGTACATGACCGCGCTGGCCGAAGCCAAGACGCTGGGCCTGACCCGCCAGATCGGTGTGTCCAACTTCAACATCGAGCTGACCCGGCAGGCCATCGAGGTGGTCGGTGCCGCCGAGATCGCCACCAACCAGATCGAACTGAGCCCGTACCTGCAGAACCCGGCACTGACCGCCTTCCTGCAGGACCAGGGCATCACCGTGACCTCCTACATGACCCTGGCCTACGGCAAGGTACTGAAGGATCCGGTGCTGGCCGCCATCGCCGACAAGCACCAGGCCACCGTGGCCCAGGTCGCGCTGGCGTGGGCGCTGCAGCGGGGTTACTCGGTCATTCCGTCCTCGACCAAGCGCGAGAATCTGGCCAGCAACCTGCTCGCCCAGGACCTGCACCTGGATGCCGATGACATGGCCGCGATCGCTGCACTTGACCGCAACGGCCGCGAAGTCGATCCGCCGGGCCTGGCCCCGGCCTGGGACTGAGGAGCCTGGCCATGGGCAGTGCGTTGGCGCGGCTGCAGGCCGGTGGTTTCAGCATCGGCATCGAAGCACCGCTGGACAATGACTGGACGCCGCTGGGCGAACAGGCACGACGCGCCGCGCGACGCCTGCCCGGTGAACCGGACCTGCAGCGCCATGCGGAACTGGCACGGTTGGCCGACCGCCTCGGCTTCCGTGCGCTGTGGGTACGCGACGTGCCGGTGTACGACCCGGCCTTCGGCGATGCGGCGCAGGTGTTCGAGGTATTCAGTTACCTCGGCTACCTGGCCGGCATCACCAATGACATCCTGCTGGGCACCGGTGCGGTGGTGCTGCCGATCCGTGAGCCCTTGCTGACCCTGAAGTCGGCGCGCAGCGTGCAGCGGCTGAGCGGCGACCGCCTGTTGCTGGGCGTGGCCAGTGGCGACCGCCCGGTGGAGTACCCGCTGTTCGGTCGCGACTTCGACAGCCGTGGCAGCCGTTTCCGCGAGCAGATCGCATTGCTGCGCGAAGGCGCCGCCGCGCACCTGCCGCAGGGCCTGGTCGTGCTGCCCGCCGATGGCCCGGCCCTGCCGTTGTTCGTGGCCGGCCTGGCCCAACAGCAACCAGCATGGATCGGCCAGCACATGGATGGCTGCCTGGCCTACCCGGGCGCGCCGCAGGACCATGCGCAACGCGTGGCGGCGTGGCGCGCCGTGGCCGGCAACAAGCCGTATGCCAGCTTCATCCACCTGGACCTGGTGGACGATGCCGACGCCCCCCTGCAGCGCTGGCGCTTCGGCCTGCGTGGCGGCCGCATCGCCCTGCTGGCCGAGCTGCACGCCATGCAGGCGGCCGGTGTCGACCACATCGGCCTGCAGTTCCGCCGCAACGAACGGCCGTTGGCCGAAACCTTCCACGAAATCGCCGAGTACGTGCTGCCGCACTTCCCGGCCCATGCCGGCGCCACCGCGACGGCCTGACAGTTACCGGAGCTTTGCCATGAAGATGAAGACCCTGGCCGCGCTTGCGCTGGCCACCCTGCCGCTGTCCTTCCAGGCCACCGCCGAGGAGTGGTATCCCTCTGCCTACGGCGCCAACGACGAGATCGGCGCGGCCAACCTGCTCACCGCTGACGTGGTCAAGCACGCGGTCTCGCTGGTCAGGACCGGCAAGACCTATCCGCTGGCGGTGCCGGTGGACAAGAACCTGCCCGCGTTCCGCCACCGCAGCTTCCGCCTGTACAACGTGCAGGTCGGCCAGCAGGCCGGCAAGTCGCTGGGCCCCAACAAGTTCACCTTCAACGATGAACTGGTGAACGCCTGGACCGGCGTTGGCACCCAGCTCAACGGCATCGGCCATATCGGCATCGACAACGTCTACTACAACGGCAACAAGGCCGCCGACTTCGTCACCGTGGACGGCGTACGCAAGCTCGGCGTCGAGAAGGTGCCGCCGATGGTCACCCGCGGCGTCGTGCTGGACATGACCGCGTACTACGGCAAGGCGATCGTGCCCGGCGGCACCGAGTTCACCGTGGCCGACATCCAGGCCGTGCTGAAGAAGCAGGGCCTGAGCCTGCGCAAGGGCGACGTGGTGCTGTTCAACACCGGTTGGCTGGAACTGATCGGCAAGGACAACACGCAGTTCCTGGAAGTGGAGCCGGGTATCGGCATGGAGGCCGCGAAGTGGCTGGCCGACCAGGGCATCGTCGCCTTCGGTGGCGACACCTGGGCCTCGGAGGTCTACCCGAACCCGAACGGTGCCGAGGAGTTCCCGATCAACCAGTACATGCTGGCCAAGCGCGGCATCTACAACCTGGAGCTGATCGACAGCCGTGCCCTGGTGCGCGACAAGGCCTGGGAATTCCTGTTCGTGCTCGGCCAGCCCCTCTACGTCGGCTCGACCCAGGTCAACATCAATCCGGTGGCGATCCGATGAACACAGCTCCCGCCTTGCCGTTGTTCGCCGGCCGCCGCTTCCGCGTCAGCTATGACGGCCTGGCCGCCGACAATGTCTACAGCGCCGATGGCCGCCACGTGCAGTACGCCATCCTCTCCGGCGCCTATGCCGGTGCGCAGGGCGAAGCCGCCTGCGAGTGGCAACAGATCAGCGAAGGGGTCTATGCCCTTTCGTGGCAGGAAGCCGATGGCGCAACGGTCGTGCATGTCGATGACTTCGTCGGCGGGCGTTCGCTGGCCTGGTTCACCGCCACCGATGGCAGTTTCCATCGCATGCAAGGGCCGTTGGCAGCACTGTGACGCTGGCCAGCTGCCGGCACCACCTGTGCGTGGACGGAACATTACAGATCGGTAATGTTCGGGTCAGGGCAGCGAAAGGCGCTGCCCTCCACCCTGAGGGCCACTTCTTCCACAGGTGTCCCGCGCATGACCCGTTCCCTTCGCCGCTCTGCCACCCTCGCGCTTCTCCTGTCTGGCCTCGCGGTTGCGCCGCTGGCCCTGGCCCATCCCAGCCTGGTGCGTTCGACGCCGGCCGCCGACGCCACCATAGCCCCGGCGACCGAGATCACGCTGCAGTTCAGTGAGAAGGTGATGCCGCGTGCCACCCGCATCGAACTGAGCATGGACCATGGCCGCATGAAGATGGCCATGCCCACCACCGCGCAGGACCTCTCCGAAGATGGGCACACGCTGCGTGCGCGCTTCGCCAAGCCGCTGCCCGCCGGCAGCTACGCACTGCAATGGCGCGCGGTCGGCCAGGACAGCCACCCGATCACCGGCAACTACCGCTTCACCGTGAAGTAAGGCTGCCGTCGTGGCCGAGCTCTCGCCGTATGCGCTGCGGCTGGCGCTGTACCTGGTGCTGATGCTGCTGTTCGGGCGGATGCTGTTCGTCCGTCCGGGGTTGCCACGCGGCGTCCCGCTGGCGCTCGCCCTGATCGCGTTGGCCGTGGTGGTCACCGATGCCATCACCCGGTTGTCCGGTGTGCTCGGCATCGCGCCGGCCGACATCGACCCAGCAACGGCGCACTGGTTCCTCACCGGCACGCCGGTAGGTGAAGCCGGCCTGCTGCGCACCGTGGCGGTGCTGGCGATGCTGCCCCTGCTGGCAGCCGCCACGCCGCTGCGGGGCCTGCGCCGCCTGGCCCTGCTCGCATTGTCCGCCACGGCATTGGCCAGCCTGTCCTGGAACGGCCATGCCGCCGCCGGCGATGGATTCGGTGGCACGATGCGGCTGGTGGCCGGCATCGTGCACCTTCTGGCCGCCGGCGCCTGGGTCGGCGCGATCGCCGCCATCCTGCAGCTGGCGCTGCGTCCGCAGGGCCTGCGCCTGCGAGAACGCACCCGCGAGCTGTGGCAGGCCGCCCACAGCTTCGCCCTGCCCGGCACGATCATCGTCGCCCTGCTGGCGATGACCGGCACCTATACCTATGTCGATCTCGGCGGTTCCATACAGACCCTGACCGGCGCCGCGCACGGACGCTGGCTGCTGCTCAAACTCGCCCTGGTCGGTGGCATGCTGGGCCTGGCCGCGCTGCATCGCTGGCGGCTGGTGCCGGCGCTGGCGGTCTCCATCCGTGGCGGCTGGCAACCCAGGCCGCTGCGCTCGCTCCGCCAAAGCCTGGCCTGCGAATCGCTGCTGGCGCTGCTGGTGCTGGCCTGCGTCGCGGTGCTTGGCACGCTGGACCCACTGGCATGATCAATCCGTTCCGGTACGGGCCCAAGCTGCGATGATGGGCGCATCATGAAACTGCTGATCGTCGAAGACGAACCCAAGACCGGCAACTACCTGCGCCAGGGGCTGATCGAGGCCGGCTACGTGGTCGATCTCGCCTGCAACGGCGTCGACGGGCTGCACCTGGCCGGCAGCGGCGAGTACCAGCTGGTCATCCTCGACGTGATGCTGCCCGGCCTGGATGGCTGGAACGTGCTGTCGCGGCTGCGCGAGGCCGGCTGGCAGGTGCCGGTACTGTTCCTGACCGCGCGCAGCAGCATCGCCGACCGCGTGCAGGGCCTTGAGCTGGGCGCCGACGACTACCTGGCCAAGCCATTCGCCTTCGCCGAGCTGCTGGCGCGGGTACGCACCCTGCTGCGTCGCGGCCAGGCGCAGCCGCAGGCCGAGCGCATCGTCATCGCCGACCTGGTGGTGGACACCCTGCGCCGCCGGGTTGAACGCGGCGGCCAGCGCATCACCCTCAGCCAGAAGGAATACACCCTGCTGGAGCTGCTGGCGCGCCGACGTGGCGAAGTGCTGCCGCGCTCGTTGATCGCTTCGCAGGTGTGGGACATGAATTTCGACAGCGACACCAACGTGATCGACGTGGCGATCCGCCGCCTGCGCGCGAAGATCGACGATGACTTCGATGCCAAGCTGATCGTCACCGTGCGCGGCATGGGCTATGTGCTGGAGGCGCCGGACGACGGTGCAGTGCACAGCGGATGAGCCTGCGCCGTTCCATCGCGGTGCGGCTGACGCTGCTGTTCGCCATCGTGGCCACGCTGGTGCTGGCCGCGTTGGGCGTGGCGATCTATGTCAGTGCCCGCCACGACCTGGTCGCCCAGGACTTCGTCGAACTGGAAAACAAGGTCGCGTTGATCCGTGACCTCGCCGATAACGGACCTGCGTCCGCACGCGGGAAGCGCTTGGCAGAGGCGCTGGGCCATCATCCGGATATCGCCTTCCACGTTGTTGATGGGCGTGGCGCGGTGCTGTTCTCGACCGCACCGGCACTGCTGCGCGAGCATGCACGCGGCCAGCCGATCGACGCCGCGCCACGGCGGCACGACTGGATCCTCGCCGATGGCCGCTGCATGCATGCCCTGCACCTGCGCCAGACCCTGGCCGACGGCAGCCCGCTGGTCACCCTGCTGGCCATCGATGACGACCGCCATGCCGATTTCCTGCAGCGCTTCCGCCACCTGCTGGCGATCGCGATCATCGGCGCCGCCGTGGCCAGCAGCCTGCTCGGCGGTTATGTGGTGCGGCGTACGCTGCGGCCGCTGCGCACGCTGGCCGATGAGGCCAGGCAGATCACCGCCGGTCGCCTGCAGCGCCGCCTGAGCGCGCGCAGTGCACCGGCCGAACTGGAGCAGTTGGCGCAGACCCTCAACGGCATGCTGGCACGCCTGCAGCAGGACTTCGCGCGGCTGACCGAGTTCTCCGGTGATCTCGCCCACGAGTTGCGCACCCCGATCACCAACATGCTGACCCAGGTGCAGGTGGTGCTGGCGCACCCGCGCAGCAACGAGGCCTACCGCGAGACGCTTGCGTCGTGTGCCGAGGAACTGCAGCAGCTGGCGCAGACCGTGGGCGACCTGCTGTACCTGGCGCAGGCCGAGGCGCCGGGCGCGCTGCCCTCACGCGAGCTGGTGGCGCTGGATGGGGTGGTGGATTCGCTGCTCGAGTTCTACGACCTGCTGGCCGAGGACCGGCAGTTGACCCTGCGCCGCGACGGTGTGGCGAGCGTGGAAGGCAACCGCCTGATGCTGCACCGCGCGATCGCCAACCTGCTGTCCAACGCGTTGAAGCACGCAGCCGTGGGCAGCGAAGTACGGGTGCGGCTGATCGAGGCCGATGGCGTGTGCAGGGTCAGCGTGCACAACCTTGGCACGCCGATTGCCGCCGAAGCGCTGCCGCGCCTGTTCGATCGCTTCTACCGCGGCGAGCGCGGCCGCCACGAAGGTGCCGGACTGGGGCTGGCGATCACCCGCGCGATTGCACAGGCCCATGGCGGTAGTGTGAGTGTTGTGTCGGATGACACCGGCACCGTGTTCGAGCTGGTGCTGCCGGGCGCCGCCGCCCGGTAGTGCCGACCGCTGGCCGGTACCCCGGTACATCAAGCGCATTGCAGTTGCCGGCCAGCGGCCGGCACTACCCTGCACAGCCAGCCCATGGCAGCGTCTCAGGAACGTTGCTTCGGTGCTGCCGGTCAGCGGCCGGCACTACCCAGCACGCGCGCCCCTGGTCGGTAGTGCCGGCCGCTGGCCGGCAACCCCGGTCTGCTCGAACACCCCGGCCACCCAGTCGATGAACACCCGCAAGCGTGGCGACGGCGTGCGGTTGCGCGGGTAGACCAGACTCAACGGGCTTGGCGTCGGCGGCGTCTCAGGCAACAGCTCGACCAGCTGCCCGCGCGCGATATACGGGTCCATCCGGTAGCGCGGCGCCTGGATGATGCCCAGGCCCGCCAACGCGGCCCCAAGGAATGCATCCGCGCCGGAAACACGCACCCGCGCCTGCAGCGGCACGTAGCGCACCTGTCCCGCCTGCTGGAACTCCAGGGGGATCAGCTGGCCGGTGGCGCTGGAGCGGTAGCCGATCATCTGATGGCCTTGCTCCAGCGATTCAATGGTATCGGGCAGGCCGTGCGCCTGCACATAACCCGGCGCGGCCACCGTGACCTCGCGCAGCATCGTCAACCGGCGCGCCGCCAGATCGCTGTCGGCCAGCGTCCCCACCCGCAACGCCGCATCCACGCCTTCGCGCAGCAGGTCGACATAGCGGTCGCCTTCACTGACGTCCAGCTCGATCTCCGGGTAGCGCCGCAGGAATTCCGGCAGGTGCGGAAACAGCAGGTGCCGGCCCAGCGTGCCATGTACTTCAATGCGCAGCGGCCCGCGTGGCGGGGCATCACGGAACGCAGCCTCGGCATCGTCCATGTCGGCGATCAGGCGCAGGCAACGGCCATAGAAGGCCTCGCCTTCCAGCGTCGGCACCACCAGCCGGGTGGTCCGGTGCAGCAGGCGCACGCCCAGCCGCTGTTCCAGCGCCTTGATCGCGTCGGTCACCGTGGCCCGCGGCAGGCCCAGGTCCTCGGAGGCCCGGGTGAAGCTGCGGCGCTCGACGATACGGACGAAGGCGCGCATGGCCGTGAAACGATCCATTGTTCGGCTGTCCGGATGATGTTGACGGATTGTGCAGGATTATTCGAAAGGACAATCTCGCGAAGATGGCCCTGTGCCACTTCGGCGCGCCCCAGTGGAAGCCACCATGACCCTCTCCCCCGCCCGCTCTGTCGCCCTGGTCACCGGCGGCTCCCGTGGCATCGGCGCCGCCATCTCCCGCCGCCTGGCGGCTGAAGGCCACGCGGTCGCGATCAACTATGCGGGCCGCCGCGACGACGCCGAAGCCTTGGCGGCCGAACTCAGCGCGGCCGGCGCGCAGGCCATCGCGCTGCAGGCCGATGTCGCCGATCCGCAGGCGGTGCGGCAGCTGTTCGATGCCATCGAGGCGCGCTTCGGCGGTATAGACGTAGTGGTGAACAGTGCCGGCGTGTTGCAGCTGGCACCATTGGCCGATACCGACGACGCCCTGTTCGAGAGGGTGATCGGGATCAACCTGAAAGGCGCCTTCAACGTGCTGCGCGAGAGCGCGCGACGGGTGCGCGACGGTGGCCGCCTGATCACCCTGTCCACCAGCGTGGTTGGCATCAAGCTGGAGAACTACAGCGTGTATGCCGCCAGCAAGGCGGCGGTGGAGACGATGGGCGCGATCCTCAGCAAGGAGCTGCGCGGGCGCAACATCACCGTGAATGCAGTGGCGCCCGGCCCGACCGCCACCGACCTGTTCCTGGACGGCAAGTCGCCGGAACTGATCGAGCGGCTGGCGAAGATGAACCCCTTGGAGCGGCTGGGTACGCCGGAGGACATCGCCGGTGCGGTTGCCTTCCTGGCCGGTGCCGATGGCGGATGGATCAACGGCCAGGTGCTGCGCGCCAATGGCGGGATGGTGTAGTTCGCGGCCATCGCACACCGGTAGTCGCCCACCTTGGTGGGCGCTTCGCCGTCTGCCAACCAAGGTTGGCCTCTACCGGGCGGAGAGCCGGATATCGCCGTCAGCCCGTGCGGGCCTCGCGGCGGTGATGCACCCAGTAGTACAGCGTGGGCAGTACCAGCAGGGTCAGCAGCATCGCCGACAGCAGGCCACCGATCACCACCACCGCCAGCGGCTTCTGGGTCTCGGCGCCAATGGCATGCGAGGTCGCCATCGGCAGCAGGCCGAACATCGCCAGCAGTGCGGTCATCAGCACCGTGCGCAGGCGCTGCAGCGAGCCCTGCACCACCGACTGCAGCAGGTCCATGCCCTGCTCGCGCAGCTGGGCGAAGCGGCTGAGCATCACCACCCCGTTCAAGACCGCCTGCCCGAACAACGCGATGAAGCCGATCGCCGCCGACACCGACAGTGGAATCCCAGTCAACCACAGGGCGAGAATGCCGCCGATCATCGCCAGTGGCACGTTGGCCAGGATCAGCGCGGCGCTGCTGATGTCCTTGAAGGCATCGAACAGCAACACGAAGATGATCAGCACCGACAGCGGGATCACCCAGCCCAGCCGTTTCATCGCACGTTGCTGGTTCTCGAACTCCCCGGACCATTCCAGCCGGTAGCCTTCCGGCAACTGCACGCTGGCGTCCACGCGCTTGCGCATGTCGGCCACCACGCTGCCCATGTCGCGGCCGGCGATGAAGATGCTCACCGCCTTGACCCGCTGTGCGTTCTCGCGCGAGATGTTGATCGCGCCGCTGGCCATGCGGAAGTCGGCCACGTCGGACAGTGTCACCGTGTGCCCATCGCCGATGCCGACCGGCACCGTGCGCAGCCGCTGCAGGTCGCGGTCGGCGTCGTCCAGGCGCAACGTGATCGGGAACCTGCGGTCACCTTCCCACAGTTCGCCGACCTGGCGCCCGCCCAGTGCGGTCTCGATCACCTCGTCGATGTCGCGCACGTTCAAGCCATAGCGCGCAGCACGGTCGCGGTCGATTTCGATCTGCAGCTGCGGCAGTGAGCCGTCACGGTCGATGAAGGCGCTCTCTACGCCCTCCACGCTACGCACCTGGCCCAGGATCGCCTGCGCCTGCTGGTTGAGTACATCCAGATCCGAGCCGCTGACCTTGATCACCACCTGGCCCTTGATCTGCGAGATGCTCTCCAGGATGTTGTCGCGCACCGGCTGCGAGATCGAGAACTCCGGCCCTGGAATACGCTGCTCCAGCGTGCGCTGCAGGTCGCTGACCAGCTGCCGCTTGTCCACGCCCTTCGGCCATTCCTTCTCCGGCTTCAACGCCACCAGCGCCTCGATCTGGTTCGCGCCCTTGGCATCGGAGCCGTCTTCCGGGCGCCCCAGTTTGGCCACCACCGTCGATACCTGCGGGAAGGTGCCGACCAGCTCACGGATGCGCCGCGACTGCTGCTGCGCCTCGGCCAGGCTGGTGCTGGGGTCAAGCGTGGCGGTCAGCCAGATCGAGCCCTCGTCCAGCTCGGGCAGGAACTCCGAACCCAGCCGCGTGCCCAGCGCGAGCGTGCCGACCAGCAGCGCAACCGCGGTAAGTACCACCGCACGCGGGCGAGCCAGAGCGCGCTCCAGGATCGGCCGGTACCAGCCGGTCAGGCGGTCCATCAGCGGATTGCCGTCGCGCATGCGGTCGCGCCGCAACCACCAGTAGCAGAACAGTGGCACCACGGTCAGCGCCAGGATCAACGCACCGATCAGGGCCGAGGTCACCGAGTACGCCATCGGCGCGAACATGCGGCCTTCCTGGCGCTGCAGGGTGAAGATCGGGATGTGTGCGGCGATGATGATCAACATCGAGAAAAACGTCGGCCGCCCCACTTCCGATGCGGCTGAAAGAATGGTCGAGAACCGTGTCTTCCGGTCGGCCGCAGGGGGCAGCTTCGACAATCGCGAAACGATGTGCTCGGTGACGATCACCGCGCCGTCGATGATGATGCCGAAGTCCATCGCACCCAACGACAGCAGGTTGGCCGGCACGCCCCACAGGTGCAGGCCGAGGAAGGTCGACAGCAGCGCAAGCGGCATCATCGCCGCCACGATCAGTGCGGCGCGGGCGTTGTACAGGAACAGCCACAGCACCAGGAACACCAGCACCGCGCCTTCCAGCAGGTTGCTGAAGACGGTTTTCAGCGTGGTCGAGACCAGCCACGAGCGGTCGTAGAACGGCTCGATGCTGACCCCGTGCGGCAGCTGATTGGCCTCGATCTCGGCGATACGCGCATGCAGGGCGTCGAGCACGTCGGACGGATTCTCGCCCTTGCGCATCAGCACCATGCCGAACACCGCATCGTCATTGCCGTCCTGGCCGACCAGGCCCTGCCGGGGCAGGCCGGCGTCGGCGATGCCGGCCAGGTCGCGCACCAGGATCGGCGTGCCCCCGCGCTGCTCCACGACCACATTGCCGATGTCGGCGGGCGAGCGCATCAGACCGACGCCGCGGATCAGGAACTGCTGCTGCCCGCGTTCCACGTAGCCGCCGCCGGCATTGGAGCTGCCCTTTTCCAGCGCCTCGGCGAACTCACCCAGGCTGATGCCGCGGTCACGCAGCTTGTCGAGGTCCGGCTTGACCTGGAACGTGCGCGCGAAGCCGCCGAAGCTGATCACATCGGCCACGCCCGGCACGGTGCGCAGGCTGCGCTCCATCGTCCATTCCTGCACGGTGCGCAGCTGGGTCGGCGTCATGTGCGGGCCCTTGAGCACGTAGCGGTAGATCTCGCCTACCGCCGAGCTCATCGCCTCCAGTTCCGGGGTCACCCCTTCCGGCAGCTCCACGCCCTGCAGGCGCTCCAGCACCTGCTGGCGCGCGAAGTAGTCATCGGCCTTGTCGTCGAAGGTCAGGATGATCATCGACAGGCCGAACTGCGTATGCGAGAACACCCGCACCGAATGCGGAATGCCGGACAAGGCCACTTCCAGCGGCATCGTCACTTCGCGTTCCACCTCTTCGGCGGCGCGGCCGGGGTGCAGTGACACCACCGTCACCTGAGTATCGGAGACGTCCGGGAAGGCCTCCACCGGCAGCACGCGGAACGCGGCAATGCCAGCGCCGATGAACAACAGCAGCGCCAGCATCACCATCAAGGGCTGGCGCAGGCAATAGGCAATCAGGCGATCGATCATGGCGCGGCGTGCCCCGCGCCGGTGCTGGCGGCGGCTGGCGCGCTGTCGACCAGCTGCTGCAACAGCAGGCCGCCCTCGACCTCCACCCTGCTGCCAACCGCCAGGCCGTCACGCACCCACAGCCGGCCATCGCCCAGTTCCTCGGCATGCACGGCATGGCGCACGTAGCGTCCCTTGTCCTCCTCCACGAACACCACCTGCTTGCCGTCGATCAGCAGCACGGCCGCATCGGGCAGCGAGACACCGCCGTCGGCCGGCAACGCCACCTGGGCGCGCACGTACTGCCCCGCCTTGAAGCCGCGTGCGCGGTTGTCCAGCTCGGCGCGCGCCTGCACCACGCGGCGTTCGCTGTCGACGAAGTCATCCACGTGCTGCAGGGTCGCCTGCAGCAGTTGGCCATCGGCACCGGGTACGCTCACCTGCATGCCCGCCTTCATGCGTCCGGCCAGGCTCTCAGGAGCATCCAGCAGCAACCACAGGCGGTCCGGATCACCAATCACCGCCAACGGCTGTTCGCTGTCCGGGCTGACCGCCATGCCCGGGCTCATCCGTCGCTCCACCAGCACGCCATCGATCGGCGCGCGCAGCGGCAGGCGCTGGTCGACGCGCTGGCCGTTGCCATATGCCTTGGCGAAGGCGGTTGCACGCGCATGATCGGCCTGGCTGCCGGCGAAGTTGGCCTCGGCCTCGTCCAGTTCGCGGCCCGACGCCACACCCGCCGCATGCAGCTCGCGGGTGCGCTCCAGCTCCTTGCGCGCCTGCTGCAGCTCGGCGCGGCCACGCACGCCCTCCGCCTGGGCCTGGCCGAACTCGGGCGAGGTGATCCAGGCAATCAATTGGCCGGCCTTCACTTTCTGGCCCGGCTGCGCCTCGATGCGCGCCACCTGCCCCGGCAACGGCGTGCGCAGTGCACTGGAACGGGTCTCGTCCCAGACCACCCGGCCCGGCAGCTGCAGGCTGGCGCTGGCGCCGGCGGTCACCGCCTCGCTGCGCAGCACGTCCAGCTGGCGGCTGCCGGCAGGAAACTGGATCTGGCCGGCACTGATCTGCGGCGCATCCTCGGTGTAGGACGCCGGCTCACGGCCGCAGCCGCCCAGCAGGGCCAGCGCCAGCAAGGCCGGCAGCACGCCGTGTCGCGCCCGCGGGCGATGGGCGACGGGGGACTTCATCGGGACTCTCCTTCAGCAACGGATGTGGCCGCTTCCCAGCGCGCCAGGGCAATGGCATGGTCGGCACGCGCATCGATCAGCGCGGTCTCGAACTCGCGCCAGCTGCGGCGCGCATCCAGCAGATCGGTCAGGCTGGCGGCGCCGCGCCGGTAGGCCAGTTCGATGCCCTGCACCGCCTTGCGTGCGGCGTCGGACTGCAGTCCCTCATAGTCGCTGCGGCGCTGTGCGGCGGACTGCGCGCTGGCCTGTAGCTGGTCCAGCCCGGCGCGTGCTTCGCGCTGCAGTACCTGCAGCTCCAGCGCGGCGCTGTCACGGTCGGCCTCGGCACGCTGGATCGCGCCGCGTGCACGTGACGGGCCGCCGAGCGGAATGGTCAATGACACACCCCAGGTGACACCGCTGATGTCGGTCGGCTCGCGCTCGGCCTCCACACCCAGCTGGATGTCGCGCTGGCGCTCGCTGCGCGCCAGCGCCACACCGGCGTCGGCCGCGGCCAGGCGCGAACGTGCCGCGCGCAGATCGGCACGCTGCTGCGGGTCGAACGCACGCGTATCCACCCTGCCCGCGGGGTCTGGCCACGGATCATCGGCGCTGAGGTCATGGCTGTCGTCGCGGCCGAGCAGCAGCCCCAGCGCATGCCGTGCATCGCGCAGATCCAGGGCCGCCTCGCGCGCCGCGTCGGCTACGGCGAGATCGTCCACCGCCAGCCGCGCGCGATCCACCGGTGCCATCGCCCCTGTCGCGACCTGCTTGTCCGCCGCCGCCATCTGCTCGGCCGAACTCTGGCGGTTGGCCTCGGCAATCTGCGCCCGCTCCTGCGCGCCCTTCAGGCCGAAATAGGTTTCATGCAGCGCCACTTGCTGGCGGCGCCGAGTATCGAGCATCTCCAGCCCGGCCACTTCCAGCAGCGCGTCGGCCTGGCGGATGCGCAGTGCGCGCTTGCCACCACGTTCCCAGGTCCAGCCCAGGCCCACGGTGCTGTCCACCCGCTTGTCCTGCCAGCGCCCAGGGCCGATACCATGCTTGGGGCTGATCTTGCTGGTGCCGATCGACAGCTCGGTGCCCGGGCGTAATGCCGCCGTCTGCGCATCGCCCTGCACACCGCGCAGCTCCAGTGCCGCCGCGCGCAGGTCCGGGTTGTGTGCTTCCATTGCGCGCTGCGCTTCCTGCAGGGACAGCGCCGAAGCCGCAGGCGCGCACAGAAGCGTGGCCAGCACGGCCGCTAGACGAGAGGAGAAATTCATGCACGTCACGGTAAGGTGATGCACTTGCGCCAAACTTGCCCCAACCTTGCACGAAGCTTGCAATGCGAATCCTGCTGATCGAAGACGACGCCGCTCTGGCCGATGGACTGATCCGCGCCCTGCAGGGTGCCGGTCATCTGTGCGACCACCTCTCGCGTGGACTGCACGCGCCGGCGGCATTGGCCAGCGCACCGTATGACGTGATGGTGCTGGACCTTTCATTGCCCGACGTCGATGGCCTGGACCTGCTCTCGCGCCTGCGCAACGACGGCGCCACCCTGCCGGTACTGATCCTGACCGCGCGCGATGGTGTGGAGGACCGCATCCTCGGCCTCGACCGCGGTGGCGACGACTACCTGGCCAAGCCGTTCGCACTCGGTGAGCTGGAAGCCCGCCTGCGTGCACTGTCGCGCCGCCGCAGCGATGCACCGGCGCAGAAACGGCTGGGCCGGTTGTGCTTCGACAGCATCCGCAATGAAGTGCAGGTTGAAGGCCAGCGCATCGAGTTGACCGCGCGCGAACTGTCGCTGGTCGAGGCACTGATGCAGCATCCCGGCCGCACCGTCACCAAGCAGCGCCTGTTCGATGCGCTGTACAGCTGGGACCACGAGGCCAACCTGTCGGTGATCGAGGTGCATGTCAGCCGCCTGCGCCGCAAGCTGGAACAGGCGCGCGCCGGCGTCGGCATCCGCATGCTGCGTGGGCTTGGATACCGGCTGGAGGCCGTGGGTGACTGAGCGCGTGCACAGCCTGCGTGGCCTGCTGCTCAGGCGCCTTTGGCTACCGCTGCTGGTACTGCTGCTGTGCAGCGCAGTGGGTTCATTTGCGCTGGCCCGGTTCTATGCCGGGCAGGTCTACGACCGCTGGCTGCTGGATTCGGCGATGTCGTTGTCCGAGCTGGTGACGGTGCAGGATGGTCGTGCTTCGATCGAGATCACCCCAGCCGTCTCGCGCATGTTCAGCTGGGACACCGCCGACGAAGTGCATGGCGAGGTAGTCGATGCCGAGGGTGGGCGTCTGTATGGCGACCTGCCCGAAGCCCTGCCCCGCCCGGCGACGTCCGCCAACAGTGACGACGCGGTCTACTATGATGCGCAGCTGCGTGGTCAGGCCGTGCGCATGGTCGAGGTGGTGGTCAGCGCCGGACCGGGCCATGACATCCGGCTGCGCGTGGCTGAGACGCTTCGCAAACGCCACCGGCTGGAGCGCAAGCTGCTGCTGACCAGCGTTCCCTTCCAGGCCGCGATCCTGGCACTGGCGGCGTGGCTGGCCTGGTCCGGTACAGGCGCTGCCGCTCGCCATGCCAACCTGGTTGCGCGGAAGCTGGCCAGCCCGCGGCCGGATCCGTTGGCACCGTTGGACCCCGCGCAGGAGGCACCGCGCGAACTGTGGCCGGCGGTAGAGGCCTACAACGCGCTGCTGCAGCGTCTGGACTCGATGCAGGATGCGCAGCGGCGCTTTGTCAGCAATTCCGCGCACCAGCTGCGCACGCCCTTGGCGGCGATGCAGGTGGAACTGGAGAGTTCATTGCGCCAGCACGACCCGCAGGCCCAGCAGCTGGCGCTGTCCGGCACGCTGGCCGGGCTGGCCCGCTTGCAGCATCTGGTCAACCAGCTGCTGATGCTCAGCCGCTCGGAAGATCCGCATGGCAGCGCACTGCCACTGCAACCGATGGACCTGGCTGCGTTGGCACGCGGGGTGGTGGAGCGCTACGCCGACCGTGCGTTGGCGGCGGGCGTTGACCTGGGCTACGAGGGGCCAGACGACGGCGTGCAGGTGCAGGGCGATCCGCAGCTGCTGCGCGAAGCGTTGGGCAACCTGCTGGACAACGCGCTGCGCTACGGTGCCGTGCCCGGCGTAATCACCCTCGGCGTTCGGCAGGAGGCCGAAGGCGTGCAGGCATGGGTTGACGATGACGGCGCCGGCATTGCCGAAGCCGAACGCACGCGCGTCACGGAACGCTTCTACCGGGCCAGCAGCGAAGGCGATGGCTGCGGGCTGGGGTTGGCGATTGTGGCCGAGATCGCGCAGCGACATGGCGCGATCCTGATGATTGATACCGCCCCGATCGGTGGCGCGCGGGTGGGGTTGCGGTTCCGTTTCCGCTGACCTCCCGCGTGCCAACCGAGGTTGGCACCTACCAGGTGCGGGGCAATGGCGGCGGCAGGACGGCGCCGCCCCGCATCACCGGCTCATCGAGTACGGCGCCTGCGCGCCCTGCCCCGGCCAGTCCTTGTTCGGCTCGGCCTGCATGCTGAAGCGCAGCTCGCCACCGGCCAGGATCTCGTCGTGGCGCAGGAAGGTGCGCTGCAGCGGCTTGCCGTTGAGGCTCACGCTGCCCACATAGGTGTGCCTGTCATCCAGGCCATCGGCCACGATGGTGAACGTCTTGCCGTTGGGCAGGCGCATCGCGGTCTTCGGCAGGAACGGGCGACCCAGGATGTACTCGCCCGAGCCCGGTGCCACCGGGTAGAAGCCCAGCGCGGTGAACACATACCACGCCGACATCTGGCCGACGTCATCGTTGCCGGCCAAGCCATCCGGACGGTCGGCGTACTGGGTGTCCATGATCTGCTTCAGGCGCGCCTGGGTGCGCCACGGCTGGCCAGCGTACGAGTACAGGTAGGCCACATGGTGGCTGGGTTCGTTGCCATGTGCGTACCAGCCGATCAGCCCGGTGATGTCTTCCATGTGCTCGAAGATGGACGGATCCACCTTGGCGTTGAACACCTCGTCCAAGCGCGCGAGCAGCTTGTCGCTGCCACCGTGCGCTGCCGCCAGCCCGGCCACGTCCTGCGGCACATACCAGGAATACTGCCAAGCGTTGCCCTCGGTGTAGTCGGTTCCGTAGCCGCTGGCGCTGGGGTCGAACGGGGTGCGGAAACTGCCGTCGCGCTTGCGTGCGCGCATGAAGCCGGTGTCTTTGTCGAACGCATTGCGCCAGTTGGCCGCGCGCTTGTCGAAGGTCGCCGCGATATCGCCCTTGCCCATCGCCTGCGCCATGCGTGCGATGGTCCAGTCATCGAAGGCGTATTCCAGCGTCTTGCTGGCCGCTTCACCTTCCTCGTCGATCGGTACGTAGCCCAGCTCGCGGTACTGTGCGATACCGTCATAGGGGCCGTAATTGGCGGTCTCGACCATCGCCTTCAGCGCCTTGTCGGCGTCGAAGCCACGAATGCCCTTCACGTAGGCGTCGGCGATCACCGGCACGGCGTGGTAGCCGATCATGCACCAGTCTTCCAGGCCATGGAACGACCACACCGGCAGCATGCCGTAGGGGCTGTGCTCATGGTGGGCCAGCATCGAATTGACGAAGTCGCTGTTGCGCTTCTCCGGCTGCACCAGGGTCAGCAACGGGTGCAACGCACGGTAGGTATCCCACAGCGAGAAAGTCGAATAATTCGTGAAACCATCGGCCTTGTGCACGGCATTGTCCGAACCGCGATACTGGCCATCGGCATCCATGAACAGCGTCGGCCCCAACAGTGTGTGGTACAGCGCGGTATAGGCGCTGCGGCGAGCGTGCTCGGGTGCATCGATGTCGAGCACCGACAGCGCCTGCGTCCATTCCTGTTTCGCCTGCGCACGCACGCGGTCGAAATCGAAGTCGGCCACTTCCGCGTCGAGGTTGGCAATGGCGCCGGCCTCGCTGACCGGCGAGATGGCAACCTTGACCACCAGCGGTGCGTCCAGCTTGCCGAATGCGAAGGTACCGACCAGCTGACGGCCCTCGATCTGTGCGCGCTGGGACGGATCCTTCTCGCCCGGCGGCGGGAAGCCCTTGTAGACGATGTCCTGCTCGGTGTTGTGCAGCTCATGCCCGGCCAGCGGGCGCGAGAAGCGCATCGCGAAATACAGCTGGCGGCCCGGCGCCCAGCCGCGCGTCTCGCGGAAGCCGGTCACCGTGCCGTCGGCACGCACCCGCACCCGCGACCACAGCACCTTGCCCGGGTAGTCGTACATGCTGGTGCGCATGTCCAGCAGCACCTTGGCGTCGGTGCCCTTGGGGAACGCATAGCGATGCACGCCCACGCGGGTACTGGTGGTCAGCTCGGCACGCACCTTGTAATCGTCCAACGTGACCGCGTAGTAGCCCGGCTCCGCTTTCTCGTCATCATGGCGGAAGCGGGAGGCATAGCCGCTGCGCGGCTTCTCGGGATCGCCACGCTCCAGGCCGGGACTGCCGGTGAACGGCATCAGCAGGATGTCGCCCAGATCGGAATGGCCAGTGCCGGAAAAATGGGTGTGCGAGAAGCCGACGATGCTGCTGTCGTCGTAGCGGTAGCCGGCCGCCCAGCCGTAGGCCTTCTCGCGCGGCTGGATACGCGTATCCGGGCTGAGCTGGACCATGCCGAACGGTACCGTCGCACCCGGATAGGTGTGACCTTCGCCACCGGTGCCGATGAACGGGTCCACCGATGCGTAGGCCTTGTCGGCGGCGGTTCTGGCAGGCGCGGCCGAAGCCAGCCCGGAAGCGAGCATCGCCGTGGCGGCGACAGCGATCAGGAGACGACGGTCCACCGTGGGCATCGGAATTTGGATCGATTCAGGTGATAGCCGGATGCTAGCACCGGGCCTGTCACGCCGCATGCTGCAGTGCGACTGCCCCGCGTGCAACGCCCGGTTCACTCCTCAATCGGGAAGCGCGCCCTGCAACGACATGAGATCCGCGCTGTCCAGCGGCCTCACTACCCGCGCGACCTCGTCTCCATCGTGCAGCAGCACCACCGTCGGCCACAGCTTCACTTTGAACGCTCGGCCCAGGGGCCTGCCCTTGCCATCCTCGATCTTCCAGTGCGGCAGATCGTTCGCTTCGACAAAGGCCTGCAACGCGGGCTGCGCGGCCTGGCAGTGGCCACACCAGGGCGCGCCAAACTCGAGAAGCAGCCAGCCGACCTGCGCCTCCACATCGAAGCGGTCGGGCTCCGCCGACAGGTGATCGCGCATGAATGGCATCCGCGCTACGCCGCCAGCGCCTTCTGGATATCCGCCAACGGCGCGTTGGTCAGGTCCTTGGCGATGTCGCCCAGCAGGCGGGCCTGGGTTTCCTTGTGCAGCAGCGGACGGATGCGTCCCAGCGTGGTCGGATCAGCGATCAACACCAGGTGTGCATAGCGGTTCTTCAACGCATCCTCATTGAGCTGTTCCGCCACCTGCTTGGCGAACGTCGCCTCGTTGAGCTGGGATACCGACATGTCCTTCGGCACTGCACCCGCAGGCCCCTGCCCGGATACACCCTGCTCGCTGATGTCCTGCAGGCGCAGTTCGCCTTCCTGCTTCAAGGCGAGCTGGTGATCGCTGCCGACATTGGTGAATACACGGGCCGAACCGCCATCGGCGACAACCACAAGCGTACCTTCGGGAATGCGACGGGTCATGCGATGCTCCTTCTCTGTTGCGTTCGCCCACAACGTAGAGGGCGGCATGTGAGCAGCACGACCAGATTCCGTTCAACGCACGTCATCATTGCTTTGCAGATGAACAGGCATGATGGAACACAGCGTGCAGACAACTGCGCTTCGCTGCACGCTCACGCGCGTGCCGTTATGATGAACGGATGATCGACACGACCCACTACGTGACGGGCGCACCTGTTACGTGGAAAGCACTGCCGACCGGCGCTCCGCTTGCCACGCATGTTCCTGCTCCGCCCATCCATCGCCTCGCGCTGGATCCTGGCGGATGACGCCCGCAGGCACTTCGCCTGCATCCCCCGCATCGCTGTGATTCCCCGCCGCTGACCGCGCGGCCGTCGTGGTCCCGTTGCCGTGCTTCCGCCGACACGGCGGTGCCTCGCCGTGCGCGTGCATCCACGCATGCCGCCGTTTTCTCCATTTCAAACCTCCCAGGGAGCCCCCATGCAGGACACCCCCGATGCACATGCCCATTTCGGCTGGTTCAAACGCCGCCGCCATCTGAAGGTCGATGAGATCACCGTCGTCGATACGCCCATGCTCAAGCGCGCCGTCGGTGCCGCCGCACTCGGCAATGCCATGGAGTGGTTCGACTTCGGTGTCTACGGCTATCTGGCCGTCACCATCGGCCAGGTGTTCTTCCCGTCCAGCAACCCCACCGCACAGGTGATCGCCGCCTTCGCCACCTTTACCGTGGCGTTCCTGGTGCGTCCGCTCGGCGGCCTTGTGTTCGGCCCGCTGGGGGATCGCTACGGCCGCCAGAAAGTGCTGGCGTTCACCATGATCCTGATGGCGCTGGGCACGTTTGCCATCGGCCTGATTCCGTCCTACGAGCGCATCGGCATCTGGGCGCCGGTGCTGTTGCTGCTGGCGCGCGTGGTGCAGGGCTTCTCCACCGGTGGCGAGTACGGCGGTGCGGCCACCTTCATCGCCGAGTATTCCACCGACCGCAACCGTGGGTTGATGGGCAGCTGGCTGGAGTTCGGCACGCTGGGCGGCTACATCGCAGGCGCCGGTACCGTCACTGCGCTGCACATGCTGCTGAGCAGCGAGCAGATGCTGGACTGGGGCTGGCGCATTCCATTCCTGGTGGCCGGCCCGTTGGGCCTGCTCGGCCTGTACATGCGCATGAAGCTGGAGGAAACCCCGGCGTTCCGCGCGTTCGCCGAAGAAGCCGAGAAGCGCGAGCACGACCGGCCGGGGCTGGGCGCACTGTTCCAGGTGCATGGTCGCCAACTGCTGGTGTGCATGGGCCTGGTGCTGGTGTTCAACGTCACCGACTACATGCTGCTGACCTACATGCCCAGCTACCTCAGCGTCACCATGGGCTATGCCGAGAGCAAGGGCCTGCTGCTGATCATCATCGTGATGCTGGTGATGATGCCGCTGAACATCGTCGGCGGGTTGTTCAGTGACAGGCTGGGCCGCCGACCGATGATCATTGGTGCCTGCATCGCGCTGCTGGTGCTGGCGATTCCGTGCCTGCTGCTGGTCGGCAGCGGCAACGACGGGCTGATCTTCCTTGGCCTGATGCTGCTGGGCCTGGCACTGGTGTGCTTCACCAGTTCGATGCCGTCCACGCTGCCGGCGCTGTTCTATACGCCGGTGCGCTACAGCGCGCTGTCGATCGCATTCAACGTGTCGGTGTCGCTGTTCGGTGGCACCACGCCACTGGTGACCGCGTGGCTGGTGGAACGTACCGGCGACCCGCTGGTGCCGGCCTATTACCTGATGGGCGCGGCGGTGATCGGGCTGGTGACCATGCTGTTCGTGAAGGAGACCGCCGGCCTGCCGCTGCGTGGCTCACCGCCGGCAGTGGGCAGCGACAGGGAAGCCGCTGCGTTGTTGAAGAGCGATGTACCGGTAACGGTGGACCCGACCTTGCCACCACTGCCGGAGGCTGCGGAGCCTGAGCAGGTGAAGCCGGCCTGAGGCCGGCCGCAGAACGCGGTCCCCGCTTGGCGTGGACCTACGGGGCCAGTGGCGCCGGGCGAATACGCCCGGCACTCCCTGGCGCTATTTCCTGATGTGAGTCAGCTTCCCCGGCGTCCAACGCAGCGTCCATGTGTAGTTTCCGTCCGGCGGACAGACGTGGCGGTTCGGGCTCTTCCATTCGCAGACCGTCGCGCCGGCACTGACAGTGAAATCGACAACGATGCGATCACCCTGGATGCGGATGGCACGGATGGCGCCTGGAATCTGTTCAGCCGCGTCGTCAGCATAGCCATACCTGCGGATGGCGGCATAGTCCTCTGCTTCCACCGGCGACAGGCTGTCCGGGTTCTCCCGGCCGCGCGGATCGTTTGCCGTCAGCGCCGTCATCACCGCAACAACGTTGCTTTGGGCGAAGCTGCCGCCGGAATAGTCGGACGTGTAGAAATACACGACCTCGGCACGGCCATCACCATCGAGATCGGCAACAGCGGTCCAAACCGGGCGGAAGCCGGATTCAATGTCGCCGCCGGGAATCAGCCGCAGGTTGGCTTCGGCGGCGTGGAAGGCCTGCACCAGGCTGGGCGGCGATGGTCGCTTGGCTGCAGGCGACGCGGCCATCGTCGGCATGCAGGACAGCGCGAGCGCGGCAAGCACCAGGCAGATAGAACTGAAGCGGAACGTCGCAGGTCCGTGCATGTCATCCTCCTTGAGTGTGCGGTCAGTCTAACCGCAGCTCCGGTGGCAGTCGTACACGGCGCGGTTTCGCGCGATGTGTGAAAGGTATCCACATATGGCGTGGCTCTAATCCGAGGTGTTCAATTCCATCGCACGCATCACGATGGGCTTGGCCCAATCCGGCGTATGCAGCAGCTCGGCCACCGAGACCGGGTACTGCAGCTGGCCATGCGCCATTGCCAGCACCGGCAGCGGCTCGACGCAGCCGTCGGCGTCGGCGGGAGCGCTGTTGTCGTAGACATGCAGCTCGGCCAGGTGTGGCAGCAGGTCCAGCAGGTTCTCGCGCGCCGAATCGAAGCGGGCGTGGATCTTCTCCACCGGAATATCGTGGCCACCGGCCGCTACCCGCGCAGCGACGCGGGCGATGTGCAGCTCGACGCTGGACAGGCCGCAGAACCATACCGCCACATGATGCTGCTCACAGGCCTCGCGCAGCAGGCCTGGAATGGTGTTGCCGCCCAGCGTGGTCTCGAAGGCGAAGTCCGTGCCATCAGCCATGGCCTGGCGCAGGCGGCGGGTGCCTTCCTGCCAGGCCTCCGCATTGGCATCGGGCAGCGGCCAGCCGGCCTCCACCAGGCGCCGGGTGAACGAATCTGGGTTGAACCAGCCCAGCCCTTCGGCTTCCAGCCAGGTACCCAGCAGCGAACTCTTGCCGGCGCCATTGACGCCGGCAAGCACCAGGATCCGCCCCATCGGTCAGAGCGGACGGCCGGGGGTGACCTTGCGACCGCGGCGGATCGGCTGGCCCAGCACCTTGCCCAGCCCCTCCCCGCGCTGCAGGCTGGCCAGGGTCTGGTCAAACTCACCGCGCAGGCGCAGCAGTTCTTCGCTGCGCTCGCCGGCATCGCCGCCAGCGGCCTTGGCCAGCAGTTCCTGGTAGGTGCGGATGTCCACGATCACCGCTTCGGGGTGGTTGTGGTTGGTGATGACCAGCGCCTGCTTCTCGCGCACGGTGCGCATCAGGCTCGGCCAGCCACGGGTCTTCACCGACGACGCGGGGGCCTTTTCGAGGCCAGGCAGATCCAGCGGCAGGGTCATGGCACGGCTCCAGACGGGGACAGTTGAGGCCATTATGCCCAATTTGGCCCAATTGGGGATAAATGGACTTTTACCTGCCGGAACCGCCCGCCGCCGCGCCGGGAGCGTCGGTCTGCAGCAGGCTGTCTCGCTCGCGCAGCGGAAAGCGGATCCAGGCATCCAGGCCCTGCGGGCCAAAGCGCAGCTCGCCGCTGCCGGCGAGTTCGTAGGGCACGCGCTGCTCGATCAGCGCCCGGCCAAGGCCACGCTGCCGGGGCTGCTCCCAGTCCTCCACTTCGGCATGGCGCTCGCACCAGTGCAGACCCAGCCATGGCTGGCCGGCCTGAACCTGCAGATCCCAGGTCACCTCGATCCGACCATCCTCATGGGTCAGTGCGCCATGCCGCAGGGCATTGCTCGCCAGCTCGTGGATCGCCAGGGACAGTACTTCGGCCGCCTTCGGCGGCAGCAGCACATCCTCGCCCTGCAGGCGGTAGGCCGCCGCTGCCGGCGTCTGCGCCGCGATCTCCTCATCGAGCATGCCACGCAGGCAGACCCCGGCATTGGCGCCGCGGGTCAGCAGGCTCTGCGTGCGCGCCAGCGACATCAGTCGCCCGCACAACCGTTCAGCGTATTCATCCACGCTGCTGACCGACTCGCGGGTCCGCCAGGCAATGGCATGGATGGTGGACATGATGTTGCGCACCCGGTGCTGCAGTTCGGCCAGCAATACAGACTGGCGCTCGGTGGCACGCTTGAGATCGTCGATGTCCACGGCGATGGCAAATACGCCGCTGACCTCACCGTCGCCATCGCGCAGGGGCGCGGCCGCGACCCGGGTCCAGCGCGCGCGTCCATCGTCATGCAGATACTGGAACTCCAGCCCCGGCACCACGGTCTCGCCGCGCATCGCACGGGCGATGGCGAAATCCTCCGGCCCGATGGCGCTGCCGTCCGCATGCCAGCCACGCCAGCGATGCAGGTTCACCTCATCCGTGGAGGGCACCTTGCCGCTGGGCAGGTAGGCACGCATCTGGTCGTTGGACAGCTGCAGGCGCCCTTCGGTGTCGACAATGCAGACGCCCACCGGCAGCACCTTGAAGGCCAATGCCAGGCGCCGGTCCGCCTCCCGCCGCTTCTGCTCTTCGCGCTCGCGTGCCGATTGGGCCACATGCGCCGCTGTGGTCTCGAACATGGTCACGAGCACGCCGTTGATGCGCCCTTCCTCGCCACGGATCGGGCTGTAGGTAATGGTGAACCAGACATCCTCCAACCGCCCGCGTCGCGCCAGGGGATAGAGTTTGTCCTCGTAGGTGATGGTTTCGCCCTGCCAGACGCGCTGGTAGATGGGCCCATTGATATGCCAGACCTCGGGCCAGCACTCGCGGGTCGGCTGGCCGAGCCCGCCGGGATGCTTGTCGGCCAGAATCTCGGCATAGCCATCGTTGTAGAGCTGCACCAGCTGCTCACCCCACAGCACGATCATCGGGAAACCATGGGCCAGCATCAGGTCGACGGTGGCGCGCAGGTGGGGCGGCCACTGCTCGCAGGCACCCAACGGCGTGGATGACCAGTCGTGGCGGGCGATGCGCGCGGCCATGCCATCGTGGCGCACATGCAGCTGCGGTGCAGGTGGCATCTGGCCACGCAGCTTGGCGGCGTGGATGTCTTCAGGACGGCGCGACATGCCGCGCAATCAGGCAATGCCCGCAGAGACCTGCGGCGCCGCCACCAGCGCGGCCAGCTGCTGCACCAGCGCTTCGATGTGATAAGGCTTGGTACAGCGCGGCGCGCTGGCAAAGCGGCTGGGCAGGTTGTCGTCGTAACCGGAGGTCAGCAGGAAGGGGATACCCGTCTCGGCCAGCCGATCGGCCAGCGGATAGACCTGCTCACCGCCCAGGTTGATGTCCAGCAATGCCACATCGATGGGATGGGTATCGACCAGCCGCCCCAGCGCCTGCAGGTCACCGGCAGGCCCCACCACCTGTGCGCCTTTCAGCTCCAGATAGTCGACCAGAAACATCGCGATGGCGAATTCATCCTCCGCCACCAGTACACGCAGCCCTTTCAGGCCCTCTGGTTTGTTGCCCGCTTCCAACACGACCGGCGCTCCTCGATACACGCGGCCCAGCTCTGCCGCAACACCCGAAGGATGCGCGAAACGGGCTACAAGAGCGCGTGATGATGAATGAAGATCGCGGCCACGGCGCGTTCACCGTGGCAGCGCAGCGGCGCGTTCAGAAGGCCCGTTCCCATTTCAGGCTGAGCAGGCTGCGGTCGTGGCTGTACAGCCAGCCGACGTTGCTGTCGATGCGCGCGTAGCGCAGGCTCAGGCTGGGTACCAGCCCGGCCACCGCCAGGTGCTCGCTGCGCACGACAGCAATCAGGTTCTGTTCGCTGTCCTCACGCCGCGCCTCCAGCAGCGGGCTCCACGCATCGTAGTCGCGCTCGCGCAACGACACGAACACGGTGGCGGTGGTGCCCGTCCACTGGCGCGCCGCCCCCAGGCGCAGTCCACGCTGGCGGTAACCGTTGGCCGGATTGGCGGCGCGGCTGTCACTCAGGTCCAGCCCGGCAAAGAGGGTCCAGCGCGGGTTGAGCGCACGGAACCAGGTGGCATACACCGCGGCCAGCTCACCGTCGTAATTGGCGGCCAGGCCGCGCTGGCGATAGCGCTGGCGCTTCCAGTCGGCCTCCAGCCTGAGCAGGCTGCGCGCATCCAATGCATATTGCCATTCGCCATGCAGCCCGCTGCCGCCCTGCAGGGCCCGGTTGCCCAGGCTCTGGTAGTCATAGCTCGGCGCGATCTGCAGGGTATGCCGAGCGCTGCGCCAGCTATAGCCCGCCTGCACGCTCGCATTGAGCTCGTTGTAGGCGCTATGCCCGCGCCATGCCTGGCCGAACGCAAGCCCGCGCACATAGACGCCGTGATGACCGGCCAGTGCCCAGCGACGCTCCAGGTTGCCGTCGTAGTCCAGGCCCATGGCGCGCTGGGCATCGGGAAGATTGCGCTGGATGATGCAGGTGTCGCCCACTCCGAACAGGCAGGTGCGGCTGGCCGAGCTGCGGTTGATGTTGTCGCTCCATGCCGGGCCGGCTGCCAGCGCTCCTTTCCAACGCCTGCGCGCCTGCAGTGCGGCCAGGTAGGCGTCCACCCGTCCGCGTACACCTGCGGTAGTGGGGTCGTCGGCATTGATGCCACCGGCGATGGCCGTGAACAACGCCTCCGCATCGCGGTCGCGCTGGTCCTCGGCATGGACACGTGCAAGCTCAAGGCGGGCCGGCAGGAAATCCGGCTGCGCCGCCAGCAGTGCTTCGTACTCGTTGGCCGCGCGGTGGTGATTGCCGGCCACCCGCGCCAGGCCGCCCTGCGCGTAGTGGCGCAGCATCGGGTCGTGGCCGGGCAGTTCGATGTATTCGTCCAGGAAGCGCTGCGCTGCGCCCCATTGCTGATGCTGCAGCGACAGGTACAGCGCCTGGCCCAGATCGTCGACCGTGCGCTCCACGCGCAGGGTCTGACCGTCGATGGTGATGGTCGGTCGCGCCGACTCGGCCTGCTGCAGGCGCTGCTGGTCCTGCTGCTGGTGGCGCAGCTCGCTGCCCTGCTCCAGCACACGACGAAGATCATCCTGCTGGGCGCGCACATCGGCAGCCGCCAGCAACAGGATCACAAGGAAGATGGGATGGCGCATGGTCGATCCGTGGTGATGCATGCAGCGGGCCGAAGCAGGGACTGGCGGATCGCGGCTTGTCCCTGCCCTGCCCCGTCAGGGGCGTGGCAATCAGTTCTTGCTGCCGCCGAAGGCGGTGTCGTACTGGCTGTTGCCGGCGAAGGTGGCGATGCCGGCCAGGGTGGCGGCGTTGGCGCCGAAGAACTGGCCCTGGGTGGTGCCGTTGACGCTGCCATTGACGTTGGCCGAACCGGCGAACGATGCATCGGCACTGTTGATGTTGGCAACGATGGCCAGGGTCAGGCCATTGCCGGACAGCGCACCATCCAGGGTGCCGGCGCCGAAGTCGGCGTCGAAGGTGCCGCTCAGCAGGTTGCTGCCGTTGAACTTGTTCAGGCCGGCCACGGTGTAGGACGCCACGCCGGCGGGCAGCGTGGTGCCGGCGCGGTCGCCAACGAAGTAGACCTGGCGGTTGTTGAAGCCACCGGCGGCGCCATCCTTGGACCATTCGCCAAACCAGACATCACCACTGCCGACCTTGACGAAGTTGAAGTGGCCCATGCCGGCGTGGCTGCCCGGTGCGCCGGTGATCGGCATGGCCAGGGTACGTACCGTCACGCCATTGACGGTGGTGGGTGCCGAGTAGGCGCTCAGGCCCTGGAAGTCCACCGGCTTGGCCTGGGACACGGTACCGACACCGATGCCGGCCTTGCCAGCGCGGTGCGGGCCGCCATTGACCTGCGATTCGCCAACCGCCACGTACAGCTCGGCATCGGTCCTGGCACTGGCGGCACCGACGATATCGGCAGCATGCGCGGCACCGACCAGAGCCAGCGAGGCGGCAACGGCGAGCACCGAACGGGAGATCATTTTCATGGTATTGCTCCTTGGTTGAGGGAACTACGGGTACAACGCTTGAAGGTGGGAGATCAGAAGCGCGCGGTGACGCCGAGCTTCAGGGTGCGACCCGGGGCTGGCAGCGTGGACCGCGTGGCTGGATCGACGTAGTAGCGGTTGCCGAGGTTGCTGCCGACCAGTTCGACGCTGGCATGTTCGTTGAAGCGCCAGCGCGCATAGGCATCGACAGTGGTGATGTTTCCCCAGGTGAACGGCACGTTCTGCCAGAGCAGGCCGCTGCCGCCGCTCAGCAGGCGATCACGGTAGGCCTGCAGGTCAGGGTTCTCGTGCCGCTGGTAGTGCACGATGCGGCTGCCCAGCTCCAGGCGCTCATCGAACAGGCGGGTGCCCAGCGACCCGTTGATCGACAGCTTGGGGATGGCCTGGGTCAGCAGGTAGCCACCGACGAAACCATCCTGCACGCAGTTCGGAACCAGGCCGCGGTTCGCGTCCAGGAGCACCGCCGTGCTCTCGTCACACACCTCGTTTTCCAGCGTGCGGGTGATGCCCAGATCGGTGAAGAAGCGCCGATTGTCGAAGCGGGCCTGCAGTTCGATGCCACGGATGGTCTGCTTGTCGATGTTGTCGAACAGGAAGTTGCCATCGCGTTCGATCACGTCACGGGTCTTGTGCACGTAGTACGCCAGCTTGACGTCGGCATCGGCGGTGTTGCCGAACAGGGCCGACAGGTTGTGCACGTAGCCCACCTCGTAGTTGTAGGCGTGCTCGGGCTTGAGCGCATGCAGCGGATTGAGGCTGCCGGAGAAGGCGATGGTGCTTTCGAACATGCTCGGGAAGCGCACCGCTTCGCTGTAACGCACGTAGGCACGGGCGGCCGGGGACAGGTGTGCAGTGGCCGAGAAGGTCGGCAGCCAGGCATGGTCGCGGCGGCGGCTGTTGCGTCCATCGACCGGCTGCGACTGTACGCTGTTGCCGATGTTGCAGACCTGGTCGCTGCCGGCGAACACCGGCTGCACGCCGGGAATGGCCGCCACTTCGCCATTGAGGCAGGGATTGCCGGCGCGGGTGTAGTTGCCATCGGCATCGGGCAGCCAGGGCCGCGTGTACCGGACCGGACGCGGCGTCTCGTACGGTGCCAGCAACGCACGGATGCTGTCGTCGATGAACCAGCCCATGCCGCGCTTTTCCCATACTGCGCGGCGTGCTTCCAACGCGTCGATGCGGGCCTGCAGATTGGCGGGACGGGGCGGCAATTCGTTCACGGTGTACTGCGCTTCCTTGCCACCTACGCCCTTGGTGAGCAGCTCGGGGTGCGCCTCGAGGAAATCGTCGAAGGCCCAGTAGCGGCTGTAGCGCACGCCTGCATTGAGGGTGAGGAATTCGACCGGCCGCCACTCCAGGGTCAGGTAGCCTTCACCCTCCTGGCGGCGCCCGGCACGCGGGAACATGCGCCAGCCATCGGTGGTGCCGAAGTACAGATCGCGGGACCCCAGCTTCTCGTACTGCCAGTTGCCGCCCACGGTCAGGTCCAAGGTCGAATGCAGCGCGAAGCGGTTGCTCAGGATCAGGCCGGTGCGGTCATTGCGCGCGTTGGCCAGCGCGGTATTGCGCAGGATCGGGCTGGCGTCCGGATTCCATGCCGGATTACCCACTGCGAAGTTCGGGAAGCCGCCAGCGCTGTAGGTATCGCTTTCCGTTTCCGTGCGCCACAGGTTGGCGTACAGGTCCAGCCAACGACTGCCGGCGGGCTGGAAACGGTATTCCAGGTTCCACGCATCCGAATCGACCCGGCTGAGCGGCCACTGGATGCGGCCGTAGTCGGGGGCCGACAGGATGCGAGACGGCATGATCTCGCCGTAGTGCGACAGCGTGCGCCGCCAGGTCGCCTTCAACTGCTGGTCATCGTTGATCTGCCAGCTGCCTTTGACCAGCCAGGACTCCTGTTCGCTGGAGGTATTGGGCACTTCATCGCCGGGCTTGAAGTAGCGCGCCAGCGTGGTGATGTAGTCGATGCCCTGGTACTCGAACTGCTCGCGCTGGTCCTGTTCGTAGTAGGCGCTGCCCTGGGTCCCGGAGAAGTAGTTGCCGCGCTTGCGCCAGGCGTAGGCGGCCATCAGGTCGACGTTGTCGCCACGCACGCCCAGCGCCAGGCGCCAGGCCTGGTCCTCGCCATCGAAGGGATTGTTGCCACTGCGCGACTTCACCGGCACCACCAGGGTGCGGTCGTCGTAGGGTGAGTTCGGCGAGCCCTGCGGGAAACCCGGCACGGTGCGGTAGTCCTCGCCGGTGTGCAGCCGCGGCAGGCGCGGTGCCACCGCATTGCTGCTGCCTTCGATCTTCAGCTCCCCGCCGAAGCGCTCGCCGGCAGCGACGACGTCATCGACGTCGATGGTCTTGATCACCAGCGCGCCACCGATCCCGCTGTGCACATCACGCACCAGCCCTGGCCCCTTGATGACCTGGATGCCACCAATCAGGTTGGGATCGATGTAGTTGCGGTTGCTGACGCCGTTGTAGCCACGCCAGACCGTGAGCGCCTGTTCGCCGCCGTCGATGCTGACCGGCACCCGCCCGGGCCCCTGGATGCCACGGATGTTGACGTCCAGCGCGCCGCTGTTGCGCGCATCGCCACTGAACACACCGACCAGATCCTTGACCACGTCGGCCGGATTGGAGCCACGGTAACGCTCCACCCGGTCGCGCCCCGAATACGCCGTGGTCATGTCCAGCGCGAACACATCGTCGTAGCCACGCCGATCGCGGGCCTCACCCCCTTCCGACTGAAGGCGACCGGCCACGTCCAGTGTTTCGGTCACCCGCACCCCTTCCCCTTCACCCGCCTCCGCTGCGGCCCGCAGGCTCCAGGTACCGTCCATGCCGCGCTGTGCACGCACGCCGCTGCCGCGCAACAGCTGCTGCAGCGCCTGCATCTGGCTGTACTCACCCTTCACTGCGCTGGAGCGGCGGCCTTCCACCAGGTCGCTGCGGAACACCACCTGCACATCGGCCTGGCGGCCAAAGGCGCGTACGGCATCAGCCAGCGGCTGCTCCGGAATGGTGTACTGCCGCACCGGCGCGACGATCGCCGGCTGCGCCTGCAAGGCCGGCACCCAGGCCAGCGGCAGCAATGCGGTGGAAACAGCCAGGGCCAGAGCGGTGGCGCGACGATGACAGGCGGATGCCGTGGACGGCATGGACGGGAACTCCTCAAGCGTGGCGGAACCACGGGCACATCCGGTGCCGGCGGCATGTCTGGCTTGAGGAGAAACGGTGTTTCGCTCTGGCTATACCTCTATAGACAGCGGGGCACTGCAGTTGCCCACGGTTCTTTCATGTTTTTTTCATGCGACCCGTTCATCCAGGTGCTGGGCGGGCCTCACCACAGCACCAGCGCGCCGCCGGGCAAGCGCTGCACGCGCAGTCCTGCCTCCGCGGCCACCGCGTCGATGGCCGTCTCCGGTTGCTGCAGGTGGAACAGGCCACTGACCCGTACGCTTGCGCCCTGCCCGCCCAGTACCCAGACCGGGGCACGGCGGTAGCGCGCCAGATCGGCGATGGCCTGCGCGGCGGGCTGATCGTCGATCACTACCTCGCCACGCCGCCACGGCGCCATGGTCTCGGCATCTTCCAGCTGCATTGGCTGCAGCCAGCGACCGTCACGGAACACGCGTGACTGCCCGGCATGCAGGCGCTGTACGCTGCCATCGCCAGGGTGCACATCCACTACGCCCTCACTGACCTGGGTCACGACCGTGGTGTCCTGCATCGACACGCTGAAGGCGGTGCCGATGTCACGGATCTGGCCACCGCCGGCCTCGACCTGGAACGGTCGCTGCTCATGCGCCACCTGGAACCAGGCCTGGCCGCGCAGCAGGCGCAGGTGCCGCTGCTGGCCATCGAACGCAACCGCCAATGCGGTACCCGCATCGAGTACGGCGGTGCTGCCGTCCTCCAGCTGCACCACGCGCGGTGCATCGCTGCTGCGCAGGTCACTGTGTGCCAGCAACAGCGCGTGTGGCGCAGCGGCAACCATCAGCACCACTGCGGCTGCACTGGCCAGCAGCCACGGCAGGCGCCGACGCGGTGCGATCGGGCGCAACCCTTGGCGATCAGCCGTCAACCCGGGCAGCGCGGCCAGCACGTCGGGCCCCGCGGCATCCAACCCTTGCCAGAAGGCCTGCTGCTGGCGCCAGGCCAGCGCATGGCGCGGATCGGCCTGCAGCCAGCGCTGCAGGGCTCGTTGCTGGCGTTCCGGCAGCGGGCCTGCACTGCACTGGATCACCCAGCGCAACGCCTGCCTGGCCTGACGCGGCGAGGGTTCGGACGTGGTCATGGTTGTGGCCTGCCGCACCACGAACGGGTGCGCCTTCCTGTTGTGACAACGGCGGGCGCGATCTGCCCACGGCAATCGCCGCTCATCGATGCAGTCCCTGCTGGTGCTGCTGGATCAACAGCGCCGCGCGCAGCACGTGCTTGCCGACCAGGCTCTTGGAGATACCCAGCCGGGCGGCGATTTCGCGCTCGCTCAGGCCCAGGTAGCGGTTGAGCACGAAGCACTCACGCACCTGCGCCGGCAGCGCGAGGATGGTCCGGGTGATCTCGCGCAGTTGTGCCTGGTCCAGCGCCTGCGCCTCGCCGTCGTGGCCCGCCTCGGCCATGTCGAGGGCGTACTCGGCCATGGCACGCCGCTCGCGGGCGTCGGACTGGCTGCGGTTGAGCGCGTGATGGTAGGCCATCCGGTACAGATAGCCGCGCGGCTCCAGGATGGGCGGATCGCCGGGCACGCTGCTGGCCTTCAGGTACAGGTTCTGCAGGGTGTCCTCGGTACTGGCCGGGTCGAGATAGCGCGCGATGAAGCGAGACAACGCACGGCGCTCGCGGATCAGCAGCTCGACCAGCGCCAGGGCATTGGGAGACATAGGTGCCAAGGCCGGACCGGGGAATGATGGGCGTGATGGCGACGGTCCGGACGTGGATTGTGGGCTGCACGGCCGCAGGCGGCAAGCGAAGGCCCGTCGCGCGGCACCAGGATCATCCACGCATGGCGTGGATCTACCAGGCGGTGGCGGATCCAGTAGATCCACGCCATGCGTGGATGGAAGAGCTAGGGTTCCTCCAGCGCCTCGAAGCGTTCGGCGAGGTAATCGATCAGTGCACGCACCGCCGGCAACAGGCCGCGTCGCGACGGGAACACCGCGTGCACGATGCCGTGCTTGGGCACCCACTCCGGCAGCACCGGCACCAGCGCGCCACTGGCCAGTTCGTCACTGATCATCATCCGCGGCAGCATCAGCAACCCCACCCCGGCCACCGCAGCGGTGCGCAACGCAATCATGTCATCGCTGACCAGCCGCGGGCGATGATGCACGCTGGCCAGCACGTCGCCCGGCCCGGTGTATTCCCATACATGCTGCTGGCTGGGCGATGCCAGATCGACGGTCGGCATCATCGCCAGGTCGGCCGGCACCTGCGGCGTGCCCAGCCGCTGCAGCAGCGCCGGACTGGCACTGGTACACCAGACGCGACGCGCCAGCACGCGTACCACCAGGTCGCTGTCCTCCAGTGGCGGCGGCCGCACCCGAATCGCCACGTCCACACCCTCGCCCACCACGTCGACGCGCCGGTTGGTGGCGTCCAGCTGCACCGTCACCTGCGGGTGCTGGGCCAGGAAGTCGGCCAGCATCGGGCCGATGCGCGCGTGCAGGATCGCGATCGGGCACGCCAGGCGGATCGTGCCGCGCGGCTCGGCGCGCGACATCGCAATCGCTTCTTCGGCTGCTTCGGCTTCGACCAGCATCGCCTTGCAGTGGCGGTAGTAGTCCTGGCCGACCTCGGTGACCGAGAAACGCCGGGTCGAGCGCTGGATCAGGCGCACGCCCAACCGTTCCTCCAGCAGCGCGATGCGCCGGCTCAGTTTCGACTTCGGCATGGCCAGCGCCCGACCGGCCTGCGAGAAGCCGCCGTGCTCGACCACCATGGCGAAGTAGAACAGGTCGTTGAGGTCGCAACGGCGGATATCAGCGATGAACACGGGGCGATCTCCTGTGGCGCAAGGCGCGCACCCATTGTTCACCAGATAGGACTATGACGGCAAATATTGGCGTCTACCGGCCCAATTGTCGCGGCGATATCGTCTCCTGCAACGAAGAACAGCGGCCGGCAGCCCCGGCCAGGAGATCGCCATGAAGCGTGTCACCGGTACCTACAGCGCCCCGCGCCCGCACTGGGTGGGCGACGGATTCCCCGCCCGCTCGATGTTTTCCTACAACACCCACGGCCAGCACCTGAGCCCGTTCCTGCTGCTGGACTACGCCGGCCCTTATACCTTCGCCCCCAGCGATACCCCGCGCGGGGTCGGCCAGCATCCGCATCGCGGTTTCGAGACCGTCACCATCGTCTATGAGGGCGAGGTCGCCCACCGCGATTCAACCGGCGCCGGCGGCACCATCGGCCCGGGTGACGTGCAGTGGATGACCGCGGCCTCCGGCATCCTCCACGAGGAGTTCCACACACCGGAGTTCAGCAAGCGCGGCGGCACGCTGGACATGGTCCAGCTGTGGGTGAACCTGCCGGCGCAGGACAAGATGGGTGCACCGGGCTACCAGACCCTGCTCGACGCACAGATCCCCTCGGTTGAACTGCCTGAAGGCGCCGGCCGGGTGCGTGTCATCGCCGGTCGCTTCGACGGTCATGCCGGCCCGGCCCGCACCCACACGCCGATGGATGTCTGGGACATCCGCCTGCGGCAGGGCCACCACGCCGAACTGCCGGTGGCCGATGGCCGCACGCTGGCGCTGGTGGTGCTGAAGGGCACGGTGCGGATCAACGGCGGCCAGCCGGTCGGCGAGGCACAGCTGGTCACCTTCGACCGCAGCGGCGAGGACGTGTTCGTCGACGCCGACAGCGACGCCACCGTGCTGCTGCTCAGCGGTGAACCGATCGACGAGCCGGTGGTGGGCTATGGCCCGTTCGTGATGAACAGCCAAGCCGAGATCGCGCAGGCGGTCAACGACTTCAACAGCGGCCGCTTCGGCCAGATCGCGCACTGATCGTTTCAATGCGGCGGGCATTGGCCCGCCGCACCTTCCGGGCCATCGCCCACCTTCTCCAGGAGACTGACCATGAGTACCCCCGCCAACTTCAACGGTGCCCGCCCGGTGATCGATCCGGACAACGCCGCGATGCTGCTGATCGACCATCAGAGCGGCCTGTTCCAGACCATCGGTGACATGCCGTTCACCAGCGTGCGCGCCCACGCCACCGCGCTGGCGAAGATGGCCACGCTGGCAAAGATGCCAGTGATCACCACCGCCTCTGTTCCGCAGGGCCCGAACGGCCCGCTGATCCCGGAGATCCACGACGCGGCCCCGCATGCCCAGTACGTGGCACGCAAGGGTGAGATCAACGCCTGGGACAACCCGGAATTCGTTGCCGCGGTGAAGGCCACCGGCCGCAAGCAGCTGATCATTGCCGGCACCATCACCAGCGTGTGCATGGCCTTCCCGTCGATCGCCGCCGTTGCCGATGGCTACCAGGTGTTCGCGGTCATCGACGCGTCTGGCACCTACTCGAAGATGGCCGAGGAGATCACCCTGGCCCGCGTGGTGCAGGCCGGCGTGGTGCCGATGGACACCGCCGCGGTGGCCTCGGAGATCCAGCGCACCTGGAACCGCGACGATGCCCAGCAGTGGGCCGAGGTCTACACGAAGATCTTCCCGAACTACCAGCTGCTGATCGAAAGCTACCTGAAGGCGCAGGACGTGCAGAAGAACCACGAACAGCTGGATTCGCAGCGCAGCTGAGTGGCCTTCGTGCCGGCCAGTCGCCGGCTCCCCCCCTGAACAGGAGACCCACCATGTCCAGTGAACCGATCCGCGACCCGGTCAGCGATCATCTGCTGACCCCGCAGAATTCCGCCTTCATCATCATCGACTACCAGCCGGTGCAGGTGAACTCCATCGCCTCGATGGACCGCCAGCTGCTGGTCAACAACATCGTCGGCACCGCGAAAGCCGCCGTCGCCTATGGTTTGCCGATCGTGCATTCGACGGTGAACGTCAAGACCGGCCTGAACAAGCCGCCGATTCCGCAGCTGCGCAAGGTACTGGGTGACTACCCCACCTACGACCGCACCACCATCAACTCCTGGGAGGACGTCGAGTTCCGCAAGGCGGTGGAAGCCACCGGCCGCCGCAAGCTGATCATGACCGCGCTGTGGACCGAGGCGTGCCTGACTTTCCCGGCCCTGGATGCGTTGAAGGAAGGCTATGAGGTGTATGTGGTGGTCGACGCCGTCGGCGGCACCTCGCTGGTCGCGCACGATGCGGCGCTGCGCCGCATCGAACAGGGTGGTGGCCAGCTGATCAGCGTGCCGCAGCTGTTCTGCGAGCTGCAGCGCGACTGGGCCCGTTCGGAAACGGTGCCGGCCTTCATGAACCTCTTCATTGAAACCGGTGGTACGGCAGGCATCCAGTTCTCGTACGATCGTACCGAGTGATTGGATGGCGGCGCCGGTCCTGGCCGGCGCCGCCTTTTGGAGCAGTGGAACATGGCTCGACGCCACAGACAGATGGAGAACGTGATGGCCTACGCACGCATTGTTTCAACCGCCGACAACTACCTGCACCACATCAGCAATGGCACATTCGCCGTGGATGCGGACGAGCCCGCCTCGTTGGGCGGCCAGGGCAAGGGCTTCGCACCGTTCGACCTGTACCTGGCCTCGCTGGCGGCGTGCACCGCCATCACCCTGCGCATGTACGCGCAGCGCAAGGGCTGGGAACTGGGCGAGTTCCATGCCGAGCTGCGTTCGGAACGTGACGCGGATGGTCGCTTCCATGTGCACCGCGTGCTGCATGCCAGCGCCGAGCTGAGCGATGCGCAGTGGCAGCGGTTGCTGGAGGTGGTGGAAAAGACCCCGGTGACCCTGGTGATGCGCGAGGGTGTGCGCATCACCAGTGAGCGTGGGGCTGCAGCGTAACCCCATCCACGCATGGCGTGGATCTACTGTAGAGGCGAAAGCTCAGCGCCGTGAATGCAGCACGGTGCGCTGGCGCATCGCGTTGAATTCCTGCTCCACCTGCTGGATGTCTTCGGCCTGGAAACCGGCCGCATCCAGCAGCTGGTCGGCGGCAGCGGCGGCCAGCGGATCATCGTCACGCTGGCGCCAGCAGCGCGCCGGCAGGAAATAGCCCACCTCGCTGCGCCCGCGCATGATCACCACCGGCCGGCCTGCATACAGCAGGAACTCGGCCAGGTGCTGGCGCAGGCCCTCGACGGAAACATAGGCCGGCCCAACACCCAGCATCTGGCTGGACGGTTCGGGACTCTCGAACAGCTTGCGACGGCTCATCCACTCCTCCTTTTGAACAACGCGTGGTCTCCTTTCCTTAGACGGGCGCATCGCTGCGCCCCCGCCACGCACTACGTGATCCGCATCACGCCGCCACTCAGAAGCCGGTGTTGAACTCCAGCTGGAACACGTCGATCGACAGCGGCGCACCGGACACTTCCTTGGCCGCCATCCACTTGCCGCTGATCCAGCTGCGCGCGTCCAGCGCGTAGGCACCGCCCACGTAGTAGCCGCGGGCGTTGGTACCGCCCAGGTGGAAGTTCGGATCGTTGTAGGCGTCCGGCAGCGCATCGGCCTCGATGTGCTTGTAGCCCAGCAGCGCCTGCCACTGACCCTTCTCCTTCAGCTCGGTGGCTCCGAAGGTGGCCTGCACCATCCAGGCGGTGTCGCCGCTGCGGAAGGTGTCGATGCTGGCGGTACCGCCGGCGCCGTAGTTGTTGACGATGCCGTTCTGGGCGCGGCTGAACATGGCCTGCTTGTCGTAGGCCAGGTTGCGGATGTAATCGCCGTCCAGGCGCAGACCGACGCCCTGTGCCAGCTGCGTGTCCCAACGCAGGTTCAAGGTAGCCAGGCGGAAGGCCGAGGCCAGGCCGACGTACTGCGGGGTCGGCGTGTTGGCCGGGTCCAGCGGATTGCGCGCGATGTCGCGGATCAGCATCAGGGTGTTGCCCTTCTGCATGAACGCCGGGCGCGACCAGTCGGTGTCACAGCCCACCGCACCCGCGTACAGGGCGCACGGTGAGGACAGGCGGCCGCTGATGTTCTTGAAGTCGTAGTAGCCCAATGCAGCGCGCAACGTATTCTCGTCATTGAAGCGCCAGTTCACACCTACCTGGGCACCGGACAGCCACTTGTTCTCGTTCGGAGTCTTGACCTTGCTCTGGCTCGGCGAGCTGTCGGAGGTGTACTCCAGCGGCACCACCGCGAGGTTGCCGAACAGGTCGAGGTCGCCATCGTCGAAGTCATACTTCAGGTTCGCGGCCAGGCCATCGAAGTTGAGGTCGTTGGAGAACAGCGTGTCGCTGGTCCAGAACGGATTGCCGAAGCGGCCGCCGCGCACCGTCACCCAGTCAGCCGGGCTGTAGGCCAGCCAGGCCTGGTCCAGCCACACGTCCTTCTTGCTCAGGCCGCCACCCAGCTGCTCGGTGGTCGACACCGGGCCATTGCTGCTGCCGCTGGCCAGGCGCACGCCGGCCGTGGTGTGCTGGCCAATGGTTGCCTCGATGCCCAGGCGGGCGCGGATGCGCCACAGGTTGCGGCGGTCCTGGCGGGTGTTCAGCAGTGGCGGCAGCTGCAGGTTGGTGTTGGTGTTGGTGTCGAAGCCGTTGCCGGAATTGATCGACGACCAGTTGCTCACGATGTCGCTGTTGCGTTCGGAGAAGAAGCGCGACTCGCTGCGCACGCGCATGTCACCAGTGACCTTGATGCGCTTGGTCCATTCGGCCACTTCGTTCGGTGCCGCCCAGCCTTCCGACCTGGCCTGCGCCATCACATCCTGGCGCACTTCGTCACGAATGCCGTCGCGCACGCTCTGCGGGACGTAGGGCACGCGCACGTCGCCAGCCTCCAGGGCCACGCCACCGCTCGCCGCGGTGCTGCCCGTGGCTGCAGTGCGCTGTGCGGCCGCTGCTTCAGCCTCCGCCTGCACCAGCAATGCCTGGCCGTCTTCGGGCTTCAGCGCACCGCTGGCGATCAGGCCCTTGATCAGCTTGACCATGGTCGTTTCGGCGGCCATCGCACCGGCCGGGGCGGCCAGGCTGAGCAGCACGGCGCAGCACAGCAGCGCCCGTCGGGCCGGCCGCGGGCGGCGGGAGTCGGTTCGTGCGCGGACGTGGTCGTTCATCATGGTTCTCATCGAAAGAAGGGAAATCACGGAGGTCGGGAATCAGGCCCCGGGCCGGCGGCCCTGGATCAGCACGCGGGCGGGGAAATCGAGCGACGGCGGCGGTGCCTGGTCGACCTTGCCGATGCGTCGCAGCGCATCGAGCACGGCCGCGTCGGCCTCCTCGTTGCCACTGCCGCGCACCAGCTCGACCTTTTCCAGGCGGCCATCGTTGGCCAGCCACACATTCACCTGCAGCTGGAACGCCAGGCGCTTGACCTTGTCATCGCGCGAGATCGCCTGCTGCATCAGGTAGCCCAGGTAGCGGCCGTAGGTAGCGTTGCCGGCGCCACCACGGCCAACGCCGGACGAACCGCCGCCACTGCCGGACTGGATACCGAAGTTGTCACCACCGGCCTGCGCATCGGCATTCATCGTTACCGGGTCGGCATTGTCCGGAGTCGGGGTCGGCTCTTCGGCCGGCGTCGGCTGATCCAGCGGCTCCGGCTCGGGAATGGTCTCTTCCGGCGGCGTTTCGGGTTCCGGCGGCTTTTCCGGTGGTGGCGGCGGCGGCGGAGGGGGCGGCGGCAGCGCCAGCATCGGCGGCTGCACCACCGGCCGACGGGTACTGGCAGTGTCCCTGAACAGCATCCACCACACGGCGATGCCGAGCACCAGCAACGCGGCCAGCACCAGCGCGACGGTCACCAGCAACTGGCGGCCGCGCATGCCGGGCTCCGGCCGAGGGGGTTGATGGGCCGTCATGCCTCAGCCCTGCGCCTTGCCGGTGACCAGGCCGACCTGGGCCAGCTCCAGCCGCCGCAGCAGGTCCAGCACCTCGACCACGCGGGCGTACTGCACCTGCGCATCACCGCGCACGATCACCGGGAAATCCGGCGTGGTCGCGCGCTCGGTGCGCAGCCGGTCTTCCAGTTCGGCCATCGTCACCGGGTAGGCATCCAGGAACACCTGTCCACTGGGGTCGATGGTGATCGCCTTGGTCTTCGGCTTCTCCAGCGCGACGCTGTTGCTGGCCTTCGGCAGGTTGACCTCGATGCCGGGGATGGAGGCGTTGCTGGTCAGGATGAAGATCACCAGCACCACCAGCAGCACGTCGACGAAGGGCGTCACGTTGATACCCTTCTCGCGCTTCTTGATGCCGAACTTCGCCTTCTGGCCCATGGTGCGCCCCTCAGCCTTGGACCGCGGCCGGGCCGCGCCCGTCCTGCTCTTCGGCCAGGCGCGCGGCGAACTCGTCGATGAACACTGCCATGTCCGCACCGATCGCTTCGGCACGCGCGCCCAGGTAGTTGTAGCCGAACAGCGCCGGGATCGCGACGCCGAGGCCGGCAGCGGTACACAGCAGCGCCGCCGCCATGCCGGGCGCCACCGAATTGATGTCCACCGCGCCAGCCATTGCCGCCACCACGAACACCAGCATGATGCCGATCACGGTACCGAACAGGCCCACGTACGGCGCGCCTTCGATGGTGGTCGACAGCCAGTTCATGCGCCGCGCCATCGCTTCCTGCTCGCGCACCATCACCGCATCCATCGAGGCGCGGATCGCCGCAATGGTGGCGCCACTGAGATAACCACTATTGCCGTCGCGCTGGTGGCGCTGCTGCATTTCATCGATGGCCACCTGGTAGATGCGCCACAGCGAACCGTCGTGCATCGCGGTGGGTGCCTTTCCCTGGCGGTCCATGTCGGACAGGGTGCGCAGCGGCACACCCGACAGCTTGCCGAAGCTCTCGGTGAACACTGCATTGGCCTTGCTGGTACGGCCGAAGTGCCGCCCCTTGGCGATCATGATCGCCCACGACAGCAGCATCATCAGGCCGAGGATGGCGACCACCACCCAGGCGTCGAACGGCATCGCCTTGAGGATGAAGGCGAAGTGGCTCTGCCCGGCGGACTGTTCGTCGGCGCCGTAGCTGATCAGGCGCGAGTCGGCGCCCTGCGCAGTGGCATCGGCCAGCAGCAGCGCGGCCGGTCGTGCCACGCGCGAAATACGCAGCTCATCCAGCGCGCCTTCGAAGCTGGCCAGCGGCTGCACCGCGCCCGGCGCATCGGCGCCCACCACCGGCGCGGTGGTCAGCGCCGGCAGCTCGCCGCTCAGCTGGGCGACCACGCGGCCATTGAGGTACAACTGCAGTGCACCCTTCTCTGCGGTCAGCGCGACATGCGCCCACTGCCCTTCCGGAATCGGCTGCGCCAGCGTGCTGCGCTGGCCATTGAGCTGCACGAACGGCACCCGGTTTTCGATACCCAGCACCAGTTCGGACGCACCGTCGCGACGCGCGTAGATCGCCTGTGCAGCGTTGTTGCTGCCTGGCTTGATCCAGGCCGAAACAGTGAGCGGCGCGCCCGCCTCCTGCGCAAGCGATGCGCTGGCCGGCAGCGGCAGCGGGGCTGCACCCAACTGAACGCCGCGGCCGATCACCGAGCCTTCCGATGGCGGCACCACGGCACCGGCATTGTTGCCATAAGCGGTGGCGTCGCGTGCCGGCGCATTGGCCTCGGCGAAGTGGTAGACCAGCGTATAGTCCGGATCGAACACCTGCTGGCCGTTGCCGCTGGCGGGGGCCTTTTCATTGCCGTAGTACATCCAGATCGTCTGCGGTGCCGCAGCGCTGACCGCCGGCACGTCCACCCAGACCAGGGCCAGGCCCAGCTTGGGATCGAACTGTTCGATCTGGTGGGCCAGCACGGTGCGGCCATCACCCGAGACAAAGCGCAGGTCGTTGCCCGCATCCTGGGTGCCGTCGAAGCCGAAGTTGCCGGTGTGCAGGCGCAGCAGCAGCGGCGTGCGACCCGGATCACCGGCCAGGCCCGCGCCCTGCGGGCCGGCGTCGACAGTGATCGGCTTGCGGTACTTCCATTCGGCCTGCCACCAATTGGCATCGGCCGCAGCGACCGGCAGCGCAACCAGCGCGGCCAGCAGCAACAACACTCGGGAAAGCAAACGGTCCATGCGAAGGGTCTCCGGAGAACGCATGTTCAAGGGAAGGGTCAGTAACTGGTGCTGATGTTGAAATGCAGGCGTGGGTCGTCCTTGCGCGTGACCGGGCCATCGGCATACGGCCAGGCGTAGTCCAGGCGCAGTTGGAGGTGTTCACCCAGGCGCAGCTGCGCGCCCAGACCGACCGAGGCCAGGTTGTACTTGTCGCGCTGTTCGGGCAGCGGCTGGCGCAGGCGCAGGTAGGCCGCGTCGGCAAAGCTGTAGACACGCAGGTCGGTGCCGCTCCACAGCGACCACGCAGGCGTGCGCCATTCCAGGCTGGCCAGGCCGCCGTAATCGCCGATCGCCTCGGCCGACAGATAGCCGCGCACGGTGTACATGCCACCAGCGGCGAACTGCTCTGCCGACACCAGCGGCGCATCGGTCACCTGCAACGAGCCGCGTGCATACCACTGCCAGTCGCTGCTGAACGTGTGCGTGTTGGCGACTTCCGCCTTGAACGCGACAAAACTGGGGTCTGCCCAGTAGCGCTTCTGCCCGAACCCGATGGCATCACTGCCATAGCCGAACAGCCGACGGGTACCGGCCACCAGCTGCGTATTGATACTCAACTGATCCTGCTCGCCCTGGCGCACACCGACAAACCCCAGGGTGATCGGCGCGTACTTCAGCGGCGTCTTCAGGCTCTCCTTGCCCATCTGCGTGTCTTCCTCGGTGTCCTTGAAGTCCACGCCGAGGCTGAGCTGGCGCCACCACTGGCTGCTGCCGGCCAGTCGATAGTTGAGTTTGAGACCGATCGAATGGCCGTTGCCGATCACATTGGTTCCGGTGCCGGTACCGACCTGTCCGCCCGCGTTCAGCACGCGGCTGTCGGACTTGTAGCCGGAACCTTCCAGGCTCCACGGCGTGCCTTCGAACGGCATCGTGTACGAGGCCGAGAACACCTTGGCCTGCTTTGTATCTTCCGGCGCCAGGTACACGCCGATGTTGGCGCTGTGCCCCCGCTTCCACAGGTTGTCGTAGGCCAGCGACGCACTCAGGCGCAGCTTCTCGGTGTCGGCGCTGTGGTCGTTGTTGAGTGACGCGCTGGCACGCCACGGCGACTTCTCTTCGACCTGCAGGTCCACATCCATCGTGCCCGGCACCTGGCCTTCGCGCACCAGCGGCATCACCTGGCGACGCCCGCCCTCATTCAGTGCGGTCAGTTCCTTCTGCGCCTGGTCGAAGTCCGGCACCTTGCCCTCGGCAAGTGCCGGTACGCGTTCGCGGATGCGTTCGGGCGATTCGTGCTTCGTCCCCACGACCCGCAGCTGGCCAATCGGTGTCTGCTGTACCTTCAGCAGCACCACGCCGCCACTGACCTGCTGCTCGGGCAACTCCACGTAGACCGACTGGTACCCCGCCTGCTGGTACAGCGCATTGACGGCATCGCGTGCCTTCTCGACATCGGCCAGGGTCTTTCCCGGACCGAGGAAGGGCTCGACCGCGCGTTCGATCTGGCGCGGATCGAGCACGGTGTTGCCGCGCACGATGTACTCATTGATGTTCACGCTGGGCGCGGGTGCCGCCTCCTGCGCGAACAGCGGCAGCGGCAGCGCCGCCAGGGCCAGCACCAGCGGATGCAGGCGCAGCGGGAGGCGGACGGCTCGGCACGGAACAGGAGTCATCGAAGGCATCGCGTCGTATCGAAGGAAAGGGCCATGGAGCGGCGCGTGGGTCTACCAACAGGACGTGTACGTCGCGTCAAAACCGCCAACAGTTTTGTGACAGCACTGTCATCTTTTGACGGCACCGCAACGTACGCAGGCGGACCCTGCCTTCTCCACACGTCTTCATTGCAGAACGTCGATTGCTGCGGAAGATTCGAGATGCGTGAATCACTGATGGTGGAACTGCGCGCTGCCCTCGCCCTTGCCTTGCTGCTGGTGTTGGCCCCGGTGCGCGCCGACGAGGCGAAGAAGCAGGAAGACGCCGCGCCCTGCATCGAAGTACAGGTCAATGGCGAGCGCATTCCGGCCTGGGACTGCCTGCAGCGCAAGTTGGCGCCGGCATCGAAAGCAGCGAAGTCACCGGCATTGCCGGAGGCCGAACGGCTGATGCGGCAGCCGGGCAACCAGCTGATGCAGTACAACCTCGAAGGCACGCGACAGCGCATGGGCGATGCCTTTGGTCGTTCGGTGGTACCGCAGCGTCCGGCGCGATGAGCCTGCGCGGCCGTAGGGCCGAGCCCACGCCTGGCAGGATTTGAAGGGTCGAGCTATCGCTCGGCAGGATTCTGTAGAGTCGAGCCAGGCTCGACTGTTCTTCCAGACGCAGCCGAGCGTAGGCTCGGCACTACGGTGCCGCGGGCACGATGCCATCGCTCGGCACGGGCGGCAGCCCAGGCACCGGCAGGCTGCGCAACTGCCCCGCCTGGTTCAGCTCCACCGCGTTGGCGCTGATGCTGGCGAGAACCGTGCAGGGCCCCAACCGCTGGCCCGGCACGTAGGCTTCGGCAGGACGGCCATCCACCGAAAGCAGCGCCAGTGGCGCGTGGTCGCCGGCCATCACGCCCAGCACGACCACCTCGGTCTGCACCGCACCGGGGGACAGCAACCGCACCAGCGGCAGGCTGGCCACTGCATCGAACAGGGGGCGTGCAGGGGCCTCTGCGTGCGTTTCGCTGGCCGCCGCCGTCGGTGTCACCGCAGACAGGGTCACGCCCCAATAGGCCACCACCGCCAGCAGCAGCGTCGCCGCCAGCAGGGTCAGTATGCGATTGCGATCCCAGCACCTGCCATCCATGTTCCGCACCATCGCCACGTTCGTGTCTGCCCACGCTAGCAGCTGCCGCTGACGCTTTTGTTTCATCATGCAGGCCTACGCTGGCAGGCATCGACCTGGACAGGAGGCAACGTCGATGCAGCACGTGCCGCGTGGTTTCACCCTGCTGGAACTGATGGTGGTGCTGGTGATCATCGGCATCTGCACGGCGGGCATCGGCCTGGGCCTGGGCAGCCTGCTCGACCCGGGCCGGCAGCTGCGACAGGAAGCTGAACGGCTGGCGCAGCGCCTGCAGGTGGCGCGCGACGAGGCGCGCATCGATGGCCGCCCCCTGCGCTGGCAGGCCGACGCCGCCGGCTACCGCTTCAGCCGCCGCGAGGGCACCCGCTGGGTTGACGTGCAGCGCGATGACCTTCTGCGTCCGCAGCAATGGCAACCGGCGGGTATCGCGGTGCAACCGACCACGCCGATTGAACTGAGCCCGGAGTGGATCGGCGTGGCGTGGGAGCTGAGGCTGTCGTTGCAGGGTCGCCAGCTGCGTCTTCGTGATGATGGCAGCGGACAGTTGCAGGTCGTGCAGTGAAGCGGAACATGCGCGGGTTCACCCTGATCGAAGTGCTGATCGCATTGGCGATCGTTTCGATTGCGCTGGCGGCGGTGATGCGTTCGGTGGCGGTGGCGACCGATGATCAATCGCGCCTGCGCGACCGTCGGCTGGCACTGATGTGTGCGCAGGACCGCTGGCAGGAGCTGCGCCTGGCCGGGCAGCCGCCGCAGGATGCACGGCAGCGCTGCGTGCAGGGGCGCAGCAGTTTCCTGGTGCTGCAGCATATCGGCACAGGGAGTGACGGACAGCCACAACTGGAACTCAGCGTGGTGGCCGAAGATGCGCCGCGGCAATCGCTGGCGCGGATGCAGCTGCCGTGGACGGCGGCGCAATGAAGCATTCCGCAGCAGGTTTCACCCTGATCGAGGTGATGATCGCGATCACCATCATGGGCGTGCTGGCACTGATCTGCTGGCGTGCGCTGGACAGCTTGGCCAGCAGCGACCAACGCCTGCGCCGGGCCGATGCCGAGACCACGACGGCGCTGCGCGTGCTGCAGCAGTTCCAGCGCGACATCGAGATGCGTGCCGACGACGCGCTGATGAACGGCGCAGTGCGCCCGGCGGATCAGCCTCAGCGCCTGCTACCCCCTTCACTGGTGAGCGAACGGCATCCGGATGGAAGCTTCGCGCTGGAGATCACCCGCAGCTTGGGCAGCGACGGGTTGCGCTGGCAACGTGTTCGCTGGTGGCGACAGGGAAGCACGCTGTGGCGGGCCAGTGGCGCTGCGACGGATCGCTACCCCTTGCCCGCACCGGATCCGTCAAAGGGGATCGCGGTGGCGCAGGATGTGCAGCGATTCGAGGTACGCGCCTGGCAGCCGGGCGCCGGGTGGGCGATGTTGCCCAGCGACGGCGAAGTGCTACCGGCCACCGGACTCGAGCTGCGGTTGGGACTGCGCGATGGGCGTGGGCCGTTGAGTTACCGGCGGGTGCTGGAGCTTTAGAATTCCTTCCAGGCAAAGCATCCACGCATGGCGTGGATTTACTGCCGAGCGGCTTCTACTGCCGGGCCTGCCCTGGTGGGTGCCGACCGTTGGTCGGCACTGAGGCTGGCCCAGCCATCCACGCATGGCGTGGATCTACTGCCGAGCGGCTTCTACTGCCCGGCCTGCCCTGGTGGGTGCCGACCGTTGGTCGGCACTGAGGCT